>DASRZY010000088.1:0-7269 GCA_035685905.1 Syntrophales bacterium
GCCTGTTGCGCGCATAATCGCCGAGAATGCCCGGTGTCGTTATGCCCAACTGATCAATTTCCCCGGCGTCGAGAAAACAGTCACCTTAGACGACGTGTTCGAGTACAACACGAGGCAAATAATAAAGGCATTCCGGAACGAGTGAGGCCGGATGTGGTCACGACGGCACGCTGCGGCCGGGCCCTGGACATGCAGAATAGTTGACAACGGCTTAGCTCATGAGCTATCTTTGTGCATCACCTGACACCCTGGACAAGAAGTCCGGTTAGGCTCAGCCAACCAGTAACGACAGCAGAAAAGCCGCGAAGGCTTCCGGTCCCCGAAGGGATCGAGTTTTCGTGGCCTTTTTATTTGGTCTTGAGGGGAGGTCGGGTATGACAGACGAATCTGGTCAGTCGTGGCAAGAAGATTTTGCGAAGTGTGCCGACTTTCACGGGCACGTCTGTCCTGGTCTGGCCATTGGATACAGGGCCGCTAAGGCGGCGATGGCCTGGCTCGGGGAGAGGCGGGCGCCGGACGAGGAGGTCGTGGTTATCGCGGAGACGGACGCGTGCGGCTGCGACGCCATCCAGGTCCTCACCGGCTGCGCGTTCGGCCGCAGGCAGAGAATGCCTTGCCTCCACGCCGCTTACACCGGCAATAGTTCGAGCAAATGCCGAGGAAACGTTTATGCGCAACGCCACTCATCATATCTTCTTCAGGTACGCTGATGACGGATATGCCGGTGACCGTGCGTGTCCTCATGAGAACGGGCTGTCGATGCTAATCCATCCACCTCACGGGGCGGATACCCATTGCAGACTCTTGGCATACTCAACCATCCCGGTCAGATAGTCCGCTCGCAAATCAGCCAGCGGGTAGTAGTGTGCGTCGAGCCACTCGGCAAGCCTCGCCGCAAGGTCCATCTTTGTGAGACTCTTCTTGTCCTCAGTGTCGATCACGAGGCAATCCGCATTCTTGCAGCCTGACAATAGACCCGCCATGCTTCGCAGTTCCATTTCGATGTCAGTCTCGCCGAGCGCCTGGTTAGCCCTCCCGTCCGTCACCAGTACAACGAGACACCTGGTCTGCGGCCTCCGCATCCGCATTCGCATCACCAGGCGGTACACCTCAAGCAGACCGGCAGACAATGGTGTCCTGCCGCCGACGGGGATCTCCTTTAGCCTCTTTGCAGCATACTCGAAGCTGGAGGTGGGCGGAAGCACTATCTCTGCTCTATTCCGTCTGAACACGATGAAGGCCACCTTATCCCTCTTTCGGTAGCAATCGAGCAGGAGCGATTGCACAGCCCCCTTCGTCTCCGTCATCCTTCTCTGAGCGCCCATGGAACCGGAGCCATCGACCACGAATATCACCAGGTGGCTCATCTTCTTTTCCCGCTCCTTGAATCGCAGATCCTCAGGACGGATCACCACGGAGCCGTTTCTCTCCCGCATTGCCTGATACGGCGCGGCTGCCCGCAGCGTGGCGTCGAGCGCCACATCGCGCTCCGCGCTTTTAAAGCCGCTCCTTACATACCGGCCGCTTTTCCCCTGCGAAGCCGTTTTGGTCCGTCTTCCGCTCTCGGCGCGCTTCAGCCTGTCTTTTCTCAGCGCGATGCGTCGAACCGGGAAGGGTTCCCCCGTGTCGAATATTTCCTCTTTTCGGGTTGATGCATCAGCAGGCGCGGCCGATGCTTCAGATGATGTTTCCTGCGCGCCGCCTTCGTGCAGCTGGTTCTGATGATTATGGGGTTCTGTCTCCCGCTCTGTTTGTGATTCGTTGTCCGATTGGTTCTTCTCCGACGGCTGCACTTCAGTGGGCTCTTCCTGCTCTTCCGGCGCTGGTCTCGCCCTGTGCGCAAGGACCAGCGGCAGTACTTGATCGACGTGTTCCTCGGTCACTGTGATCTCCGCGCGGAAGGCCGCGTACGCCCTGGCCGCGCAGAAGAGAAAGAGTTCGCCCCGGTGTCCCTCGATCCCTCTCTCGATCCCTCTCTCGACAATTGACTGCTCGATTGTTGCGGGAACGTGCACCCGCTTCAGAAGCCTCCTGGCATTCGCAATCCGTTCCCTAAGCCGCGAAAGTGCAGCGTCCGTATCACTCGTGGCGTAGAGGACCGACTCCGACTTTCTGATGATTTCCATCTTTCCAGCATTGGTCCGGATCGCGCCCCAGGCGACGAACATGCCGAACCGGTCCAGGAAATGGGCCGACAACAGCCCTTCATCAGGGTCCATGGTTGCAATGGGAATGAAGCGACACGGGTGATGCGCGGTGATACCTTCACGCTCCAGGATGTTTGTCCCCCTGTCGTGCGCTTCAAAGATGAGAGCGATCATACCGGCAGGCAGCAGGTTTATATCGTCAATATGGATAACTCCGCCGTCGGCGCGGCTGAGGATGCCCGGCTGGAACGCCTTCTCACCGTGCTTGAGCGCCCGCTCGATATCGACGGTCCCGAGAAGCGCGTCCTCCGTCATGTTGAGCGGGACCTCCACAAAAGGCGTCTCTCCAGGAAGCAACTCCCGGAAGAGACGGGCGCAGGTCGACTTTCCGCTCCCCTTCTCTCCGGCGAAGAGCACGCCTCCGCACTGAGGATCAATGGCGTTCAAAATCAGCGCCAGCTTGGCATCGTCGTGGCCGACAAAACCGCAGAAGTTCATGGCCGGCTCGCACCAGAGAAAAGCTGTTGCACCTTCGTCATCTGGCTTCCCATTTCCTCGAAGGGGAGGCGCTTCTGACGGTGTATGAGGGAAAGCATGGCCGCTGTCCGGACCTCCTCGGTCCCTATCTCGCCTTTTCCGGCAAGGGCCGCCAGCGCACGGGCCGCCTTCAGGATCACGATGTCCGCCCTGTGGCCGTCAAGGTTGAGCTGCGTGGTCATTGCAACGATCTGTTCCAGCACCGGCTCGCTCATCTCAATGCGATCGCGGCGCTCGCGCGCTGCGGTGACCTGCGCAGCCATGCGCTCCTGCTCCGCCTGCCATTCCCGCAGGAAACTGTCGGGCTCGGCATCGAAGCGCATCCTGCGTCTCAAAATTTCGATGCGCTTGTTCTTGTCGCGCACGGATGTAACCCGCACGCACAATCCGAAGCGATCGAGTAACTGCGGTCTGAGCTCCCCCTCCTCCGGGTTCATGGTGCCCACGAGGATGAAGCGGGCCGGATGCGTGAAGGAGACGCCCTCGCGCTCGACCGTGTTGACTCCCATCGCCGCCGAATCAAGAAGAAGATCCACGATATGATCTTCCAGCAGGTTGACCTCATCCACGTAGAGGAAGTTGTTGTTGGCCGCAGCTAGTATCCCCGGTTCGAAACGCTTTTCGCCTTTCTTCAGCGCGTGCTCGATATCGAGCGTGCCCACGAGCCGGTCTTCGGTGATGCCGAGCGGGAGCTCGACCACCTTCATCTTCCTCATCTCCCGCTTGAGCCCTTCGTTTTTGTTCAAACGCTCCCTGCAGGCGCTGCAGAGAAGCCCGTCCGGCGTGCACCCGAAGGGGCAACCCTCCACTACCTCGATCTCGGGCAGCAGATCGGCCAAGGCCCGCACCGCCGTGCTCTTCGCGGTGCCTTTCTCGCCCATGATCAGGAGCCCTCCTATGGCCGGATCGACCACATTCAAGAGGAGCCCTGTCTTCATCTCGTCCTGCCCGACAATCGCCGAAAATGGGAATATCATCCGAGTACCTCCTTCATCTTCTTCTTCCAACTTTCTATGTCATCTTTCGTCATGATGTCTATGGCGCCGCCCTGGAACTCGCCCTCGATGCCATCCATCTTATCCTCGATCCAGCCCTCCACCTCCAGGTAGAGCCGTTTGAGGGCGTCCCTGACGTCGGCCGAGGGGCTCCATAAGCCCCGCTCCATGGCCTCGATGAGCCGCCTGCCCATCTCCTCCATGGCCCAGGGGTTGTGTTCCTGGAAGAACTGCCTGTTTTCTTCGTTCATGAGGAAGGTGCGCGTCACGTCGTCGAAGATCGATTGGTCAACCGTCTTTGCCGTTGCCTGCCACCCGTAAAGGCGGCCCACCCGCTTGCTGATCTCGGCCGCGCCCTTGTAGCCGTGCTCTTTCATGCCCTCGATCCACTTCGGGTTGAGGATCTTCGCCCGGGCGACGCGCCGCACTTCTTCGGCCAGGGTCCGCACCGACACCTTGCCCTGGTCACGCGTATCGCCGTAATAGTTCCTGATCTCGGTCCCCGACACCACTTGCGCGGCATTTATCATACCGCCGTGCGTACCGAAGTAGCAGCAGCAGCCCGTAAGGTCGTATTCGTCGGTGACGGTCTTATTGAAGGTGCAGCAGACGCTCGACAGGCTCTCTTTGAGGTGCTTGTGAGCCGCGTCGCCGAAGACCCCCTTGCCGTAGGCGTAGCCGTTCCAGTAAAGGAAGACGTCGGCTAGGTCCTGTTCGGTCTTCCATGCCGAGGCGTAGACGGCAAGCTGCGTGCCCGCCTGGTAGGTGCCGGGCATGCTGGCAAACAGCCGGTACGTGGCCTGCCGCAGGGCGACCTTGTCCACTTCCGGCTTGTCGGCCAGTTTCGCAAGCGTGTGCTTCCTCACGAAGTTCCGCTCCACCGGCTCCGGCAAAGCAGCGACCGCCTGGACCGCCTCGTCGAGTAACTCGATGGCGCCGGAGAAGTTGTCCCTCGTGATGCCGGAGACGCGCACGGTTATATCGATCCGGGGCCGCTCAAGCTCATCCAGGGACATCACCTCGAAGCCTTTCACCCTGCCGTTATCCTGCCAGACGGGCTTTACGCCCAGGAGGTACATCATCTGGGCCATGCCCTCTCCATCGGACCACATGATGTCCGTGCACTGCCAGTAAAAAGCAATGTTCTCCGGGTAATCACCCTCATCGATGAGATACCGGTCGAGGGTCTTGTCCGCGAGCAACTTGCCCATTTCCCAGGCGGCCCTGGTCGGTATGGTTTGGGGGTCGAGGGCATAGAAGTTTCTGCCCGTTGGGAGGATGTCGGGCCTGCCCCTCGTGATCAGCCCGGAAGGCCCGGGCGGAATGTAGGAGCCGGTGAACCCGGAAAGAAGCGCTCCCATTTCGTCGGATGCGGAGATGGACTGGTCGAGGCGCGCAAGATCGTCCTGGACCTTGTCGAGGGCTTGCCGCTCGGAGGGCAAGAGCTCGTAGGCTGCAGCCAGGCCGTCCGCGAGGGTGACGCCCTGCTCCACCCAGCCTTTGCACAGGCCGCGGGCTGCCGCTTCCACGATCTCGGTCAAATCGCCGTTACCTGCGGGCGATGCCCTGTGTATCACGTCGGAGACGACGGCGCGCAGCGAGCCGGGGCCTGTCTCGTACCGCATGATCGCGTACATAAGCTCGGCCCGGTTGGTCCCTTGCGGCGCCCTCCCGAATATGTGCATGCCCTTGGGAATATACGTGCCTTTCAGGAGAGACAGCTTGTCATGGATCTCGGTTATCGCCTCGTCCATCATCTCGTGGGAGAGCCGGTCTTCGGGCAGAAGGTTGAGCCCTTTTACCTTGTTGATGATCATGTGGCTTATCGTGTGGGCCTTTCCCGGCTCCGTGTGTTGATAGCGCGTATACTCAGTAAGCAGCCTCTCCAGTTCGTCGAGGTCACCATAAAGCTCGCCCTGGACCATGACTGCCTGCATGTGGTCGACGAGGACGGCGTTGCTCCGCCTCTTGGCGATGATGCCCTCAGGCGGGTTGTCCGCGTTGTAGATGTAGAGATGGGGCATCTTATCTATGCCCACGTCCGGAAGGCAGCCGGAGGAGAGGCCCGTCGCCTTGCCTGGCAGGAATTCGAGGTTGCCGTGGGTGCCCACGTGGACGATCGCGTCTGCGCCGAACTCCCTCGCGATCCACTTGTAAGTCGCCAGGTACTGGTGCGGAGGCGGCACGGCAGGGTCATGGAGGATCTTGCACACCTGGCCGTCGCAGCGCGCGCCCGCGCAGCCCCTCTTCGGCTGGACGCAGACTATAGCGTTCCCGAAGCGAACACCCGTCACGACGATCTTCCCGTCATAGACCATCGCCGCAGGTACGCCGTCCTTCTCCTCCCCCGGCGGGTTGCCCCAGGCCTCTGTTATCCTGGCGCGTGTCGAATCGGGAAGCTCCCCGAACCACTCCAGGTAACGGTCATTCTCCACGAGGGCGAGGGCACCGCCTCTGGCCACGATCTCCTGGACGGTCGTCCACCTGAACTCGGAGATCGCCTTCCTGTTCATGATCTCGTCAATAAGCGCCTTGCCGTTCTCCGGCGGCGTCACTTCATAGCCTTCGGCGGCCATCCGCTTCATGATATCGACGACGCTTTCAAGCGTGTCAAGGTGGGCTCCGCCGCCCACCGTCGCCTCCACGCTGGCGCATGGGTTGTTGTTGAGGATGAAGGCGATTTTCTTTTCGCTGTTCGGTTTCTTGCGCAGGCCGACCCACCGGACGATCCTGTCAGCCAGCTTATCTATCCTGTCATCGAGAGGTTCATACGATTCCTCTTCCGGGGTGGAAATCCCTCTCGACGCGCCGACGACCATGGGCTCTATCACCCCCTCGAACTCGGGCATGGCGATGCTCCAGGCCGTCTGGCTCCCTAAGCCATCCGCGTCGGCGAGCCATTGCGCCCGGTCCTTGTAGTAAGAGATAACGGGGGCGAAAACCGGCACGCCCAGCTTTTTAAGGATCTCAGCCCCGGACGGTGCGTCCGATTCCTTAACGCCTCCCCGGCTGCTGCCAAGAAAAAAGGCTGTAAGCTTGATGACGACATCAACAAGCGGACATTGCCCGTCCATCAGGAAATGCTCTATCACATCGGTCCCTCCCATGTTTCCCAGCCTGGCATCTTTCAGGGAATAGTAGAAGACCGGCACTACGCCGAGCCCGCGTTCTTCGAGGGCGCGGATGATCGCGGCTTCGACCTCCAGATTCCTGTTTACCCAGTTGGAGCGGGTGTAGAGAAGGCCGACGAAAGAGGCTGGCTCAAAGCTCAGGTGTTTCCGGTAAGCCGCAAGGAAATCAGCCGTGGTGGAGAATATGCCGGGGACGGCAGGATGATGAATACCCTCCCAGGCTAAGGGCTCCGGCGACTCGAAGGCTACAGGGTCACCGAAAAGCTGGCTCGCGAGATAGGCGAGCATGTTCTTCATGTTGATGGCGCCGCCGAAAAGGATATATCGGAAGACCGTGGCCGTGATCTCAGGGTTTACGTTCGACAGGGCGGCATATGACGGCTCCGGTCCCACGACGACAACCGGGACGCGGTCCCTCATGTCAAGTACCACCTGTTCCAGCTCTTCCCAGAAGTCGTC
>DASRZY010000089.1:0-4803 GCA_035685905.1 Syntrophales bacterium
TACAACATCGATGTCACAAAAATCGAGGAGAAGATTTCCCCCAAAACGAAGGCCATCATTCCTGTTCACCTCTATGGGCAGCCTGCCGACATGGACCCGATCATTGCACTCGCTGAGAAGCACAACCTCAAGGTTGTGGAGGACGCAGCACAGGCCCACGGCGCAGAATACAAAGGAAGACGAATTGGCTCCATCGGCGACATGGCCTGCTTCAGCTTCTACCCCGGCAAAAATCTCGGGGCCTACGGGGATGCGGGGGCGATCGTGACCGGCGATGATGAACTCGCGCTGAAGGCCCGGATGGTCGCAAACCATGGCCGGATCAGCAAGTACGATCACGACGTGGAGGGGCTCAACAGCCGCCTCGACGGACTGCAGGCGGCCATCCTGTCCGTCAAGCTCAACTACCTGGAGGAGTGGACCGAGAAGCGGCGCGCCGCCGCCTACCGGTACAACGACCTGTTGAAGGGTTCTTTCGTGATGACCCCCGCAGAGCTGAAGGACGTCAGGGCCGTTTACCATCTCTACGTCATCCGCGTGAGGAAAGAGCTCCGCCGGCAGCTGATGGATCATCTGGGCAGCCACGGCATTTCGACGGGCATCCACTACCCGATTGCCCTGCCGAACCTCAAGGCCTATGCATACCTGAACCATGCAGGGGAAGACTTCCCGGAGGCGACGAGATCATCCCAGGAGATCATCTCGCTTCCCCTGTACCCGGAGCTGCGGGAAGAGCAGACGCAGTATATCTGCGAGACCATCGCCGCCTTTCGCGCCTGAAAAAGCCCCGCCTGCCGATCGGGTTGAAAAAAATGAACGATAGAAAACCAGGGCTCGAGCACATATCGGTCTGCATCTGCACGTATAAGCGTCCGCGCCTGCTCGAAAGACTCCTTCATAAGCTCGAGAATCAGCAAACGGGCGATCGATTCACCTATTCGGTTGTCGTGGTGGACAACGATGTCTCGGGATCGGCAAAGAGCGTTGTCGACGCCTTCTCGGCAAGAGCGACCGTTCCCGTCTTGTATGATGTCGAGCCCGAGCGTGGCTTCGCCCTTGTAAGAAACCGGGCTGTTGAGAATGCCCGCAACACCCACGTCGCTTTCATCGATGACGATGAATATCCAAATCCTGAGTGGCTTTTTTGTTTGTTCCGGGCAATGAATGCATGCAACGCCGATGGCGTGCTGGGGCCTGTGATTCCGGAATATCAAATCGAACCGCCTGAGTGGCTAATCAAGGGAAGACTCTGTGAAAGGGAGACCTTTGAAACCGGTACCGTGCTCGAAGATCATGCCCAAGCGAGGACTGGAAATGTGTTGCTGAACCGCACTCTTTTTGTGGAAAATCCGAATCCCTTCGATCCGCGTTTCGGCAAGCTGGGTGGGGAAGACGGGGATTTCTTCAAACGGATGATGAGCAACGGCAAACGCTTTGTCTGGTGCAACGAAGCGCCGGTATGGGAGTGGGTGCCCCTGAGCAGAATTCGACGGATCTATTTTTTGAAGCGGGCTTTGATGCGAGGCTATCTCGAATCGAAGGGCATGCATTTCGCAAGTTACAGCATCCTGAAGTCATCCATCGCTGTGATTCTCTACACGGCTGCACTGCCCTTCTTTTCCCTCATGGGTCAACATGTATTGATGGTGTATCTGATTAAAGACTGTGATCATATTGGAAAAATTCTCGGGACATGTGGGATCACCCTGTTCCGGGAGCGATCCTTCTAGAAGAATTTCGCCAACCGTTCATGCCTCCGCCCATGGGGTCGGATCGTGTTTTGTTTCCCCGATCTCTGGTCACTGATGGAATGAGATGCCATGTGGGACGATTGTTATGATATCGAGGTGGACGCTGTGGACAAAGAATCCTGGCATGAAGCCCTGTATCATTTCGAGGATGCAACTGTGTATCATACATGGTCCTATGGCGCCGTACACTGGGGCGAGAACCGCACCAGCCGAATCGTCCTCAAGCGGGGAGGGGAAATCGTAGCAATGACGCAAGCCGCTATCCGACGTGTTCCGATCGCGGGTGCTGGCATTGCCTATGTCCCCTGGGGTCCGATCTGGCGCAGGAGGGGACGAACTCCCGATGAAGAGGTGTTTCGTGCCGCCATCCGCTCTCTTCGACATGAATATGCCCGGAAGCGAGGTCTCCTGCTGAGAATGACCCCCGGTGAACCGGCGGAAGGAGGCGAGTCGATCCGGGCCATCCTCGAACAGGAGGGCTTTCGAAGGTCGGGAGACTCGGATCGAACGATCCTCGTTGATTTGAGACCGCCGTTGGAAGAGATCCGCCGCAAATTGAGCAAGCAATGGAAATTCAAACTTGGCATCGCGGAGAAAAAAGACGTCGAGCTCATCGAGGGAACGGATGACGGCGGGCTCTACGATCGACTGTGCGAACCCTACCGGGAGACGTTGATCCGGAAGAAATTTATTCCCGGTTCCGACATCGAAGAATATCGTGCTGTGCAGAAGGGTCTGCCGGTCGGCCACAAGATGAGGATCATGGTTTGCTTGCAAGAGGGGCAGGCCATGGCTTCTCTCATGGCATCGTTTCTCGGAAGCAGGGGGATTCTGATCGCGGGCGGAAACAACGAGAGAGGCATGAGGCACGGATTCAATTATCTCCTCATATGGCGGATGATTGAACGGATGAAAGGGGCAGGTCTCCGATGGTGCGACCTCGGCGGGTACAATCCGGAAAGAAACCCGGGCACGGCCCACTTCAAAGCCGGTTTGCCCGGCGTGGATACGAAACATATCGGTACTTACGAGTGCTGTGAGACGGTCGTCAGCAAAGTCGCTGTTGGTGTGGGAAGTTGTCTGCTGCAGGCGGCCAGGGATTTCAAAAGCCGCGAGAAATCCATCCGGAATCGATTCGGATTCCCGGGGAGGTCGATGTCGAATGATGTATTCGATGCGATCAAACGAAGCGGTTACAGGGTCGAGGCTACCGATGAAGCAAGGGTGCGGGAGCTGCTCGAAAAGCCGATATCCTGTTACGTCGGCATGGACATGCAGCAAGATCCAGCAGGGGAAGAGAGCAGGACCCTGCTGACGGTCATCTCGCATTTGCAGAAGGCAGGCCATCAAGTTTATATCTCCCTGTGTCTGAGATCCGAGGGTCAAACCGGCGATCCGGTGACCGGGGCCGGAAGGTCGGACGCAAACGAAACCACCGGAAAGATGAGTTGCGATCACTGGAGAGGGCACTTGTCCGAATTCATCGATATCGACCGGGGTTCCGTTGTGTTCATCGACGAAGCCTACTGGATGGAAGAAGGGCGATACCGGAGATTCTTGAAGTACAGGAAGTATTGCAGTGAGCAGCCGGATCGCAGCCACGCAAGGAGGTCGAGACTGAATGACAGTGTCGGCTTCATTGAAACCGATCGTGCCTTGGACAGAGGATATGATTTCTGGCTCATGTACAATATGCATGATTGTCTGCTGCAGATAGGCAATCGAGAAGAATGGAGCGATATCGTAGCCGGCTGCAGACTCATCAGGCGGGTGGAAGGCATCAGCGTGCAGGGAATGGCCATCTGGTCTGATGCAGGATAATGCGTGGCCAGCCGGAGCTGCATGACGGCACTGGTTTCATTTCCGGTTCGGCGCCCACCGGGCGAAGCCGGAATCGTCGGCAGTTCAGCCGAAGCGGAAGACAAGAACTCCGGGACGGACGTATGACATATTCGTATATCATCATCACGCCTGCGCGAAACGAAGAGGCGTATATCGAACAGACCATCCAGTCCATGATTGTTCAGACCATCCTGCCGGCAAGATGGGTGATTGTCAGCGATGGGTCCACAGACCGCACCGATGCCATTGTCGGAAAATACGCCAAGGATCGTCCGTGGATGGAGCTGCTCCGGATGCCCGAGCGCTGCGATCGAACCTTTGCCGCCAAGGCAAGGTGTTTCAATGCAGCCTGCGAACTCCTGAATGACATGCCCCATGACATCATCGGCAATCTCGATGCCGACATCACGTTCGGGCCGGACTACTTCGAATACCTGCTGGACAAATTCGCCGAGTACCCTGGACTGGGCGTCGCGGGAACCCCCTTTGTCGAAGACGGCTCCGCCCCTTACGATTACCGGGTTGCGAATATCGAGCACGTCTCGGGTGCCTGTCAGCTGTTCCGGAGAGAATGCTTCGAAGAAATCGGCGGGTACGTACCGATCAAGGCCGGGGGGATCGACTGGGTTGCCGTGACGACGGCAAGGATGAAGGGCTGGCAGACCCGCACGTTTACCGACAGGACATGCTTCCATCATCGGAAGATGGGCACGGCGAAAGGGAGCATCTATTCAGCCAAGTTCAGGCTGGGCAGGGAGGATTACTATCTCGGAGGCCACCCCCTGTGGGCCGTTCTGCGGGCCGTTTCCCAGATGCGGCACAAACCCTATGTCCTCGGCGGATTGTTCCTGCTGCTGGGATACGTGACATCGGCTGCAAAAAGGATCGAACGGCCGGTGTCGCCGGAGCTACTTCATTTCTGCCGCAAAGAGCAGATGCAGAGGCTTCGCAGAATGCTCTCGAAGTCGATCGGGTCGTCGGAGCGCTCGTCATGCTGATTGTCAATGCGGACGACTGGGGACGCAACAGGGTCGCGACGGACAGAAGCCTGGAGCTTCACCGGAACGGCAGGATCACGGCCGTCAGCGCCATGGTCTTCATGGAAGATTCGGAACGGGCTGCTGAGCTTGCTCGAATGAATGGTCTTGATGTCGGCCTCCATTTGAATTTCACCACCCCGTTCAACGGGAGCGTTCGCGACGGGACGCTG
>DASRZY010000090.1:0-12235 GCA_035685905.1 Syntrophales bacterium
TTCATGGCGCAGCCCTCACATCCCGAGGCTTGCCCGGATGCGCCGGGCGATGCCGTTGACTCGCTCCATGATCTCGCCTTCATCGATGGTGAGCAGCCTTCGGTCTTTCATGACGACGCGGCCGTTGATCACGACTGCATCCACATCGGATCCCGATGCGCAATACACCAGGTGCGAATTCTCATGATAGAGGGGAGTCAGGTGGGGCTGGTTGAAATCGACGCAAATCACGTCGGCCTTCATCCCGGGCCGCAGCAACCCGATCCGGTCTGCCATCCCGAGGGCCCGGGCGCCGTCCCGCGTTGCCATTTTCAGCACCGTGGCGGCGCTCATGGCGGTGGGGTCCAGGCGGGAGACCTTGTGCAGCTTGGCGGCCGTGTCCATTTCCTGGAACATGTCCAGGTTGTTGTTGCTGGCGCACCCGTCCGTCCCCAGGGCAACCGTTATGCCGGCCGCCTGCATGTCGGGAACGGGAGCGACACCCGAGGCAAGCTTCATGTTGCTCTCGGGGTTGTGGACGGCCTTCGCGCCGGATCGGGAAAACATCTCGATGTCTTCCGGCGTGAGCCAGACGCAGTGGAAGGCCAACACGTTCTCGTTCAGCAGGCCGATGTCGCGGAGGTATCGCACGGGACTGCGTCCGAGCTTTTCCATGAGCCCGTCGCGCTCCGATTTCGTCTCCAGCAAGTGAAGCGACAGCGGGACGCGGTAGCGTTCGGCAAGGGCTTTTGATTTTTTCAAAAGATCCTCTGAGCAGGTATAGAGGGCGTGCGGCTTCACGGAGATGCGGATGAGCGGGTCGCCGACCCATTTCTCGATGAGTTCCCTCGTGCGGGCCAGGCCTTCATCGGGCGTCTTGTAATTGGGGGAGGGAAAATCGAAGAGCACCTCTCCGAGCAGGCACCGCATCCCGGCGCGGCTTGCGGCCTTCGCCGTCTCGTCCTCGAAGATGTACATGTCGCAAAACGTCGTCGTCCCGGAGCGTATCATCTCGGCGCAGGCCAGCAGGCTTCCCCAGTAGACCAGCTCCGGGTCCACGTTCTTCGCCTCGGCTGGAAAGATGTACTTGTTGAGCCACTCCATCAGCTCCAGGTCGTCGGCGATTCCCCGGAAGCAGGTCATGGCCGCGTGGGTGTGTGCGTTGACAAGCCCGGGCATGACAACATGAGTCGACGCCTTGACGACGTCCCTGCCGCGATACCGGCCGGCGATTTCGGGAAGGGGACCGACTGCCGTGATGGTACCCTTATCGATGGCCAATGCACCCGACGGGATGATCGTGCCGGTGTCGTCGAGAGTGAGGATCGTGCCGCCTTCGATGATGATGTCGACTTCCTGCATGCTGCCTCCCGCGGTGGGTGATTCAGGTTATTCTTTGCAGGGTTCCCGGTCGGGCCAGCCGCCTCCCATCTTGACAGCCCCGAGCAAAGATACTATACATGCCCGTACTTGCCTCATTGCCTGGGTGGCGGAACTGGTAGACGCAAGGGACTTAAAATCCCTCGGTCCCTAGGGCTGTGCGGGTTCGATTCCCGCCCCAGGCACCATCTTTTTCCTTTATCTGCAGGAACATCCCTTTTTAGCGCTTCATATTTATGTAATTCATGCCCCGTTGGCAAGGAAAATCAGCCCTCCGTCACCTTCCTCTCGCAGCAGGAGTGATATGTGTCGATGGAGTGCTGGATTGCTTTTCGAATTCAGGCTGGAGTGATTTGACGGGACGGGATCAGGGAAAGCTACAATAGGGAACTTCCGCATCACGGCGGGATCGCGGCAGGGCTGCGGAGCCGTCGATTTATCCGGCGCGCTTCGTTTCCATGGCTGCACGGATCTTTCTTGAAAGCTCCACGAGCCCGAAGGGTTTCTGGAGAAAGCCTTCACAGCCGGCCTGCAGAATATCCGCAGGGCAGTTCTCTGCCGGATAACCGGAAATGACGAGCACCTTGAGCTCCGGATCCAGCGTCTTCAGGATGCTGTAGGTTGCCCGTCCATCCATGTCGGGCATGACCACATCGAGGAGGATGAGGGATATCTTCTTGTTGGTCCTCTTGACCGTGTCGATGGCCTCCCGCCCGCTCTTTGCCAGGGCAACATGATAGCCCATGTGCTCCAGCATCTCCTTCATGACGTCCAGGATGTTCTCCTCGTCATCCACAACCAGAAGCAACTCTCCCTGGCCCTTGATGATGCCCTTTTTGCCGGTATCATTGTCGGAACGCGAGTGTTTCTGAAAGAATGACTTCGCCTTGTTACTCATAAGGACGAGCTCCTTGTGGCAGGCGAGAAATAAATGGACGCATTGAGGGGTTGAAGAATCTTTACTGCATACAATATTCAAAATACTGCAGGCTGGTCAAGTGAAAAGAATGCGTCTCATGAATTCCCGATGCGTGTGAAGAATCAACTGAAACGGGTTCGCAAAGCGTCGGCTTCATCGCTCGAATGTCGATCCGTCCAGAAATGCAGGGATAGGCTCCAAACCCGGGGTAAACAATCCTTTGACGTTCAGCATCACGAATGGTATTGAAATCAACAGCTTCTGATCTTGTGACGTGCCATCAACCCTTCAACTCAAACCCGGGGCAATCCGTCGTGAAAAAGGCCGATAAAAGAAGCAGGCCAGCGGGGGCGAAGAAAAGAAAACCCACACCCCGCAAACCTGTTTCGAGCAAGCTGTCCGGCACAGTCTCCGCATCGGATGCCTTTCCCGTGGTCGGCATGGGGGCCTCGGCGGGCGGCCTTGAAGCCCTTACGTCCTTCTTCAACAACATGCCTGCTGACAGTCGCATGGCTTTCATCCTGGTGCTCCATCTCGACCCCGGTCACGTCAGCATGATGCCGGAGCTGCTCAAACGTCACACGAGCATGGACGTGATCGAGGCGCAGAACGGCATGACGGTCGAACCCGACCGCGTCTACGTGATACCCCCGAACAAGGACATGTCGATTATCGACATGACTCTGCAGATCCATGCGCCCTCCGCGACGAGGGGAATGCGGATGCCCATCGACTTCTTCTTCCGCTCCCTGGCCGAAGACCGGGGCGAAAAAGCAATATCGGTGATCCTCTCCGGAACGGGATCCGACGGGACCCTCGGGATGAGGGCGATTCACGGCGCGGGCGGGTTGTGCGTGGTCCAGGAACCGGAAACGGCACGCTACGACGGAATGCCCCGAAGCGCGATCGCGACAGGTCTTGCGGACTACGTCGTGCCCGTGGAGAAGATGCCCGAACAGCTGCAGGCCTACGTGAGGCAGTACTACCCGAAGAAACCGGGGAAGATCCTGTACCTGGGCGACACGAACCTCACGGCGATCCAGAAGATCCTTTCGACTCTGCGCGCGAGAACGGGCCACGATTTTTCGCACTACAAAAAGACAACGATCCTGCGCAGGATCGAGCGGCGCATGAGCATTCACCAGATCGCCGACGCGGCCGCCTATGCAAAGTACGTTCAGGAGCAGCCGCAGGAGATACTGGTCCTGTTCAAAGAACTTCTCATCCGCGTGACGAGCTTTTTCCGGGACCCCGAGGCGTTTGACACCCTCGAGAAAAAAATATTGCCCGCCCTCATTGAGAAAAAGCCGGATGCGTATACCGTGCGGGTGTGGGTCCCGGGATGCGGAACCGGGGAAGAGGCATACTCCATCGCCATCCTGCTCCGGGAGTGCATGCAGGAGGCGGCAAGGGATTTCAAGGTGCAGATCTTCGGCACCGACATCGACGAGGACTCCATCGCCCAGGCCCGGACCGGGCTCTATCCTGCCAACATTTCCCAGGATGTCAGCGCCCAGCGCCTCAAGCGGCACTTCGTCAAGGAGGATGCGGGCTATCGGATCCGCAGCGAGATCCGGGAGTGGATGGTTTTCGCCGTCCAGAACGTTATCAGCGATGCACCCTTCACAAAACTCGACCTGGTGAGCTGCCGCAACCTGCTGATCTATCTGGACCTGGAGTTGCAGAACAAGCTCATCCCCATGTTCCACTACAGCCTTCGGCCCGGCGGGGCCCTTTTCCTCGGCTCGTCAGAGACCGTGGGGACCTTCGGGGAGCTTTTCTCGCCGCTCGACAGGAAATGGAAAATCTTCCGGCGGACGGAGGCGCCTTCGCCCTACCACGCAGGCGTTTTCACGGGGTTCGGTATCGGTGGAGCCGGCGCGACACGCACAGCCGAAGAGGCAGTGAAGGCCAAACGGATCCCCTTCCCGGAGATCGCGCGGACAGTCCTGCTCGAGAATTTCGCACCCCCGTCGGTCATCGTCGGCGAACGCGGCGACATCCTGTACGTTCACGGCCAGACGGGAAAGTTCCTGGAGCCCTCGCAGGGCCAGCCCAGCATGAACGTGTTCGACATGGCCCGCGAGGGTCTCAGGATACAGATCCGTGCGGCACTGCACCGGGCGGCAGCGAAAAACGAAGACGTGGTCATGAGGAGCCTGCAGGTGAAGAGCAACGTGGGGTTCCTGCCGACAGACGTGACCGTGAGGCCGATCCCCATGCCCGACATGGAGCAGAGGCTTTTCATCGTCGTCTTCGAGGAGGTCGATCGCGCAGTGAAGGAGCCGAAGAAGCTCAACGCCACCTCCGGCAGGAAGCAGAATGCCCGGATTGCAGAGCTGGAGAAGGAGCTTGCCTACACGCGGGAGAATCTCCAGGCGAGCATCGAGGAACTCCAGGCCTCGAACGAGGAGCTGAAATCCACCAACGAGGAGTTCCAGAGCACCAACGAGGAGTTCCAGAGCACCAACGAGGAACTGGAGACCTCCAAGGAGGAGCTGCAGAGTGTCAACGAGGAGCTGATCACGGTGAACACGGAGCTGCAGTCCAAGATCGACCTGCTCACCCATTCCGAGAATGACATGAAGAACATCCTCGACAGTGTCAACACGGGGATCATCTTCCTGGACACCCGTCTGGGGATCAAGCGTTTCAATGCCGAGGCCGCCCGGGTGATCAACCTGATCCCGACAGACGTCGGACGTCCCCTGACGCACATTTCCTCCAACCTCAAATACGACAGGCTCGCCGAAGACGCCAGGCAGGTCATCGACACACTGGCCCCCCGGGAAGTGCCGGTAGAGACAAAAGACGGCCGTCCCTACCTGCTTCGGATCACTCCCTACCGGACCACCGCAAACGTCATCTCCGGCGTCGTGATGACCTTCACCGAGATCACAGCTGTTGCCGGAAAAACGGAAGCACCGAAAAGTGAAGGATAAAACGCTCACCCGATGAGAAAGCCCAAGGTTGAGACAGAAAGACTCCGCAAGAAGGCCGAGGACAAGGTGGCCAGGCTGCGGGAAAAGGATCAGCTCCGGTCGCTTCCGCAGTACGAGGAGAAGCGTTTGCTCCACGAGCTACAGGTCCACCAGATCGAGCTCGCGATGCAGAACGAGGAGATGAGGGGCACTCAGGCGGACCTCGAGGAGTCAAGGAGCCGTTTCAAGGAACTTTACGATTTTGCGCCCATCGGATATGTCACGCTGGACAAGGCAGGGCTCATCCTGGAAGCGAATCTCAGGGCGGCCGCCCTGTTGAACGTTCCCAGGGCATCACTCCTTCGCAGGTACCTGCAGTCTTACATGGACCGGGAGGGTGCCGATGCGCTGCACCTTTTTTTCCGGAAACCGTTGGAGCCCGGAGTCAAAGAGATTTTGGAATGCAGGCTCTCCCCGACGGACGGCACGCCCTTCGAGTGCTCTCTGAACGTGAGCGGCGAGTTTGACCGCTCGGACAGACTGGTTCGGTATCGTGTCGTACTCGTAGACGTGAGCAGGCTCAAGCTGATGGAGAGGCAGGCTCGCGAGACGGGGGACAGGCTCCGTTCGCTGGCTTCCGAACTGACCCTTTCCGAGGAGCGTACGCGCAAAAATATTGCCCAGACCCTTCACGACGAGTTGGGCCAGACGCTGGCCCTGGCCCGCATGAAGATTTCCTCTGCACACAATCTTCCCACGGCCATGGCCATGGAGAAGATGATCCAGGAGCAACAGGACATGCTCGCCCTGGCCATCCAGCAGACACGCGCCCTCATGACGGAAATCAGCCCGCCCGGCCTGCACGATCTCGGGCTCGGAGCCGCCATCGACTGGATGGCCAAGAAGATGTCTTCGGAACACGGCATTGCGATCGAAACGGAGAAAACGGGGGATGTCTCGGATCTGGAGCAGGACCTGAAAATCATGCTCTACCGGATGACGAAAGAGTTGCTTGTAAACATAGTCAAACACAGCGGCGCCAGTCATGTCCTCGTGACTGTCGAGCGCGATGAACATACCATTGGCATTACAGCGCAGGACGACGGGAAGGGGTTCTATGCCAAGGGGGTGGGTTCCCCTGCAAACGAGAGCGGCTTCGGGCTCTTCAGTATCCGGGAAAGGCTGAAAGCTTACAATGGAAGCCTTCATGTCGAATCACAGACAGGGAAGGGAGCAACCGTGTCCATCCGGCTGCCCGTCGTGAAAAAGGGTGACTAGAACATAGCGCGGCGGCTGATATCGCAGTTTTACAATCAGACATGATCATGTTCAAGGTTCTTTCTACGAACCGCCCACGGATCGGTTAAACCGATCGTCTATTTCCGCTTGTCCGTCAAATCGCACAATCCAAGTGCCCGCCAGATTACCGCACCGGGAATCATCTGAACATCCCTGAAAAATGATTTTATCGAGATACCCAACGTTCGCTGTTTTTTTCACAAATCTTGCAAGCCGATAACCAAAATCGGTTTCTGGCACAGTCTTACGGATTGTGAAGATGCAACGGATATCTCGCAATTCATGAATTTATAAGTCTCTTTTTTACGGCAGGGGCTGCTGATGAAGGTTGCAGCGTGTCAACGGCTGTTCGGCACATCCGTTGTACCGACAGAATGAGAGACACCATGCTGTCAACCCTTTGTCAGCCTCGTGAGGCGCCTGCCGGCATGCTGAAGAAAGAAAAATGAGAGCTTTACTCGTCTCTGCATTGATTCAAATTGACAGGTAAGGTCCATTTTTTTATACTGGCGCGCCTTAAATCGGTTCAGCAAGAGGGTGTTGTCGGCGTAGAGCAGCGCGGGTATTGCGTTGGCAGTCCCCGGGGAGCAGTGGACAACAAAAGGAAGGCCCAGATACAAGGGAGGTTGATGTATGAACAGGAAGAAAGTGGTGTTTCTCGCGGTGATGACGCTCGTCTGCGTTATGGTCTTCATGCCCCTGTCGGCGGGTGCACAGAAAGCGGCCCCCAAGGGAGCCAAGGCGATCTTTGACAGCGGAGACGGGGCAGCCGTGCGCATGTCCTCCGGAGGGCCTGCCCCCGCGGCGGCTGCCGCACCGGCGCCGGCAAAATATGTAGGGATTTCCTACAAGCTCGCCCTGCTCAAACCCAACGGGGATTTTACCATCGTGCCCAAGACGAGGTCGTTCAAGACGGGCGAGAGGATGAAGATACTCGTCCGGACAAATCGCCCCGGGTACATGACGATCATGAACATCGGCCCGACCGGCAACACGGCCGTTCTTTTCAATGAATATGTGGAAGCGAAGCAGCTCTACGAGATTCCCAAATCGACAGCCCTGCGGTTTGCCGGAGCCCCCGGCACCGAGAAGATCATGATCATGCTCTCCGGCAGCCCGAATCCGCTCGGCGGCGGACAGCCCACGACCATGGCGGGCGGGCCCGGCACGGTCCCTCCGGCCCCGACGCAGCCTCCTGCTGCACTTCCCCCTCCCATGACCGGGCCGGCAGATGCGACTCCCCCCAGCACGCCTCCGCTTCCTCCGGGACCCGTGGCTGATGCCGGCAGCAGCCTGCCTCCGCCTCCACCCATGATGATTTCCAGCAACATGCAGGGTTCCAAAGACATCGTCATGGAAGACCAGAACAAGACGGGCTATGCCGTGATCTCTCCCAAGGCGGGATGGAAGCCCTCTGCGAAGGGCACCAAGGACATCGTCCTGGAATCCGACGCGAGGGACGGCAGCAATTACGGAGTCGTTCCGGCCTCGGCGATCGATGAAGGCGGCATCCTCACGCTCGATCTCAAATTGACACACAAGTAATCAAGAAAAGGGGAGGGTATGAACGTTTTTCGCATGAAATCGATTAGTGTCCTTCTGGTCTGTGTCTTTCTCCTTTCCTCCTGCGCATCGGTGCTGCCCGACCCGTCGCAGATCCGGACGGAAGAAGAACGGGTCGATGCCCGAAACAAGTGCATCGCCCTGTACACCGCAGGCGGTGCTGCAGCGGGCGCCCTCGTCGGCGGTCTCATCGGCGGAAGCTGGAAATCGGCGGGAGTCGGCGCCCTCGTCGGCGGGGGATTCGGGTTCCTCGTCGCCTGGGGCCACTGCCTGAATCTCTACTCCACTCTCCAGAGCCAGCCGGTGGCGGGCTACCAGCAGACGGCCCAGCAGGTGGGGTACAACCCGTCCCAGGGTGATGTCGTAAAGATCCAGAACTTCAATGTGTCGCCGACGACGATCTTCCCGGGGCAGACAGTCACGCTGGCAGGCTCTTACTACGTGATGGCTCCCGAAGGGTCCAAGGAGATGAAGGTCACCGAGACGCGGTACGTGAAGTTTTTCGACCCGTCGAAAAACGAGTGGACGGAACTCGGGGGAGTCGACCAGGAAATCACTGCCGCGCCGGGCTTGAGGAAGGCCGACGGCAAATTTGACATCCCCAAGGACGTCCCCGACGGAAAATACCGGATCGGGTTCAAGGTGGCTTCTGCGGGAAAAGAGAGTGTCGTGGAAAAAGACCTGACCGTAAAGAAGGGGACGGCCTCGCTCGACATCCACACGGCATGGGTCGATCACCGGTAGAAGATCATCCATCGACGTAACCCATGGAGCCAGTCATGAAAAAAACCCTTTTGGGTCTGATCGTTGCCGTGATGGCGCTCGTTCCGGGCGCCGTCATGGCACAGTCCACATCGGTAACCGACGCACACATCCAGCAGATCAACCAGCAGTTTGCGCAAAACGGAGTCCCCAACGGCTTCGTCGCTCTCGATTCCTACGGGCGGCTGGAACTCAAGGGGAACTACGACGACGAGATGCAGGTCGACCGGGCTTTCTCGATCGCCCAGACCGTCGTCGGCGTGAAATGGGTGTCTCCCGTCACACCCGAGAATATCAAGGTCAAGACATGGGAGAAGAAGCTGGGCTCGCTCTTCAGCCGGGCTGCCGTTCTTCAGCCATCGGTGCGGGGCGATGCCCCCGCGGGGCCCATCCGGAACCGCTATGCGCTCGTCGTCGGAGTCGGGAAGTTCAAAAACGGCATCAACCCCCTGCAGTACTCCGTGAGGGATGCCACCCTGTTCTACCGGTTCCTCCTAGAGCAGGCGGGCTTTACGAAGAACAACACCTATTTCCTGGCGGACCAGAACGCCACCTCGTCCAATGTCGTCAAGTACCTCAACGGCATCCGCAGTGCGGCTCAGGAGGACGATCTCGTGGTCGTCTACATGAGCAGTCACGGGACCCCGCCAGACAAGTTCGGGGGTGTCTACATCGTGACCTACGACACCGAGGTCAACCCCCGCGAGCGCGTCTGGTACACGTCGGTGGCCGAGACCGCCCTGAAGGATTTCGTGGAAAACCTCAAGGCGCGCAGGCTCGTCATGATCCTGGATACCTGTTACAGCAACGGTGCCTACCGGGCGATCCCGGGGTTCCTCCCCCCCGGAGGGAAGTCTCTCGGCGTGGGTGATGAGAACGAAGGCTACGGTGTTTCCACGGCGCAGGGAAAGAGGCTCTTCGGGGCCAAGGATATTGTTCTCGAGGATCAGCCCAGACAGGCCGCATCATCGGGGAAGGGCATCGGCTCGAGCCAGGAGTCCTACGGCAAGGTGCTCATCAGTGCGAGCAGCGCCGGCGAGAAATCCTGGGAATCGGATCAGCTGCACAACAGCGTCTTCACGTACTATTTCGTGGACGGGATGAAGCGCTACGACGGTTCGGTGAAGGACGCCTTCGATTACTCCAAGCCCAGGACCCAGCAGAGGGTTCAGCAGGAGAAAGGGGCCGACATCACCCAGACACCCCAGGCCATGGCCACAAACGAAAACTGGAACATGCGCGTCAAACGCTAACGAGGAAACAACTCAAAGGAGGAGATACATGAAGAGAACGATCATCGCGTCACTGGCCATTATCAGCTTCATCGCCCTTGCCTTCGTCGGGTGCGGGCAGCAGTCCTCACCGCCGCCCCCGCCCCCGCCCCCGGCACAGGCTCCGGCCGCACCCGCACCGGCCGCAACCGCGCCGGCAGCGCCGGCGGCAGCCCCCGGCCAGCCTTCCCTCGAGGTGCAACAGCATCTGAAGCAGGGAATGGCCTACGTCAGCACGGCCAAGAACGCCGGATCTCCGGGAGTATTCAACGAGAACATCGAGAATGCCATCGCGGAATTCTCGAATGCCATCAAGAAAGACCCCACATACGCCACGGCCTACTCGAACCGAGCCGTAGCCTACATGATGCAGAAGAAGTACAACCTGGCCCTCGCCGATCTCAACAAGGCGAAGGAGCTGAAGCCAAACGACCCGAACATCCGATACAATCTGGCGTCGTGCCAATCCCTCATGGGCAACGTCGATCTGGGTTTTGTCGAGCTCGATGCCGCCCTGGCCAACGGGTTCAACGATTACGATGCGCTCCGGAAGGACCCCGACATCGCCAACCTGAGAAAATCCAAGGACTGGAGGAAGACCCTCGAGAAGTACAAGGTTTTCATCAACTAGCAGGAGTTTTGATTCTATTCACTACCTGTTCAGGCGGTAAAGCTGGATATGCTCCTGGTTGAATCGTTACCCTGACAGACATGCCTTGCCCGACGAAACGGTCGGGCAGGGCATTTTTTTGCTTCACCCCGCGGGAGGGTCCGCCATGTTCCGATGGATTGCCTTTTTCTTCGCTTTCGCGATTCTGGCCTTCCCCAATCCGTCCGCAGCCTACGACCCGCAATCGGTTGTCATCAGCCTCGAGAGAGGCCCCTGTTTCGGAAGCTGTCCCGTATACAGGGTGACGATGTACGGCGACGGGACGGTCCGTTATGACGGCATGGATCATGTCCGCACCAGGGGAAGCCAGACGGCCGTCATTTCACCCGGCAGGGTGAAGCAGCTTTCCGAAGAGATCGAAAGAAGCGGTTTTTTCAACCTGCGAGACTTCTATACCGAGGTCAGCGTCACCGACGCTCCCACGGTCGTCCTCTATGTCGCGGCGGATGGAAAAAAGAAACAACTGAAGCACTACCTGGGGGATTTCAAAGCCCCGAAGACGCTCGAAACCATCGAGGCCCGGATCGACGAGGTGGCGGGCACGGGCCGCTGGACATCGTTGTCAACGCCTCCGATCGCCACGCAAGCAGCGCCCAAGGCGGTCGTTGCAGCCTCTGCCAAGGGCCTGCCTGGCATCGATGAAAAGGCTTCGGCAGTGGAAGCGGCTGTTTCGGGCCCGGCCATCGGCACGGAAACGGAACAGAAAAAGATCTCCCTTCACCGCGCTGTTGCCTCCAGCCTCCGCGACGAGGCCTACACCTTCCAGCTGAGAGGTCAGCTTCGCGATGCCGTCATCCGTTATCGGCAGAGCCTCGTCTGGTGGCCCGATGCGGGCCTGGAGTCCTATGTCGAGCCGCTGGAGAAAAAGGCCGGATTCGATGCGATCCAGTACAGGCCGGAAGGACCGCCGGTTGCAGCCGCACAGGCGGGATCGACTGCAAGCGTGAACAAACCGGGAAGAGTATCGGCCACAATACGCAACCGGTCGACGCAAGACGTGACCATCTCCGTGCGAGGCGAGAGCGACCGTGCAGGCACCCTGGTGAGGGCAGGGGATATTCTCATCAGGCCCGTTCAACTTTCACCGAATGGAGAAGTCACGTTCATGGCCATGAGAAACGGACAGACCCTTGCGACCCGGAGCTGGCGCGGCAACCCCTCTTCCGCGAGCGTCGTGCCGTCCGTTCTGTATGACGATAATCTGCAGGACGAGCTGGTTGTCATGACCGGCCTGAAATAAGGAATACGTTGATCCGTTGACGAGTTGACAAGGGAAATGCCGATGATTGAATCCCGATGGAAATCACGTGCAGGGGTAATCGGAAGCTTCCGGGCGGCCTTGCAACTGTGGGTACTGGCCCTGCTGTGCGCGGTTCTCGCCTCCTGTGCCGTGAACCCCGTGACAGGCAAGGACGAGCTGATGCTGGTCTCCGAGCAGGAAGAGATCCAGATGGGCCAGCAGGTATACCCG
>DASRZY010000091.1:0-2857 GCA_035685905.1 Syntrophales bacterium
GACCAGGGGTTTCCGGTATTAGCCGGCTTGAGCCGGACCCCCTGGCGAAAGAACGTCAGCTGATAGCCGTAACGGTTTCCCGCCCCGTCTCGAAGGTTCCCCGTAAAGTACCACCACTCGGTACGGAACTCCGGGTGCGCCCCGTGATCCCGTGGAAAGCTCCAGGTCCTCGGCCCGACGGCCTGCTTCCAGTCGTCGGCGGCGAAGGCCGGGGCGCCGGCAGAAGCGATCACCGCGGCGGCAAACAGGATGAACAGCAGAGCATGGGATGTCCGCTTTAAGCAGCGCTCGCGCCGCAGTGACCAGTGACCGGCGACCAGTGACCGGTAGAAGAAATGAAATAGGTTATTCATAACACACAACAAGGGTCTATCGTTGGACCTTCATCATTGTCATTGCGAGCCGAGCCTTGCGAGCCGTGGCAATCTTCGTTTAAGATATTGTCGAAGATTGCTTCGTCGTTTCACTCCTCGCAATGACGATCTTTGTCTTGCGCTGCTCTGCGGCGTGAACTAACGAACTAACCAACTAATGAACTTTCTCTGTCTCTGAACCAATAAAACGAATCGAACCAATAGAACCAACAGAACGGTTTTTCATTCTTCGCGGATCTGCATCTGCGGGTAGGTCCGCTTCACCTTCCATATCGGGTAGAGCGCCGCCCCGATGCTCGCGGCGAGCGCCGTCGCCGCCGTGAGGGCGTAGGGCTGCCAGTCGGGGTAGTAGAAAATCGTCCAGTTGAAACTCCGCAGGTTGATAACGCGGATGAGCAGGATCGCAAGCAGCGTGCCCACGCCGGAGCTGAGCACGAAGCTGACAATCCCCATCCCGAGGGCCTCGAGGAGGGTCATGCCGGCCACCTGGCCCGTGGAAAACCCCAGGGCTCTCAGAATCCCGAAGTCGCGCTGCCTCTCGATGAACAGCGTCATCAGCGCACCCGTGATCCCGAAAAAGGCGATGATGATGGCGATGACCCTCATGGAGCGGGTCACGGCAAAGGTGCTGTCGAAGACCTCGAGGATGTTGCTGTGGAACTGCTCGCGTGTAAAGGCGGGCAGCCCCCGCGACTGGGCCCTGGAGCGCACATCGTCCAGGATCCGCTTTCTGCCCGGTTCCGCGGGATCGATGAAAACGGCAATGCTGTTGATCGTCCGGTCGCCGTAGATGTTTATGTAGGTCTCGCGGTCCATCATGACGAGGCCGTGTTCCGTCGAGTAGTCGTAGAACACACCCTCGATGCGCAGCTTTACGGGGCCCGCGGCGCCTTCGAGAGTCACGACACTCCCGGGCTCTGCACCGAAACCCCGGGCGAAACTCTCCGAAACGATGATGTCGCCCCTCTTCACGGCCTCCCAGTGCTCATCGCCGCCTGCGACCCATCCGAAGCGGGCAAATCGCTGCAGGACGTCGGCCTTGATGGCCGCCACCTGCACCGTGCGGCCCCGATAGAGGACGGACACCTTGCGGTAGGTGTCGACGCCGCCGATCCCGGGGATGGACCGGATCTCGTCGTAGAAGTCCTCGGGCACTTCCATGTCCGAGGCGTTCGAGATGTACATGTCGCCGCGCAGCTGGGTGCCCATCCACCAGATGAGCGATTCGCGGAAGCTGCCGATCATGGAGCCCAGGCCGATAGACAGGGAAAGGGCCACCATGAAGGCGGCCACGGCAACGCCGGTCCGGCCGAGGTTCTGGATGATGTTGCCGGCGGCGATCCGCCCGGGAAGCTTGCCCATGCCGCCGAGCAGTCGCCGCAGCAGGGGGCCGGCGAGCACCATGACGATGCCCGTCAGCAGGCTCAGCCCGAAGAGAAAGCCGAAGACGCCGGCGTAGGCTACGTAAATCCGGCTCGAGAAAAATGCGAGAACGATGATGCTGGCGACAAGAAAGAAAACCCCGGCCAGCGCAACGAGCCAGGCCCAGCGCCGGCTCTCGCGGCTTGCCGAGCGGCCCCGAAGGGCGAGCACGGGGTCGGCAAGGGACAGTTCCAGCAGCGGCAGGAAGCTCCCCAGGAGGCTTGCCCCGAGCCCCACAACGACGCCGGCCGCAGGAATCCACCAGGCCCAGGGCATGGGCGTGGGCCGCAGGAAAAAGTAGAGGCTGCTGATCGTGCCGCCGATGATGTCGGTCAGCGCACGGCTCAGAAGAAATCCCAACACGCTGCCGAGGAGCCCGCCGAGGATGCCGAAGAGAGCGATCTCGGTCAGGAAGGCCCTCGCGACTTCGCCCCGGCTTGCGCCCAGGCTCCGCAGGACTCCTGCGTCGCGCCGCCGGTTCACGACGGCGAACATGGCCGTGTTGTAGATCAGAAAGACGCTCACGAAGAGGGCCATGAGAGAGAGCGCCTCGAGGTTGAGCCGGAAGGCCCCCACCATGGCGCCGAACGTCTCCTGCCGCTGCCGCTTGGACTGGATCCGGTACCCCTCGCGCCAGCGGGAGGCAAAGCCGCTTTCGTCGGAGAGGATGAGATCGATATGGTCGATCTTTCCCTGCAGCCAGAGCAGTGTCTGCGCATGGCCGATGTCCATGAGGATGAGAGGCTCGCCCGACGGGTTGGGGAAGGTCCCGGTCACCTCGAGACGGCCCCGGGAGGTGTCGAGCTCGCCGCCTTTCAAGAGACCGAGTTCGCGGGCAAGGTTCTCTTCGAGCAGGACGGTCCGCTCATCGGTGAGGAAGGCAAGAGATTTCCCCGGGTCATCGCCTGCGTGCTTTTCAAAGGAGGCCCGGGCAATCTCGGGCCGAATGGCACGGTCGAGGAACGGGTCGATGCCCAGGAGCCGGACGAGGTCTCCGTTTGCGAGCTTCAGCCTCCGCTCCACGGCGGGGGCAAAAGATACGACGGCGGGGTCTGTGATGA
>DASRZY010000092.1:0-14615 GCA_035685905.1 Syntrophales bacterium
TCGTCCGCATGGTGCTGAGCATGCCCTTCCTGGCGATCTCCATGTTGAAATGGAGAAGCTCGAGATAATCCCGCGCCGTTTCCTGCGGCTGGTGCTTCACGAGCTTCTTCTTTTCGGTTCGCTGAAAGGAATTGAGTGCCACCCAGTAGGGGGCCATGAAGTCGAAGTAGTAGCTGTAGACCCCGTTGAGGTACGTCTGGGAGGCCTTCGCCAGTTCCGCCGAAGACAAGGCCCACTTCAGGCCTAGCTCGGCGGGCTTCAGCGGCATGTTGAGCAGGGACCCCACGAGCCCCTTCGACGGAACGCGCACAAATGGATTCATCATCGATCCACTTCTCCTTGAGATCGATCCGGATCCCCGAACCTGTCGATACGTTTATTACTTCTTCTCTTGGAAGAAGGATTCCATCTTCTTGAAGTTGTCGTCAACGAGATTCTTGAAGTCATCATAGCCCTTCTTGTACATCGAGGCCCAATCTTTGGCGGCTTTCTTGCCTTCCTCGGACATGCCGGAGGACTGGTCGATGTAGAGGCTGATCACCTTTTCCATCTGCTCCTGGAGCATGTTCATGTTCTTGAAGGCGTTCTCGTAGGCGGCCTTGTTAAAATCGATCATCTGCTTGAGCATGTCTTTGGGTTGCATCATTGTTATCCCTCCTTGACAAAATCGGTTTTTCGTTACTTTGCGGCTTTCGCAGCCTCGGCGAAGAAGTCCTCGACCTTCTTGAAGCTCTCGTCCACGGCGGACTTGAAGTCCTGGCTGCCCTTCTTGTACGACTTGATCCACTCCTGTACGGCCTTCTTGCCCTCTTCGGGGAATCCCTGCGTCTGATCCAGGTACATCTCGACCATCTTCTGGCTCTGCTCCTGAAGCATCGTCAACGCGTTGTAGGTGTTCTCGAAAGTTGACTTGTAAAAATCAAAGGTCTGCTTGGTTACTTTCTTCGGGTCCATAGGGTAATCCTCCTTGGGTGAATTTGATTTTTGTAAACCCAGTATAATGCACCCGCGGATGTTTGTCAAGAAAAAATGTTGCACTGCAACAAAATAGTTTCCGGTACGGGGGATAAGGTAAATTAAGCAATATAATTAAATAGTTACCTATTAAATTATCCTTGTTGAATCGATGTTATGATGCCGTTTATGTCGCAATGTAGCATTTCCGTGGCGCTTCCCGGCGATCCGTTCCGGATGCATTTCTCCTGTAACACCTGTGCAGCAGGGATTCGAGACGAGCGGGGAGGATGAGTGAACCGGTACGAATACGCAGGCGATGCAAGTGCGGCGCAACATCTGCCTGCCCCTGCAACTCACAGAAGCACAATACATGAAACCGGTGCGCCCTGGCAATGGAAAAAGAAAAGCTTCTTAGCGGTCGCTTCGCTCGAGAAGGAAACGGGTAATCCGGCTGTAGTATTTGTCGAGCACCTTGCCGGACCGGAACAGGCCCATGTGGCCCGCATCGCAGCGAAGGACAAGCCTGTCCTCAGGCGCGATACCCTCGATGAGTTCCACGTGTCCGACGGCCTGACCGCAGGGCGCGATGTTGTCCTGCAAGCCGCCCAGGGCCCAGATGGGGACCGATGCCGGATAGTCTTTCAACCCGATCTTCCGGCCCTGGATCATTAATGTTCCGCGGGTCAGGTCGTTGCGGACAAACACCTTCTTGAAGGTATCCCGGAGGAAACTCGCCGGGAAGTCATGGCTGTAGTTGTACCACTGGTAGAAGGCCATCTGGCGGCTTGCTGTCTCTTCGTTGCCGTCCCGAAGGTCCATGAGGAGCTTTTTCAGGTTGTCGTAGTGCTGGGGCATGCCGAGGATATAGAAGCCGAGGACCTGCAGGCGTCCGTCGTAGATATCCCGGCCTTCGCCGGGCAGACCCTCCGGGACCCGGCTTCCCAGCGTCCTGGTGAGGATGTCGATGTAATGCTCGCCCATGGTCCGTGCAAAATCGGAGAGAAATCCCCTTTCGGCGTCCGTATTCATGGGGGCGCCGGCGGACCCGAAGGTCTTTCCCAGATGAGGGTGCAGGATGAGGGTTGACATCAGGAGCGGTCCCGGCTGGCACACTGCCACGAGATGAGCAGGGTGTCCCGTCTTTTCTTTCAGGGTCTCGAGGATCGTCCTGTATTGCTCCACCTGCCCGTCGAAGCCTTCGTGATGCCTGCGGCCGCCCACGTGGAGGGGGATCTCCTGGGCGCACTTCTGTTCCACGATCGCCATGCGGGTGAGCCCCGTGTCCCGCATGTAGAGGGCGACGCGCTCGGCGATGTTGGAGTGGTGTCCGGCCCTCGGGGCAAAGACGACGGTGTAATTTCCGATGTCGTGCCGCACATCCCTGGAGATGTCGATCAGCCGCATCCCCGGTAGGTCGACGAGCACCGTTCCCGTCTCGTTGAAACACTGGCAGGGGGGCGCTTCGCAGAACAGCTTGAGGAATTCGGACTCGCCGTGGCGTTTGCGCTCATACCGCTTGGCAGGCATGGAGAGCACGTCTGCCATGGCCCTGGCCATTCCCCGCTCCATCCCTTCGAGGCTGTCCGCCAGGACACCGGCGTGGCGCTCGACGGGCAGGCCGGTGATGACAAAGCGCCACATCTCCATTCCGATGCTGCTTGCCGCGTTGATCGAGTCGATCCAGAGCAGCGACCAGCGATTGCCGAGGCTGACCATGTCGGCGGAAAGATCGAGCGAAGACCGGATTGATTTCATCGACGTGGCAAGCGTCGGGGCTAGCGTATTGATTGTATTGGGCATGAGGGTTCCTCCGCTTCAGGTGTCGTGTCTGATCGTCAAAAGAAAATAATCGTTCGCAGGACCCTCGGCGGTTACTCCTCGTCGTAGAGACGGAAGGGCTTGAACCCCTCGTCGACGACGCTTCTTATGGCTGCAGTCTGGTTGCGGCAGGCTTCGATCCAGTCATTGATCGCCCGTTTTCCTTCCACCGGCATGCCCGGTGCCTGATTCAGCACCGTCTCCATTATTTTCTGCGACTGGTCCTGAACGGCCATGGTCGTATCCAGCGTCTTGGTGAGAGCGGCGTAATAGATCTGCAGGGTCTGTTTTGCAATCACGTTTGTTTCCATGTTATCAGCCTCCACGGTTTAGAGATCCATCTATTTTTGAGTGATCTGTTTATTCTTCCCGCCCCATTTTGTCAAGCGCATTGTTGCAGTGCAATATTTTTTTGGTGATCCGACTTTCCCGTATGTTCATTTTAAGCTGTTGAATTTCAACGTATTATCTGTTATAGGTTAAATGACAGGCAGTTGATGAGTTTAATTTGTTGCGTTGTTGCATTCATGTAACTGTATTCAATATGCAATCGGCGCAGGAGGACAGGGATGGCGGACAGCGTGGTGATTAAAAAATACAACAACCGGCGCCTCTACGACACAGAGAAGAACGCCTACGTGACCCTTGCCGCCCTGTCGGAGATGATCAAGGAAGGCCGGCAGATCGAGGTTGTCGATGCGCAGACGAAAGAGGATGTGACAGCCTTCACCCTGACCCAGATTATTCTGGAGGAGGCGAGAAAAAAGAATTTCCTTCTGCCTGTTCCGCTGCTTCACCTCATGATTCAATTCGGCGAGACCGTCCTGTCCGAATTCTTCGAGAAGTACCTGCAGCAGGTTGTGAAGAATTATCTCACCTACAAGACCTCCGTCGATGCACAGTTTTCCAAGTGGCTCGACCTGGGCGCACAGTTATCACAGCAATCTCAGCAGGTGGCGCCGCCCTTCAATCCCTTTATGAGCGTGTTTGACATGTTCCCCAAGTCTGCCGGGGAAAAGACGAAGGGCGCAAAGAAGAACGTCGACGAATGAGAAGTGGCCGGACGGTCAATTGGATCTGCGATGAAGAAGTTTGACGTCATCGATCCCTGGAGCCTCGACAACCGCGTCACGTACTCGACGGCGGTGAAGCGGGGGGGGCATCTTTTTATCTCGGGGGTGATTGCGCGGGACCCCGAAACGGGGGAGATCTCGGGCAAGGGCGATATCGTGGCGCAGGCCGATTTCATTTTTCAACGGATCGGCAAAATTCTCGAGGCGGCCGGGGGGTCCTTCGATGATGTCGTGAAGACGACGGATTATGTGACGACCCTGGAGCGCTACAGGGAAACGGCAGAGGTCCGCAGGAAATATTTCAAAAACGGCTTTCCCGCCGCGACGGGCGTTGTCGTAAAGGCGCTGGTCAGTCCGGAGGCGCTGATCGAAATCGACGCCATCGCCATTCTGGACAAATAGTGGCCAGTGACCGTTGGGAGAGGGGACAAGGGACTAGGGGGCAGGGACCAAAAAAAAGTGTCTGAGTGTCTAAGTGTCTGAGTGAAAAGGAATAAGGGACCCGGGACGAGGAACAAGAGCCGCAAGCCACAAGGCTAAGTAAAAGGATCGGGGGACCTTCCCTCGATCCTTTCTTTTTGCCTGATGCCTGAAGCCTGTTGCCTGCGGCGGCGCCTGCCGCCGGCAGGAACACTTTTTGCTTGCTTATTCAGAGTGTATCTGTTCACAATGTCCGCAAGGAGAGGGACAACGGTTATGCGCAACATCATATTCTGGCTGTTGATGCTTGTTGTCTTTCTCGCTCTTGCCGGCTGCTGACCGGTTCGTTGAGCGGGACAGGTTCGGTCCCGCGGCGTTGTGAAGCGGCCCCCTGTGCTTGCAGATCAAGCGATTGCGGGGGCCAAGGGGCTCGACGGTTGCATAGAAAAACACAAAGCCGGTTTTCCCTTTCTTCCCTCGGGGTGTTTCTCCTGACGGGAAGTCTTTTTTTCTTCAGCAACCTGCTGCTCCCTTCAGCCGTTCGGGGCGGCATGCCCATCCCCGTCCATGATTTCCCCCCATCGCTTCAACTCTGCGGGGAGAAGGTACCCCTGGAGAGGCTGGATGTCTGGGAGATGATGGACCAGTCCTTCGTCCTGTCCGTCTACAATCAGGAACAGGTCATCCTGTGGATCAAGCGGGCAAACCGCTATTTCCCCTACATCGAAAAGAGGCTTCGCGAGCGCAAAATGCCCGACGACATCAAGTACGTGGCCGTTGTGGAAAGCTCTCTTCGAACCTATGCCGTGTCCTCGGCAAAAGCCACGGGTCCCTGGCAGTTCATGGACAAGACGGCAAAGCGTTACGGTCTTCGGGTCGACAGCACAATCGACGAGCGGCTCAATTTCGAGAAGGCAACCGAGGCGGCGCTCAACTACCTGGATGAACTCCATCGCCTGTTCGGCAACTGGGGACTTGCCATTGCCGCTTACAACTGCGGCGAAGACCGGGTGGCAAAGAGCATCGAGATGCAGGGTGTGTCCAACTATTACGATGCAGACCTCCCGCTCGAGACGGAACGCTACATCTTCCGCATCCTCGCGGCCAAAGTCATCCTGGCCGAGCCCGAGCGCTACGGATACCAGGTCTCGGCACTTCGTGTCTATCCCGTCGTTGAGACCGACCGCATCGAGATCCATTCGGGCCGCGACGTGCACATCAATGTGATTGCCCGCGCCTGCGGGACAACGTACAAGACGATCCGCGAGATGAACCCGGAGATCAAGTGCGAATCCCTCCCCCCGGGCCGCTACAGCCTGAAGGTCCCTGTGGGCGCGGCAAAAGCCTTCTACGCAAACTTCGAGAAATGCCTCTCCCAGGAGACGCCCAAGAACGGCTCGAAGAAGAAAATGTGAAACAGGGACCAGGGACAGGGGCCAGGGTCAAGGGTACAGGGTAAAGGGTAAGGAAAAATGGATCGGGGAAAACGTTCCCCGGTCTTTTTTATGATCTTTCCCTGGACCCTAAACGCTGGACCCATGCACCTTTTTGTGATTATTATTCACCCTGAACCCTTGACCCTTAACCCTCAACCCTGCTTTTCCGCCCATGGACTACACCGTCATCCGCTCCAAAAGAAAGACGATCGCCGTCGAGATCACGAGAGACGGGGGAATCCTCGTCCGCGCACCGCTGCGGCTTGCCCGGCGCGAGGTGTTTGATTTCGTGGATCAGAACCGCGGCTGGATCACGCGGAAGCTCGCCCACGCCCGGACGCTGCAGGAAGAAAAAACGCCGCGACGGTTCCTGGAGGGGGAGTCTTTTCCCTTCCTGGGCGAGAAGCACCGTCTGCGCTACGTTGCTGGCGGGGAATACCTGCGGAAGGAGAACGGGGACTTCCTCCTGGGTGCCGATCTGTCTGCGAGGGCAGGGGATCTTTTCCGCACGTGGTACCGGGCCCGGGCCCGCGAGATTCTCGAGGAGCGGGTAGCGCATTTTGCACTGCAGATGGGACTTGCATGCTGCACCGTGAGGATTACCGATGCCCGCGAGCGGTGGGGGTCCTGCAGTGCAGCGGGGGCCCTCAATTTTGCCTGGCGTTTGGTCATGGCCCCCCTGCCCGTCATCGATTACGTCATTGTCCATGAGCTCACCCACCTTGTCGAAATGAACCACTCCCGGAGGTTCTGGGATCGGTTGGGTCGCATCCTTCCCGATTATCCCGCTCGGCGGAAATGGCTTCGGGAAAATGAGCATCTGCTGGCCCTCTGAGGAGTCGGGACGCAGTTTGCGGACACTGTTTTTTTCCTGTGCAATCACCCGAAAAAAGGGGTTGAATTTGCTTGACATGGGATGCCGATGTGATAGAGAGGATTGCATACAAAATACAATTTTGTCGCGCAGCGTGGTCCTGCCCGAAGGAGGATTGTACGGGTGCCGGTTTCAGGCCGAAGGAAAACTCAGCCATCAGCAGACAGGAGGGTGATATGAGCAGATCGGTTCTCAGGATGTTTTTGATGATCATGGTTACGGCAGCCGCGTTCGGGGCGTGGAGCGCCGAGGCAGCGACGATTTTGAAGTTCAGCCACACGGACCAGATGCAGGGCGCCCGCCAGGCGGCCGCCGAGCTGTTTGCGAAGAAGGTCAAGGAGTACACCCAGGGCCGCTATGAAGTCCGGGTGTTCTGCTGCAGCCAGCTGGGCAATGACCCGAAGAACATCGAGCAACTCGCCCTGGGCGGCATCGATTTCACCGTGTCGAGCACCGGCTCCTATGCCCCCCACGTCGATACGCTCAATCTCACCATGCTGCCCTTCCTCGTCGACAACTACGAACAGGGCTGGAAGCTCTATGACACGTCGAAGTGGCTGCAGAAGCAGTTCGACAAGGCGCCGGCCAAGGGGTTCCGTTTCCTCTCCACCTTCGAGGCCGGTTTCCGCTGCATGACCACGAAGGACCCGCTTCGTACGCCCGACGATGCCAAGGGCAAGAAGCTTCGCACGTTCCCCAACGAGATGATGCGCTGGACCCTCGAGGCCATCGGTTTCAACGTTCAGATCATGCCGCTGCCCGAAGTCTACCTGGCCATTCAGCAGGGTACCGTGAGCGGACAGGAAAACCCCATCGACACCATTTTCTCCAACAAGTTCTACGAAGTTGCGCCGTACGTGACACTGACCAAGCACGTGTACAGCCCCATCCCCCTGACCATTTCCGAGAAGACCTGGCAGAAGCTCTCCCCGGCTGACCGGGCCGCCGTGACGAAGGCCGCGAAGGAAGCCGCGGACTGGAGCCGCAAGGAAATCGTCGCCACCGAGGACAAGCAGCTCAAGGAGATGGCGGCCAAGGGCGCCAAGGTGACTTCTCCCTCCCTGGAGCCCTTCCGCGCGGCCGTGAAGCCCGTGTACACCAAGGCGAGTGAGAAATACGGCAAGGCCGAGGTGGATCAATTCCTCGCCGACGCCGAGGCCATCCGGAGTGCGCCTGCGAAGGCTCCTGCAAAGGCAGCGCCGAAGAAAAAGTAACGATCACACGGTTTTGGTGCGTGACACCGGCTTCCGCAAGGGGGCCGGTGTCTTTCAGGAGTACACCGATGCCTCTTCTGCCTCCGGGCCCGCCGGGTCCTGCCCCCATCCGTTGGCTGAGCATAGCCGTAGACTGCGCAACGGCTGCCATCGGCACCGTGATGGTCGCCCTCGTGTTTTTAAACGTGATGGCACACATTTTTAACCAGGACATCGCCTGGACGACGGAATTCTGCGAATTCATGATGGTCTGGGTGACGTTCCTGGGTGGTGCCTCCGCCGCACGGCGCGGGGCCCACATGACAATCACGGAATTCATTGACAAGCTGACCGGCACAGCCAGGAAGTGGGGTGATGCGGCCATCCAAGTGGTCGCCCTCGCAGTCCTGGTGATCATGGTGTGGTATGGGTGCGTGATTGTCGAGGCCAACTGGGGCAACGTCCTGACGGTTCTGAACTGGCCCATGGCGCTGCAGTATCTCGCGTTGCCCATCGGGTCGGGGGCATCCTTCATTTTTGTAGCCTACGATCTCGTCCTGATCCTGCGCGGTAAATCGCCTGAAGAGCGCTACGGAGCATAACCCATGCTTGCCTTGACCCTGTTTCTCGTTTTTTTCGTGATCGCCCTGGCCGGCGTGCCGCTCATGTATTCGCTTCTGGCGACAACCGTCGGGATCATCTGGGTCCAGGACCTCGGACACCCCCTGGAGACGATCTTTCTCTCCCTGATCTCCGGGGTGGAGCCGTTCATCCTGATTGCCGTTCCGCTGTTTATCTTCGCCGGGGAATTGCTTGCCCGCGGAGGGGCCGGCAAGCGCATCGTCGAATTTGCCCGGACTCTTTTCGGATTCCTTCCCGGGGGGCTCGCGGTGGTCACCGTCGTGTCCTGCCTGCTTTTCGGGGGAGTCTCCGGGTCGGCCATCGCCGATACGGCGGCCATCGGGTCGCTCGTGATCCCCATGATGATCCAGCGCGGCTACCCTCCGGCATTTGCCGCGGCGCTGCTATCGGTAGCGGGAACGCTTGCCCTGCTCATGCCGTTGTCCATACCGTTTCTTGTTTACGCCTTCATCTCCGGCGTGTCGATGCGCCAGCTGTCCATGTCCGGGGTCATCCCAGCCGTCATCTCTGCCGCAGCCCTGATCGGCGTCTGCATGTGGTTCGGAAAGAAGTCCGGTTGCGACACCGGGAGCCGCGCCTCGACACCGAGGGAAATCTGGAATGCCTTTAAATCGGCGGGGCACGCCCTGGTGATGCCCATCATCATCGTCGGGGGAATCTGGTCCGGGATCTTCACACCCACCGAGGCAGCCGCCATTGCCGTGATCTACGGCTTGATCATCTCCCTTTTCATCTACCGGGAGATGGGATGGCGCGAAGTATTGCCCCTCCTGCTCAAGGCCTTCCAGACCAGTGCGACGGTACTTCTCGTCATCGGGGCGACGGGTTGCCTTTCCTGGCTGATTACCGTGGAGCAGGTGGCGGTTCAGCTCTCCGAATGGATCCAGGGGATCGCGCACTCGCAGTGGGTGTTCCTGCTGATGGTCAACATCGCGCTGTTCCTGCTGGGCACTTTCATCGAGCCTTTGCCGGCGATGCTGCTGACAGCCCCGTTGTTTCTACCCCTTGCTGCGGCCTTCAAGGTGGACATGGTGCATTTTGGCGTGATCATGACGGCCAACCTCGCCATTGCGCTCTACACGCCGCCCGTGGGAGGGACCCTCTTTGTGGCTGCGAAGATCGCCGATGCGGGGATCGGCGCGATCACGAGGCACCTCATCCCGCTGATGGCCGCCACTCTGGCTATATTGTTGATCGTCACGTATTGCCCGTGGATGACGCGGGCCATCTCACAGATGATCCTTGGATAGCTGGCGGCTGTTGCCGCCCGGGACGAGGGACGAGGGTGCAGGGACGAAGGATATAATGAAGAAGGAAGGGGAGGGAGCAAGTCCCTCTTTCAGTAGAAAAGGGCTTCCCGATTTGGGAAGCCCTTTTCTTTTCTCAGATGAAAGGCTGTCAGCCGTAGATTTCGGGGTTGAGGCAGTCGGGGGGGCGCTCACCCTTCAGCATGGCCAGCAGATTCGTCGCGGCCTTGACGGACATGCCCGTGCGCGAGGAGATCGTTGCCGAGGCCGTGTGCGGCGTGACGACGACATTGACCAGCTCGGCAAGCCCCGCAACCATCTTCGGCTCAAACTCGAAGACGTCGAGTGCCGCGCCGGCAATGACGTTCTTTTTGAGCGCGTCGACCAATTCGGCCTCGTTGATGACGGGCCCCCGGGAGGTGTTGATGAGATAGGCTGTCGGCTTCATCATCGCGAAGACCTTTGCGTTGAACAGGTGCCGCGTCGAAGGCATGAGCGGGACATGAACGCTTACGAAGTCCGATTCCCTGAGCAATCGCTCGAAGGGCACCTTTTTCGCCCCCAGCTCCTTTTCGAGGACCGCGTTGGCAATCTCGTCGGTGTAGAGGACGTTCATGGCAAACCCCTTGGACATGAGGGCCATGGCGGTGCCGATTCGTCCCGCACCTGCGATGCCCAGCGTCTTTCCCTTTACGTCGCCGCCGATGAACTGCATGGGGCCCCAGCCGGGCCAGGTGCCGGTGCGCATGATCTTGTCCGTTTCCACCACGCGGCGGGCTACGGCGAAAAGCAGGGCCCAGGCCATCTCGGCTGTGGCATCCGTGAGAACCCCCGGCGTGTTGGACATGGGGATCCTGCGCTTCGTTGCTTCCTTGACATCAAAGTTGTCGAAGCCCACGGCGTAATTTGCGAAGCCCTTGATCCCCTTCGCGGCGTCCATCGCCTCGCCGTCGATCCGGTCGTTGAGAAGCGAGATCACGCCGTCGCGGCCCTTCACGTTTTTCAGGAGCTCCTCCCGGGTGAGGGGACGGTCCTCGGGGTTGACCTCCACGGTGCAGGACTCCCTCAGCAGGGTCAGTCCCTCCACGGGGATCAGGCGGGTGACGTAGACATTGAACTTTTTCATTTTCTCCCTCCTTGCTTCAGCGTAGACCGAGGATCTCTTTCTCGATGAACTTCCACGTTTTGAGGTAGTCGTCCCCCGCAATGAGCTTCGAGAACGCCTTGCTGTCTATTCTCTCGAGCATCGCCCAGATGCGGTTCGTGATCCGGCTGTTGGCTTCGAAGGTCCCCTTGATGTCCCAGCGGGTGGGGGACGTGTCAGAAGTCAGGTAGCCGTCGTAGCCGTATTTTTTCAGGTAGTAGAGGAACTCCACGTATTCCAGGTAATGCTTTGTGCCGCAGAAATAATCCCAGTCCCATTTCCCGTCGTTGTCGTTGATGTGGATGTAGAGCCTGTAGGGGCTTGCGGCGACGAGGGCCACCGCCTCGGCGGGTTGCTCGCCGCCGTAGACCGAATGGCCGAAGTCGATGGTCACGCCCATGCTCTTCACGCCGATGTCGTTGAGAAGGCACAGGGTCTTGGCGGCCGAGTCGATGAAGCACTTTCCCCGCGTTTCACTCGGCTTGTACTCGATGAAGAGGGGGATTTCCTCCCGGTAGGACCCGCACTCGCCGAAGGCATCGACCAGGCGCGTCCACATCTTCCGATAATCGCACTGGAAGGGGAACTCGAACCCGTCGCCCAGGGGGCAGCAGGTCACCTTGTCGGCGCCGACGGCAGCGGCGAAGTCCTTCGACTCCCTGATGAACCGGATGGCCTTGTCGCGGACCTCCCGGCGGTTCGAGGTGAGGCCTCCGTTCAGAAACTCCGGCTCCGCTTTGACGTTCACGTTCACGGCCGCGACCTCGAGCCCGTGCTTTTTCAGCAGGGCCCGCGTGAAGGCCGCGTCGTTGACCTCGTAGGGGTAAACGATCTCGACGCCGTCGTAGCCCTTGATTTTGGACATCAGGGCGAACTTCTCCTCGACGGTCTTCGTCTCGTTGTACAGGTGGAACCGGTCTTTCGTCTGACCGAGAAAACCGGTGATGATGCCCATCTTGACCATGCTACGCCCTCCTGAGGATGCGCTTGGCCGCATCGGCGATGCGGGTCTTCGACAGTCCATACTTCTCCAGGAGCTTCCGGTAGCTTCCGCACTCGGCAAAAGTGTCTTCGAGACCCAGGTTTTCGAAGGGCACGACCTTGTTCTTGATGCAAAAGTTGGAGAGCTCGTAGCCGAGGCCGTTTCGCTTCTGGTGGTTTTCCGCGACGACGAGCGCCCCGGTCTTGTCCAGGGATCGGACGAGGGCTTCCCGGTCGAAGGGTTTCAACGAATACATGTCGATGAGCTCGGCCCGGATGCCGTCCTTTCTGAGAATTGAGGCTGCTTCGATGGCCTCGAAAACGATGTCGCCATAGGTGACGATGGTCACATCGGTTCCCTCGATGACCGTGTGGCTCCCGCCCATGTGGAAGGAATCGCTCGTCTCGTAGAGGTCGAGGATGGGATCGCGCATGAGCCTCACGAAAACGGGCCCCGGTGTCTGCAGGGCAACATCGAAAAGCTTCCTGGATGACCAGGTGTCGGCGGGCACGAGGACCTTCATGTTGGGCAGCGTCATCATGTTTGCGATGTCCTCCGTGGCCTGGTGGGTCACGCCGTCGATGGCCGGTGTAAAGCCGCCGTGCGACGAGAGGAACTTCACATTGAGCTCCGGGTAACAGACAAAGGTCCTGACCGATTCCAGGGCTCGCATGGTGATGAAGACGCCGTAGCTCGAGGCGACGGCGACTCTTCCGTCGGCGGCCATGCCTGCGGCGGCGCTCACCATGTTGCCCTCGGCGATTCCCATGTTGAAATAGCGTTCGGGGTACTTGTCGCCGAACAGGTGAGAGAAGGTGGAGTAGCCGATGTCGGCCTCGAAGACGACGAATTCGCCGTCGATGGCACCGTACTCCGCCATCCGTTCGGAGAACGCCCTCCGGGTGGGCACCGTTGCGGGTGTCATGGCGTGCGGCCTCATGAGTCCTCTCCCCAGATCTCTTTCATGGCACAGCTGAGCTGATCTGCGTCGGGGCACTTGCCGTGCCATTCGAAGCGGTCTTCCATGTAGCTCACGCCTTTGCCCTTGACCGTGTTGGCGACGATGCAGACGGGTTTCCCGCGCCCCTTGCGCGCCTTCTCGATCGCGTGAAGGATCTCGGCCATGTCGTGGCCGTTGATCTCGTAGGTCTTCCACCCGAAGGCCTTGAACTTTGCCGCGATGTTTCCCATGGGCATGATGTCGTCGCAGCAGCCGTCCATCTGGAGACGGTTGCGGTCGACAATCGCGATGAGGTTGTCGGTTCGGAATTTCGCGGCGGCCATGGCGGCCTCCCAGACATGGCCCTCGTTGCTCTCTCCATCGCCCAGCATGACGTAGACCGTGTAGTCCTTCTTGCGAAGCTTCCCATCGAGTGCCATCCCGAGGCCGATGCTCAGCCCGTGGCCCAGCGATCCCGTCGTCATGTCGATGCCCGGCGTCTTCCGGATGGGGTGGCCCTGGAGGATGCTCTCGAACTGGCGAAGCGTGTCGAGGTGCTCGAGCCCGAAGTAGCCTCTCATCGCAAGGCACGAATAAAGCACGGGACAGGCATGACCCTTTGACAGCAGGAACCGGTCCCTGTCCGGCCAGCGCGGATGGGCAGGGTCCACGCGAAGGATGTCAAAGTAGAGGGCCGTCACGATGTCGGCTGCCGACAGGGCTCCGCCGGGGTGCCCCGACTTGGCCTTGTAGATCATGTCGACGATGCGGGAACGGACTTCCCTGGCTTTTTCCGCGAGGAAGGCCACCCGCTCATCGAAGCTGCGAGCGTGCTGTCCCTGTGTCGCCGTTTTCAATTTTCTTCTCCAATCCCGATGCCGTTTTGCGATGCGACGCGGGGCCGACTCCGGGGCCCCCGCGACAGCCCCCGGGTTCTATGCTTTTTCACGTTTCTCCTGATTCATTTCCCGCAGGAGCCTCTGTCGCGAACGGTTGAAATGCTGGCGGGCCAGCTTTTCCGCCAGGTCGGGTTTTCCGGAGGCGATGGCCTCGATGAGAGCATGGTGCTCGGGCAGGGTTTCCCGCGGGTGCCTCACGAGGCCCTCCATGACATCGATGCGATAGCTCACGGTGATGATGTTGTAGTTTTCCAGGATGTCGTTCAGGAGATCGAAGCCGCCCAGTTCAACGAGGAACTGGTGAAAGCGCCTGTCCTCCTCGGAATAGCGCTTGATGCCCGCGGGGTTGTCGGATACGTCGGCTTCTTTAAAAAAAGACCGGAGTCTGTCGGCCTGTGGCGGGGCGATCACGGCGGCTGCGCGCCGGGCCGCAAGCCCCTCCAGGATCTCCCGCAGTTCGAAGGCCTCGAGGACTTCCTCCATGGTGAAGCGGCGCACGTAGAATCCCCTGCGGGGCACGGCGCGGACGAGTTTTTCCTGTTCGAGTTTCTTCAGGGCACACATCAGCGGGGTGCGGCTCACGCCGAATTCCCGCGAGATCTTCTCCTGGAGGATCTTGTCGCCGGGTTTGAGCTTGCGATCGACGATCATCGCCTTGAGTTCACGGTACACCTTGAGGTCAAGATTCTCGTGCCGCGATCCCAGCTTCTTCATGGTATTTCTCCGCAGGGCAGGTATCGAATATTGAATATTGTATGCAAAATGCACTAAATCGTTTCCCGTGCGTTTTGTCAAGGGAAAACTCGCCGGTGAAAGAGGGACTAGGGACCAGGGCCCAGGGACCAGGGTGCAGGGACGAGGATCGAGGCACGGGGCTCGAGGCTCGAGGATTTTAAATGGTGCCTCGGTCCTCGTTCCTCGGACCTCGAACCTGTCATTCGATCAGGATGATCTGCAGATCCATCACATTGGTGCCCGTCGGCCCCGTCT
>DASRZY010000093.1:0-3896 GCA_035685905.1 Syntrophales bacterium
CCAGACGACCCGCCTGTCCAGGTCCAGGTGAAGGTAGTGGTCGACCTGTTCGCGAACGGCGTTCGCTTTCAGCTCCCGTGCCGCACCGGAGAGGTGCCGCGCGGCCGATCGCATCCGGTCGTTTGTTATGGTGTCCCGCACGCGGGGGATTGCCATGAGCAGGATGACGCCGACAAGAACGATGACAACGGAGATTTCAATGAGGGTATACCCCTTTGTGTCAGAGGGCCTGAGAGACAGGATGTTTTTCATTGTCTATTGTCTTCAAATGGCTGCTTGGCAAGCCCTTATCCTGACGTGAATCCCCGCTGTCAACAGCCTGCACTAGTCATGTTCCCAGCTGGTAATATCCTTGTTCTTCCCCTCGCCGCCCAATTGTCCGTCGGCGCCGTAGGACATCAGGTCAAACTCGTCGTGCGATCCCGGGCAAAGGTATACGAAGTCATTTCCCCAGGGATCTTTGGGCACCTTGCCTTTTTCGAGGTACCCTCCTTCGCGCCAGTTCCGCGGCACGGGAGGGATCGCGGACGGTTCCGTGAGGGCCTTGAGCCCCTGTTCGGTTGTGGGATAGAAGCCGTTATCGAGGCGGTAGAGCTTCAGCGCCGTTTCGATCCCCTCGATCATGATGCGGGCCTTTGCCTGTCTCGCCTCGTCGGGACGGCCCATGATCCGCGGGATGATCAACCCGGCAAGGATGCCCAGGATGACGATGACGACCATCAACTCGATCAGGGTGAAACCCCGCTTGTCCCGCCTCATTGCATTTCTCAGGGAGATCAACATGTCCGTGTGCATGACACCGCCTTTCCGGTCATTTTGGATTACCGCACCAGCTGGTTCATCTCGAATATGGGCAGAAGGATCGACACCACGATGAACCCGACAAGGAGCCCCATGACGAGGATCATAACCGGCTCCAACAGCGAGGTCAGCATCGTGATGTTCGACTCCACTTCCTTTTCATAGGCATCCGCAATGCGGTAGAGCATGGGCTCCAGGGTCCCGCTCTGCTCACCTACGGAGATCATCTCGACGGAGATGGCCGGGAAGAGCCCGCTTCGCGCAAGCGGCGCCGAGAGGCTCTGACCCTCGCGCACGTCGAGGCCGGCCTTGTGAATGGCATCGCTGATGAGGGCGTTGCCCACGATGTTCCGGACAATATCCAGGGAGGCCAGCAGCGGCACCCCGCTCTCCAGGAGCGTCCCCAGTGTCCGGCTGAAGCGGGCCACAGCCATTCTGCGATTCATCGAGCCGATGACCGGCAGCCGTAGCAGGATCCTGTCCCGCAGGGTGCGGCCTTTTTCGGTCTTCGTCAGAAAATAGTTCAAGCCGATCACGCCGCCAGTGAGTCCCGCGAGAATGACCCACCAGAAGGTTTCCAGGAAACGGCTCACACCGATGAGGATGATCGTGATGAGCGGCAGCGTCTGGTGCATCTCGTCGAATATTTTCGTCACGTTGGGCACCACGAAGGTGACCAGGAAGAACAGGACGATGCTGCCCACGAAAAACATGAAGAAAGGGTAGGCGAGCGCTGCGCGAACGCGGCCCTTCAGGGCCTGCTGCTTTTCGCTGAAATCGGCGAGCCGTTCGAGCACGAGATGGAGCGTTCCCGAGGCTTCCCCCGCCCGGACCATATTGAGGTAAAAGGGCGGAAATACCTGGGGGTAGTGGGTCATGGTGTACGAGAGGCTGTTGCCTTCGTTGACCTCTTCCCGGATCTGGGCAAGGATGCCCTTCAACTGCGGATGGGATGTCTGCGAGATCAACGTCGTCAGTGACTGGACCAGCGGCAGTCCGGCGCCCAGAAGGGTCGCCAGTTGCCGCGTCATGACGGTCACCTCCCGGGTACCCACCTTCCGGAAGAAGCTCTTCCCAGGCATTTTCAGGGGGCTGCTGTCCTTCTTGCCCGAGGCTTCCTGGAGATCGATCAGGTAGATGTTGCTCTCGCGCAGCTTCTGCCTGGCTGCGGCAGTGCTCTGCGCGTCAACGATTCCTTTGAGCTTCTTTCCCTTTGTATTCAGGGCCGTATATTCGTACACAGGCATAACAGTGCTGACTTGCAAACCTTCTGCCAACTGCTTGACTACAATCGGTTTAGCACAGGACAGGGTCGAATGCAACCGACGCACCGGATGCACCCATGCAGGTCCGTATTCTTCTCCAATCGGTCAGATCGTCACGGAATTTGCATAATTGTGTGGCATCTCGATACCAGGAGGAAAGGTGAGGACGATCGTCATCCTTGCATGCGCGGCTCTGATACTGGGGTGCGCTTCGCTGCCGCCCACCATCCGCGGGGTGGAATACCAGAATTACCGATACGGGTTCATCGTTCAGCTTCCCGACAAGGGCTGGACCCTTACGAAATCCGTTCCGGACAAGTTTGCCGCCTATCTCGTTCCCGAAGCACCGGAGAGGGCCCTTCTGCTCCTGCACAACCCGCAGACCGGTGGACTGATCGCTGTCCAGGCCGGGACGCTTTCTCTGTCGTATGAGAGCATTCTGACTCTGCAGGAGCGGCTCACGGAATTTGTTGAGCCATTCCTGGACATCGACTGGCTCCTGATCGTTCAGGACGACCCCGAGGCCAGAAGCTCCTATCAGATCTATCAGTGCGATGCCTCGGGGCTCTACTGGCAGGAACGGGCCGGCCAGAGGCCGCTTGCCGGCATCACCCATGCCTCCAGGGGCAGAGTGTACCCCTTGAAAGGGGAGACCTGTTACGCCACCTTCTATCTTTTTTCCGATCAGGAAACCCTGGACGACAATCTGAAGGTCCTGTACCGGATGGCGGGTTCCTTCCAGAGTGGCGAGGTGTTCACGACGAACACATACGGATGGTAGGCAGTGTGGCTTCGCCGCACAGTTGACGGGGTAATTGGATGATAAGTTGATTGGGGAAGATGTTTTCTAATCAACCAGTCAACTTTTCAACTTATTACTTTTGTTTACCCCAGCGTGGGCGGTTTTTTCTTTGCGGGGCTTGCGCTTCCTTGCGAAAACATTGCCTTTTCCCGGGCCTGATCGATGAGGGCGACAAAAGCCTCCAGGGACCCCTTTGCCTCCTCGCATTGCTGCGGTGTGAAGAGGCTCCCGTGTTCGGCCTGCAGCCTTTCGACGAGCGCTTCGAGTTCGACCTGGCATTGAATGTACTCGCCGAGGTTCTCGCCCTCAAAGCCCACCTGCAGCATCATGGCGGACAACCTCATTTTCTTCAACGACTCCAGTTTCTGTTCCGTCTCGCGATCCGTCATGACCCAACCTTCCTGCTCAGAATAAGCGCCCAGGAAGAGATCTTCCCGGTTGCGGAAAAAAGGGTGCCCCGGTTGATGTAACGATCCTCGGCTTCCTTCAGCAGGAACTCGGTGCCCGTGTAACGGGTGTCGGCCGACGTGCAGGAAGACAGGATTGCATTTCCGATGACGATGAAATGCCCGCGGAGCATGCCGAGGGCCGGGTTGAAGGATTCCCAGGTCGTGAAATCTGATCCCGAGGCGAAGGGGGTGACGCGGTAGAGGTTTTCGATTTCGATCTTCTTCCCGTTCATTTCGATGATCATGCGGCCTTCGTTGAGCCAGACGTCGGGATGGTGTGTGACCCTTGTCTCGCCCTCGAGGCAGGCCCGGTTCATGGCCTCATCATAATATTCGCCCTTCGCGGTCCAGAGGCCTTCCTGGAAAAGAAATGTGTGCACTTACGCGACCCCCGATTTCCTCTGATTGGTAACTAGTTATCAGCCCGGGCCCCGTGGTGTCAATGGCGGAGTGGGGTCGCGCAGGGGACAGGTTAGAGGTTAAAGGGTAAAGGGTAAAGGGTAAAGGGTAAAGGGTATAGGGTATAGGGGTGGAGAGAAGAGTTTTTGATTTCAAAACCCTGAACCCTTGGCCCCGTCA
>DASRZY010000094.1:0-23410 GCA_035685905.1 Syntrophales bacterium
CTGTAGAGACGAGCCGCGGGGGAGTCTTTGTCTGCGGCGCTTTTGCAGGCCCCAAGGACATCCCTGAGACAGTCATGGAGGCAAGCGGCGCCGCCGCCTGCGTCACGGGGCTTCTGGCCCCGGCTCGGAACACGCTCGTGACGGAGAGCACGCTCCCTGCGGAAACGGATCTCCGGGGGACGGGACCGCGGATCGGCGTCTTCGTGTGCCACTGCGGCATCAACATCGGCGGCGTCGTGAACGTGCCCGAAGTCGTCGAGTACGTCAAGACGCTCCCCAACGTCGTGTTCGCCGCGGACAACCTCTTCACCTGCTCGCAGGACACGGCCGTCAAGATGGGCGAGGTGATCAAGGAAAAGAACCTTACGCGCGTCGTCGTGGGCTCCTGCTCGCCGCGCACGCACGAGGGCCTCTTCCAGGAGAACTGCGAGAAGGCGGGCCTCAACCGCTACCTCTTCGAGATGGCCAACATCCGCGACCAGAACTCCTGGGTTCACATGAACGAGCCCGTCGAGGCCACCGAGAAGGCCAAGGACCTCATGCGCATGGCCGTCGCCAAGGCGCAGTTCCTCAAGCCCCTCAAACCGGGCCAGCTTGGTGTGAATCACAACGCGCTCGTCATCGGCGGGGGCCTGGCCGGCATCACGGCGGCCCTGTCGCTTGCGGACCAGGGATTCGAGTCCTACATCGTCGAGAAGGAAAAGGAACTCGGCGGCAACTACCGCAAGCTCTTCTACACCCTCGAGGGCCTCGACACGCAGAAGCACCTGGCGGGGCTTCTGGAGAAAGTGAAAGCAAACACGAAGATCCACGTGATCACCGGGGCCGAGATCAAGAAGATCGACGGCTTCATCGGCAACTACAAGACGACCGTCGTAGCCGGCGGCCAGGAGCAGCAGTTCGAGCACGGTGCGGTGATCGTCGCCGCGGGAGCGTACGAGCTCGAGACGAAGGAATACGGCTACGGGACGAGCGAGGCCATCGTGGCCCAGCGCGACCTCGAGAAGATGATCCACGACAAGGACTACAAGGTCGGCGCCTCACGCAACGTCGTCATGATCCAGTGCGTGGGTTCGCGCTCTTTCGAGCGGCCCTACTGCAGCCGCTACTGCTGCAGCGAGGCCATCAAGAACGCTCTGAAGTTGAAGGAGCTCGACCCCGAGAAGGATGTCACGATCCTCTACCGAGACATCCGGACCTACGGCCTCAAGGAGGACTTCTACAAGAAGGCCCGGGAGCTCAACGTGAAGTTCATCCGCTTCGACGAGGACCGCAAGCCCGAAGTGAAGGTCGACGGCGGCAAAGTGACCGTGAGCGTCTTCGACCCGGTCATGAACGAACCCGTGGACCTGCGAGCCGACATCCTGGCGCTTTCCGTGGGCACCGTGCCCAACCCGCAAAACGCCGCGATCGGCCAGATGCTCAAGGTCCCCACGAACCAGGACGGCTTCTTCCTCGAGGCCCACGTGAAGCTGCGCCCCGTGGATTTCGCCACGGACGGCGTCTTCATGTGCGGCATGTCCCACGCTCCCAAGATGAGCGAGGAGACCATCGCCCAGGCCAACGCCGCCGTATCGAGAGCCTGTACGATCCTCACGAAAGACTACATCGAGGCCGAGGGCAAGACGGCCTACGTGAACAAGGAGCGCTGCATGGCCTGCGGGCTCTGCGAATCGAACTGTCCTTACGGGGCCGTTGCAGTGGATCTGGCCGAGGGCGCCGCCGTGGTCAACACGGTGCTCTGCAAGGGCTGCGGCGTCTGCACGGCATCGTGCCGCATGAACGCCATCGATCTCAACGGGTTCAACAACGAGGAGGTCATCGCGCAGATCTGCTCGGCCATATGAAGCCCCTTACCTTGATCTCCCTCTCCCTTGAGGGGAGAGGGCCGGGGTGAGGGTGAACATTCCCCTTCCTTTTCTTCTACGAGAGGGTCGGGGAGGATGACGGTTTGGTAAACAACACAGGTTCAGCAACCTGAAAAACTGGAGAAGCTCAATGTCACATCACGACAAGCCGGCAGGCAAGAAATCAGAAGGGTGGGAGCCGAAAATCGTCGCCATCGTCTGCAACTGGTGCACCTATGCAGGGGCGGACCTGGCGGGTATCAGCCGGATCCAGTATCCCCCGAATGTGAGAATCATCCGCGTGCCCTGTACCGGCCGGATCAATCCCTTCTACATCGTCAAGGCGCTTCAGGCCGGGGCCGACGGCGTACTCGTTTCGGGATGCCATCCCGGCGAGTGCCACTATCTGACGGGAAACCTCTCGGCCCGCAGGAAGTTCGCCACACTCAAAAGCTTTCTCAACTACATCGGGCTCGAGGACGGGCGGGCGACCTTCACCTGGGTATCGGCCTCGGAAGGCGAGCGCTTTGCCCAGGTCATCAGGGGCGTAACAGAACGGGTGAAGGCACTGGGCCCCGCCACAAAGCTCATCAAGAAACTGCGCGACGCCGACGTCGCCGTTGCGAAATAACCGGAACAGAAGGAATCGGGAAAGTGGAAAAAGTAGAGAAGAAGCTGCGGGAAGAAGCGAAGAAGCTCCTGGCGGAGAAGAAGGTGGATGTCATCGTGGGCTACGAGGCGGGGACCCTGCCTCTCACGGCGACGCCGGTGTTCATCACGACGCCGGAAGAAGCGGACAAGCTTGTCTGGAACGCCTTCTGCCAGCACAACCTCGCCAAGTACGTACACGACCTGATCACCGCCCACAAGGATTCCCAGAAGCGCCTCAAACCCGAGGATCGCAAGCGCAAGGTCGTCGGGGTGGTGACCAAGGGCTGCACCTCTCGTTCGCTGGTCATCCATCTTCAGGAACGGCAGTACGAGCGGCTGGACACGGCTATTCTCGGTGTGCCCTGTACGGGTTACATCGACCGCAAGGCGCTTGCCGCGAAGCTGGGCGGTCAGGAGGTCCTGGAGGGATCGCTCGAGGGCGCCAATCTCAAGGTGAAAACGGCAAGCGGTGAGAAGACCATCGCCCTGAAGGATGTGATGGCCGAAAACTGTCTCACCTGCCGGATCAACAACCCGGTGATTTCCGATGTCATGCTGGGCGAGCCGGCACCGCCCATGGAGGCCGCTTCGGAATACATCGAAATCGAGGCCTTCGAGAAGCTCTCCGCCGAGGAGCGCTGGGCCTACTTCACCAAGGAAATGGACAAGTGCATCCGATGCGCCGCCTGCCGGCAAGCCTGCCCGTCGTGCTACTGCAAGGTCTGCTTCGCCGAGCAGAGCATGCCCCAGTGGGTCGGCGTCAGCGAGGACCCCTCGGACACCCAGGTCTTCCAGTTCATGAGGATGTACCACATGGTGGGCCGATGCGTGGATTGCGGCTCTTGCATCAGCGCGTGCCCCATGGGCGTGGACCTGAGAAAGTTCCTGAAAAAACTCGACAAGGACTGCTTTACGCTCTTCAACCAGCGTGCCGGTGAAAAGATCGATTTCCCTGCGCCGCTTCAGGATCAGAGGATGGACGACAAGGAAGAATTTATTTACAGCCCCGGCGGCGGACACTAGACCGCTTCGCGGCAGGATAAAGGACCGAGGACAAAGGAACAAGGTTATAAGGAATAAGGAATCGGAGAGGACATGAAAACGTTTCTGGACGAAGTCAACGAGAGGATCGACGGGGTTCCCATCCAGCGCTGCTACCACTGCCGCAAGTGCACGGCCGGCTGCCCCATGGCGTTTGTGATGGAGTACAACCCGAACAAGGTCATCAAGATGATCCAGATGGGCAAGAAGGACCAGGTCCTCGGAAGCTCCACCATCTGGCTCTGCGCCTCCTGCGAGACGTGCATCACGCGCTGCCCCAACGAAGTGGACATTGCGCGGATGATGGACGTGCTCAGGCAGATGGCCCTCGAGAGCGGCAAGGGAGCCGGGGAGAAGAGAGTGCTTGCCTTCCACGAGGCCTTCCTGTCCAGCATCCGCTCCGGCGGCCGGCTCAACGAGCCCATGATGATGGTCAACTACAAGCTCAAGTCGGGGGATCTCTTCTCCGACATGGTCTTGGGCCTGGACATGTTCACGAAAGGAAAACTCTCGGTCTTCGCCCCCAAGACGAAGGACGTGGCTTCCGTCCGGAAGATCTTCGAGAAGACGAGGTAATGTTTCTACCGCTAACCGTTTTCAGGAATCAAACGGCCAAGCATTGAGCGACGCCGTTCAGGAGGATTGAGGTGAAGGTTTCTATCTATCCCGGTTGTTCCTCGCACGGAACGGCAAAAGAATACAGCCAGTCCATCGAGGCGGTGAGCCACGCCCTGGGTATCGAGACCCAGGAGATCGACGACTGGTCCTGCTGCGGGGCGACGTCGGCGCACAGCACGAACTACAAACTCTCCATTGCGCTGCCGGCGAGGAACCTGATGATCGCGCAGAAGAAAGGGCTCGACGTCATGATTCCATGCGCGGCCTGCTTCAACCGATTCAAGTCCGCCCAGCACCACCTCGAGAAAGACAAGGCCCTCAGGGCGGAGATGGAGTCGATCATCGGCGCCAAGTTCACCGATGGGATCTCCATTCGGAACCCCATCGACATCATCGCCAACGACATCGGCCTCGACGCCCTCGAAAAAAAGGTTGTGAAAAAGCTCGAAGGGCTCAAGCCCGTTTCCTATTACGGGTGTCTGCTGCTGCGCCCGCCCGAGGTCTGTGAATTCGACGATTACGAGAACCCCGTGCTGCTCGACAAGATCCTCGCGGCCTGCGGGGCCGACGTGAAGAAATGGTCCTTCAAAACGGACTGCTGCGGAGGGAGCCTCTCCATCAGCCGCACGGACATCGTGGGCAAGATGGTCAACAAGCTCACGTCAATGGCGAAGGAGGCCGGCGCAAACTGCATCGTGACGGCTTGCCCGCTTTGCATGGCGAACCTCGACATGCGGGCCGATGCGGGCCTCAAGATGCCGGTGTTCTACTTCACGGAGCTTCTCGCGCTGGCCATGGGCCTTGCCGGCCCGGAGAAGTGGTTCAAGCTTCACATTACAGACCCGATGCCGCTCGTGCAGTCGCTGAAACTGATGTAGGGATGGAAACCCGTTCCCCGACAGAGGGGGACTGAAGAATTTTTCAGACAAGGAATGCCATGGAAAAGAAACTGCTCAAGAAGGACAACCTTTCCGGCATCGTGAAGAAGATGGCCGCCGATAAAACCGTCTATGCGCCGGTCCAGGACGAGGACAACGTCCTGTTCAAGATTCTCGGGCCGGGCATGGATCCCCTTGTTGCCTTTGCCAACACGAAGAACGCGCCGAAGAAGGTCTTCTTCCCCCACTCGGAGCTCCTGGTCAAGTATGAGCGGAGCCCCAAGGGGATGGTCTTCGCCGCCATGCCCGCCGACGCGAAAGAAGTCGTGCTCTTCGGGGTTCGGCCCTGCGATGCCCGGAGTTTCGCCCTTCTGGACATGCTCTTCGACCAGGAGAAGTGGAAAGACCCGTACTACATCGAGAAACGCAAAAAAAGCGCGGTCATCTCGCTTGCCTGTGTGCAGCCGCCCTATTCGTCGTGCTTCTGCACCTCCGTGGACGGTAGCCCCACGTCGACGCAGGGCTCCGACATCCAGCTCACGGACCTGGGCGACAACTATCTCGTGGAGTTCCTGACGCCGAAGGGCGAAGCACTCGCGTCCTGGTTCAGCGGGGCGACGGCCGCCGATGCCGGCGCCGAGGCAAAGAAAAAGGAAATCGCCGAGAAATCGGCCGCAGCCATCAAGTCGCAAATTCCCGGTCGGGCGATCAAGCCTATTCTGGATGTCAACTTCGAGCATCCCTTCTGGGACACGATCTACGGCAAGTGCCTGGCCTGCGGGACCTGCACCTACATGTGCCCCACCTGCCACTGCTTCGACATCAGCGACGAGGTGAAGGGCGATGACGGGGTCCGGATCCGAAACTGGGACTCCTGCATGTTCCCGCTGTTCACGAAGGAGACCTCGGGGCACAACCCCCGAACGAGCCAGAAGCAGCGCTGGCGCCAGCGGCTGATGCACAAGTTCAAGTACTACGTGGACAACTTCGATGCCATTGCCTGCGTGGGCTGCGGGCGCTGCGTCATGTCCTGCCCCGTGAACATCGACATCCGGAAGATCGTCACGGACATTTCGAAACTCTAGGATCACAGGAGACCCTCAGATGGAGAAGCCTTTACAGAAGATCATTGCCGAAAACCCCTACGTGCCCATGCCCGTTGAGATCATCAAGATCATCACGGAAGTGGACACGAAGGACATCAAGACCTTCCGCCTGGCCTTCGTGAACAAGGAGGACGAGGAGCGCTTCAAATATATCCCCGGGCAGTTCGCCGAGCTTTCACTCTACGGCAAAGGCGAGTCGCCCATCGGCATCGCCTCGTCCCCCACTCAAAAAGGCTACATCGAATTCACCGTCCAGAAGGCGGGAGTGGTCACCTCGGCCCTCCACGAAATGGAGGAGGGGACCCTCATGGGCGTGCGGGGCCCGCTGGGCAACTCCTGGCCGCTCGAGTTCCTGGAGGGGAAAAACATCGTCATCGTCGGCGGCGGGTTTGCCTTTACGACCCTGCGCTCCCTGATCAACTACATGATCTTCGAGGAGAACCGGAAACGCTTCGGAAAGATCACCGTCGTCTACGGCGCCCGCTATCCCGGGTTGCTGCTGTACAAGGACGAACTGGAAGCCTGGGCAAAACGGGGCGACATCGACCTCAACGTGACCGTTGACAAGGGGGATGCCACCTGGAAAGGCCGCGAGGGATTCGTTCCCACGGTCTGCAAGGAAGTGGCGCCGAGCAAGGAGAACGCCGTGACGGTCATCTGCGGCCCCCCCATCATGATCCGGTTCACACTGCCCGTCTTTTTCGACCTGGGCTTCTCGAAGGAGAACATCATCACGTCTCTCGAGATGCGGATGAAGTGCGGCATCGGCAAGTGCGGACGCTGCAACGTGGGGAGCAAGTACGTCTGCAAGGACGGACCGGTGTTCAGCCTGGCGGAACTGGACAAGCTCACGAAAGAATACTAGCAGGAACGTGACCGGGAGCGTATCCCGGTGTCCGACGCAAACAGGATTCACGCAGGGGGAGCTGAGAAGCTCCCCTTTTGCGTATCCGGTTGACCGGGGGCGCGTCCCGCATGCCCCGCCATGCAGGCGGGGTTAGTGCGCCATCATGTCTGGTTCTTTCTTTGCCGGGAAGCTTCACTTCGAGGAGTAAATATTTCTTGTAAAACCCTCTTCCCCATCGCCGCAAAATTTGATAGGATGCAAGGAACAAAAAGGTCTGATCATCAGTCAACTCCCTTGAAACAGCCGATACGAGGGAATCTTTTAGGAGGACAGGGGCATTGCATCGAGTCACTGAAAAAGTCATGTTGTCAGAGAACATCGTCAAGACGGTCCTGGAGGCCCCGGAGATCGCAAGAAAGAGGAAGGCCGGCCAGTTTGTCATCCTCATGATCGACGAGAAAGGCGAGAGGATCCCGCTCACGATTGTCGACTCCGACGCCGTGAAAGGGACGCTGACGATCATTTACCAGGTCGTGGGGAAAACGACGGACCAGCTCGCCCGGCTGGAGGTTGGGGACAACATCCAGCACGTGCTCGGGCCCCTGGGTCACCCCACGGAGATCGACGGCATCAAAACGGCCGTCTGCGTCGGCGGCGGTGTGGGCATCGGGGTCCTTTACCCCATTGCCAAGGCGCTCAAGGAGAAGGGGACGGAAGTCATCTCCATCATCGGGGCGCGGACGAAGAGTCTGCTCCTCCTCGAAGAGGAATCCCGGAGCGTGAGTGACGAGTTCTACGTCACCACCGATGACGGAAGTTACGGACAGCATGGTTTCGTGAGCGATGTGCTCAAGGACATCATCGCCTCGGGGAAGAAGATCGACCGGGTCTTTGCGATCGGACCCGTTCCCATGATGCGAGTCGTCGCCAATGTCACGCGTCCGTTCAACATCAAGACGCTTGTGAGCCTCAACCCCATCATGGTGGACGGCACGGGGATGTGCGGGGCCTGCCGCGTCACCGTGGGCGGAAAGACCAAATTTACCTGTGTCGACGGCCCCGAGTTCGACGGCCACGAAGTGGATTTCGGCCTTTTGATGAGCCGGCTCCGGATGTACATTGACCAGGAACAGGAAGCAAGAGAACGATGCAGGTGCGGGAAAAATGACTGACCAGGAAAAGACGGAAAAGAAAGAGAAGAAGGAGCGGGTTCCGCGGCAGGGCATGCCGGAGCAGGACCCCCGGGTCCGTGTAACCAATTTCGATGAGGTCCCGATGGGGTACTCGCCGGAAACAGCCATGTTGGAGGCGAAACGATGCATCCAGTGCAAAAAGCCGGGCTGCGTGTCGGGGTGCCCCGTGGATGTCGATATCCCCGCGTTCATCCAGCTCGTTGCCGATGGCGATTTCCTGGGCGCTGCAAGAAAGATCAAGGACACGAACTGTCTTCCGGCGGTTTGCGGACGCGTCTGTCCCCAGGAAGATCAGTGCGAGAAGCTCTGCGTCCTCGGCAAGAAATGGGACCCCGTTGCCGTCGGTCGCCTGGAGCGCTTCGTGGCCGATTACGAGCGCAACGCAGGCACGATCGAGATCCCGGCCCTGCCCGCATCGACGGGCAAACGGATCGCCGTGATCGGGGCCGGCCCTGCGGGGCTCACCATTGCAGGGGATCTCGTCAAGATGGGCCACGAGGTGACGATCTTCGAAGCTCTTCACAAGTCGGGGGGTGTGCTCATCTACGGCATCCCGGAATTCCGCCTGCCGAAGAGCATCGTCGATGCGGAGGTTGAGTTTCTCCAGAAACTGGGCGTGAAGATCGTGCTGAATGCCGCCATCGGAAGGGTCAAGACGATTGACGATCTGTTCGCCGAGGGCTTCCACGCTGTCTTCCTGGGAGTGGGGGCAGGGGCCCCGGTCTTCATGAACATCCCGGGCGAGAACTTCTCGGGCATCTACTCGGCCAACGAGTACCTCACGCGATCGAATCTCATGAAGGCCTACCGTTTCCCCGAGTACGACACACCCATCGCCAAAGGGAAAAACGTCGCAGTGATCGGCGGCGGCAACGTGGCCATGGACTCCGTCCGGACGGCCCTTCGCCTCGGGGCGGAGAATGCCTACATCATCTACCGGCGGACCAAAACCGAAATGCCCGCGCGGGCCGAAGAGGTGCATCACGCCGAGGAGGAAGGCGTTCAGTTCACGTTCCTCACCAACCCGATCGAATACATCGGCGACGACAAGGGCTGGGTCAGGCAGATGGTCTGCCAGCGGATGGAATTGGGCGAGCCCGACGACTCGGGGCGACGCAGGCCTGTCGTCATCAAGGGATCCGAATTCACCATCGACATCGACACCGTCGTGGTTTCCGTCGGGACGATGGCCAACCCCGTGATCCCCATGACAACGCCCGGGCTCGAAACGAACCGCTGGGGGTACATCGTGACAAAGGACGAAACCGGCGAGACAACCCGCAAGGGAGTCTGGGCGGGAGGCGACATCGTGACAGGCGCCGCCACGGTCATCCTGGCCATGGGTGCAGGCCGGAAAGCGGCCAAGGCGATTCATGACTACGTCATGTCTTTGTGAGGATCGAGGTCCGAGGAACGAGGCTCGAGGAAAAATAAGATAAAAAAGGGTCGGGAGTTGTCTCCCGACCCTTTTTATTTCCGTAGGTATTGTTTTTTCTTTACCCTAGACCCTGGTCCCTAGACCCGAGTCCCTGCTTAGTGATGCTCCTCCATCGCACCGGCGATGTACATCATCGACAGCAGCATGAAGACCAGTGTCTGAATGACAGAGATGAGGATCTTCAGAATCAGAATGGGCAGGGGGATCAGCAAAGGCACCAGGACAAAGATGACCGCCAGTACGATATGGCCGCCGGAGATATTTCCGAAAAGCCGGACCGAGAGCGACAGCGGTCTCGAAAGGTGGCTGATGATCTCGATGGGCATCATCAGGGGGATGAGCCACCAGACGGGCCCGAGAAACTGCTTGAAGTACTTCATCCCCTGCATCTGGACACCCACGATGTGAGTCAGGACGAAGACAACGAGGGCCATGGCGATCGTCGTGTTCAGGCTTCCCGTGGGTGAGTCGAACCCGGGGATAAGACCGATGAGGTTCGAGAAGAGGATGAAGAACCCGATCGTCGCGATGAGGGGGAAGAACCGCTGGCCTTGAGGACCCATCGTGTCGATCAGGAGGTTTTGAAAAGCGCTGACGAAGACCTCCATGACGTTCTGGATCTTGTTGGGGTAGATGTCCATTCGCCTTGTGGCCAGCCAGCCCAGCAGAGCCAGGATGGCCATGACCAGGAACGTGTACGTGATATGTTCGGGTATGTATTTGTTCTCCAGGAATAAAAAGGAATGCATACTCTCTCAGCTAGCCTCCTCCGGAAGAATTTTTTTTTGAAACTCGATCATCGCCGTGATGACGATGTTGATGACCACAAGCGACAGGCCCACGAGAAGGCCGATGATGTCCACGGGAAGCTCCGTGATGACGAAGAAAAGGACAACGGCCGTGGCGGCCATCCGGATGTAGTAGCGGATCATCATCGCCGATTTCGCACTGCCGGACAGGTTGGAGAAGATGACGCGAAGGTCCCGGCCGAGCCAGTACAGATTGATGATGCTGATGATGCCGCCGACGAGGATTCCAAGAGTGAACCGGGTGGGCATGGTGAGAAGGCTCACGGAAAGCATGAGGCCCAGGATGACCAGGTTGCGAATCTCAATTTTTCTTTGCAGGTGGTCTTTTCCTGTGGGGTTCATCTTTCAGCCGCCTGATGACCGGTTCTTCGTAGCTGTCCTGGAACGTGTTCTTGATCCACACGTAGAGACTGCGAAATCCCGCAAATACACCGAGGAGAAGGAAGATGATGGCAAACTTGTTGCCCGTGCCGAGTTTCCTGTCGAGATAGGCCCCGATCAGAATTCCCCCGAAGATCCCCAGTACAAGCGCGATGCCAAAGGTGCTGGCATAGGCCGCCTGCATCATGGACTTCTTCGACTCTTTGTCTCCCTCTCTCATGAAACCTCGGGCGCTATAACACATATGAGTGCTTGAGTCAACGGATAAATGAACGTGCCGAGACCGCCAAAAGTTCCTATCCTGTCGGCTACTTGCAGATCAATTTCGCGAGGGTTGCCAACCACGGTCAGCGGGTGGCGGGAAAGACGGGGAAACCGCTCCATTGACCTCTCACCGGTCACCTGTCCCCCGGTTCTTGACATACCAGTCGATGGTCTTTTTCAGTCCTTCGCGAAAGCTTGTCGTCGCCTCAAAGCCGAATGCGGTCTTCGCCCTGGTCGTATCAAGCATCCGCCGGGGCTGTCCGTCAGGCTTCGATTCGTCCCATACAATACGCCCCTTGAAGCCAGTCAGGTCGACAATGATGCCGACGAGGTCAAGGATGGAGATCTCGAACCCTGCGCCTATGTTGACAGGGTCTGGGCTGTCGTATTTCTCCATGGCCTGAACGATGGCTTTCGCCGCGTCCTCAACGTAGAAGAATTCCCGTGTCGCCTTGCCGGTCCCCCAGACGACGATCTCCTCCTCGCCCGCAACCTTTGCATCTATACATCTCTTGATGAGCGCGGGTATCACGTGCGATGATTTAGGGTCGAAGTTGTCGCCCGGGCCGTAAAGATTCACCGGCAGCAGAAAAATGCAGTTGAACCCGTACTGCCTGCGGTAGGCCTGGGCCTGGACGAGCATCATCTTCTTGGCCAATCCGTAGGGCGCATTGGTTTCTTCCGGATACCCGTTCCAAATGTCATCCTCTCGAAACGGGACCGGAGTGAACTTGGGATAGGCACAGATGGTGCCCAGGGCGACGAACTTATCGATCTTTTTCATGCACCCCTCATGGATCAGTTGGGTGCCCATCATGATATTGTCGTAAAAGAGGGAGGCCGGATTTTCCTGGTTGAAGCCGATGCCCCCTACCTTGGCGGCGAGATGGATGACGACATCGGGGCGGGTCGTTTCGTACATCCGTTGTACATCATCATGGAGGACAAGGTTGTATTCGGGCAGATCCGCGACGTGAATATGCTCGTATCCCTTATCCTGCAAATGCCGGATCAGATGCTTGCCCAGGAAGCCTCGGCCGCCCGTGACCGTTACCCGCCGTTTCTGCCAGAAGTTGTCGGGATTCATTCAGAGTGCCCTTTCTACGGTGGTCATCGATTCTGTTTTACGACATCCGGCTGCCGATGCTTTCGTAGCCTGCGTCCGAGAGCGTTTTCTCTTTTTTTGCGATTTCGAGATCGCTGGCGACCATCATGTCGACAAGCTGATCAAAGGATACCTTCGGCGTCCAACCCAGCTTCTTGCGGGCCTTGGTGGCATCGCCGAGGAGAACGTCCACTTCCGTCGGTCTGAAGTAACGTTTGTCGATCGCCACGTACTTCTCGATATCCAGGCCGAGCTTCTGGAACACTTTTTCGAGGAAGTCCCGGACGGAATGCGTCTCGCCCGTTGCGATGACGAAATCGTCCGGTTCGTCCTGTTGAAGCATCATCCACATGGCCTCGACGAAATCACCGGCATAACCCCAATCCCTCTTTGCCGCCGTATTGCCGAGATAGAGCTTGTCCTGCAGGCCGAGCTTGATGCGGGTTGCCGCCCGGGTGATCTTGCGGGTGACGAAGGTTTCGCCGCGCCGCGGGGACTCATGGTTGAAGAGGATCCCGTTGCAGGCGAATATTTTGTAGGCATCGCGGTAATTCCGGACCAGGTAGTAGGCAAAGACCTTGGCTGCCGCATAGGGGCTCTGGGGCTGAAAGAGTGTCTGCTCGCTCTGGGGAGGAGGGGCTGCGCCGAACATTTCGCTCGATGAGGCCTGGTAAAATTTTGTCTTGATGCCGGTCTTCCGTATGGCTTCCAGAAGCCGCAAGGTGCCCATGCCCACGATGTCACCGGTGTACTCGGGCATATCGAAGCTCACCCGGACGTGGCTCTGTGCCCCGAGGTTGTAGATCTCGTCGGGCTTGATGGAGTGAAGCAGGTCGGTGAGCTGTCCCGATGTGGACAGATCCCCGAAATGCAGGTACAGGTGGTTGTCGGGGTCGTGAATGTCCTTGTAGAGATGGTCGATCCGGTCGGTGTTAAAGGTGCTTGCCCGACGTATCAGGCCATGCACTTCGTATCCTTTTCCCAGGAGAAACTCCGTCAGGTACGATCCATCCTGCCCCGTAATTCCGGTAATGAAGGCTCGTTTCATGTCTTTGGGTCCTCTTTTCTGTTTCGCTTGGCAGATGCTGTGCGTTGGGTCTGCTGCCCCGCGTGCAGCAGGCGGCTGCGCACCTTGTCCTTGATTCGATTGATGTGGCCCCGTCCCAGGCCCTTGACTTCGCAGCCCAGTTCGAAGTAGCGGCGAATGGCCTCGTCGTCGAGAATCCCAAAGCAGTCAACGACAGCGACGGGCTTTCCCGTCATCCTCACGATCTCATCGGGCTTGAGATCCCGGTAGGGTTTGTGACGGACGGCAAGGACTATGGAATCGACGCCGCGCAGGGCTTTTGAAAGATCGCCCTGAACGGCGGTATTCTTGAGCTTCTCCTGGTTCCGGAAGAATCGGGACCGGGAGTGCCCGGGAGCCGGGTAGCTGTCCTGCTTTTCCAGCTCCCACCAGTGCTTCACATAGGGGTCGTGGACAACGATGTCGGCCCCCATCTCGGTGAGCTTGCGTACCAGGATCTCCGAGCCGCTATACCGGGTATCCCCCACATCCTCGCGGTAGGAAGCGCCCAGTACCGCGATCCGGGAGGCTGCAACAATCATGCCCATGTTGCGCAGTGCGTCCCGCACGAGTTCTGCCGCATGAAGTGCGCGCGTGTCGTTGATGTCGATGGCCAGCGGTGTGATCCTGAAGATGTCGTCATCGAACCCCATGAGGGTCTGATAGGCCCACACGCCGAGGCCACCGTCCTTGGGCAGGCAGTATCCCCCGATGCCCGGTCCCGGGAAGATCATGTTGGAGTGCGTGGGGCGCACACGGATGGCATCGATCACCTTGATCAGATCCACGCCGTTTCGCTCTGCGAAAAGGCTCCATTCATTCAGGTATGCAAGCAACGTGGCCCGGTAGGAGTTCTCCACGATCTTGCAGGTTTCGCTTTCGATGGGACGGTCGAGAACGGTCAGCGGGTATTTCTCGACATTCAGTACCTCCGAGAGAAATTTCACCACGCGCCGGCGAGCCTCGTCGTTGATGCCGCTGCACACACGCCAGAAGTCGCGGATGGACCGTACATATTCCCGGCCGGGCATGACCCGCTCAAAGGAGTGGGCAAGGAGAGGCTCGTCGCGGAGTCCGCGCTCCTCGAAGGCCTTCTTGACAATCGGGTACGCCACGTACTCCGTTGTTCCCGGAGGGACTGTTGTCTCAATCAGGACGAGGCAATCCGGCCGGATCCGCTTCCCGATAATCTGCAGGCTTTCCTCGAGGGCTGCGATGTCTGCGGATCCCTGCCGGCAGTCCCCGAGGCATTCCTTGTTGTAGTCGCACTGAACGTCGACGACAACCGCGTCGGCCAACGCCAGGGCGTCATAGGTGTAGGTGGCCATGAGGGTCTTTTTTTGCCTCACGCAGCGGGCAATGAGAGAGGCCACCTCGGGATCTTCCGCCTCGACAGGGGGTATGCCCTGGTTGAGGTAGCCGATTTTCCAGAAGGACCGCGTGGAGGGCCTCTGCATGCCGATGACGTATTTTGACGGTTTGCCGGTTTTACGATCCGTTGCGTCGGCAATCACGCCTGCCATGACGGCGCCCACGAACCCCAGGCCCATCACCACGACGATTTCACGCCCCTTCCGGCGTTCCTTCGCGGCGAGGGCCTGCAGACGTTCGAACTCCTTCCCGTAATCCCGGTCTGCGGGCAGCGGGAACGTTCCGCCCGAGGGGCACACAGAGACGGCGGATCCCCCCTTTGTGATTTTTCGCGACGGAGCCGACATTTTTTTCTGCATGGAAGCCTCTCTTGCTGGATTGTCATGACGGGATCGGAAGTTCTGAAATGCTTGCCCTGCCTGCTTTCCGACTGGGACCTCCGGGAAATAACTGCTTCCCATCGCAGCATGGCAATAGATCATAAACGATGCCGTCGGGACCTGTCAATACAATTGCCCCGCATGCCACCTTGACGAGGGATTACATCTCGGCGAGGGATTTCCTGCAGGCTTCGAGTGTCCTTTCGATCTCTTCATCCGAGTGAGCAAAAGATAAAAAGGCCGTTTCGAACTGCGAAGGAGGAAGGCTCACGCCCTGACGCAGCATCGCATTGAAGAACCGGGCAAAAAGCCGGGTGTCACAGCGCGATGCCGATGCGAGATCCGTCACGTCACTGTCGGTGAAGAAAATGGTGAACATGGAGCCGCGTTGCGAAATGAAGACAGGGATGCCCTTTTTCTGAAAGAGCGTCTTCATGCCCTTGCACAGGCGGGTGGTCCGGCGCTCGAGGGAACGGTAATCGCCCTGATCCCTGAGAGTCGTCAGTGTCGCCATCCCAGCGGCCATGGCCAGGGGGTTGCCGGACAGGGTCCCGGCCTGATACACGGGGCCGACCGGCGCCAGTGTTTCCATGATCTCGCGCCTGCCGCCGAAGGCGCCTACGGGCAGCCCCCCGCCGATGATCTTTCCCAGGCAGGTCATGTCGGGACGGATTCGGGCGATGTCCTGGTAGCCGCCGAAGCGCAGCCGGAACCCCGTGATGACTTCGTCGAAGATCAGAACGATCCCGTTTTTTTCCGTGAGATCGCGCAGGGTCTCGAGGAACCCCGGCGCAGGGGGGACGAGTCCCATGTTGCCGGCGACAGGCTCTACGATGACACAGGCCGTGTCCTTCCCGTGCTTTCTGATGGCGAATGCCAGGGCTTCCGCGTCGTTGAACGGGACGGTGATGGTCATCCTGGCGAGCTCCTGCGGGACGCCGGGGCTTCCGGGGATGCCGAGAGTGGCCACACCGGAGCCGGCCTTCACGAGGAGCGAGTCGGCGTGACCGTGATAGCAGCCCTCGAACTTGAGGATTTTCTCGCGCTTCGTGTATCCCCGTGCGAGGCGGATGGCGCTCATGGTCGCCTCCGTGCCGGAACTGACCATCCGCACCCGATCCATGGAAGGGATGGCTTTGGTGATCATCCCGGCCATGTCGACTTCAGCGGCAGTCGGCGCCCCGTAGCTGGTTCCCCGTTGCGCCGATTTTCTGATCGCGCTGACCACCGCGGGATGGGCATGACCCAGGATCATGGGACCCCAGGAGGCCACGTAGTCGATGTACCGATTGCCGTCTACATCCCAGACTGCCGGGCCCGATGCCTTCGAAACGAAAAAGGGTGTGGACCCAACGGAGCCGAAAGCCCTCACCGGGCTGTTTACGCCGCCGGGAATCAGTTTCTTAGCTTTTTCGAACAACTCAAGAGATCGAGTTCGTTTCATGGGTGCTCCTTGCATTGCAGGAACGAGGATCGAGGCGCGAGGCTCGAGGATTTTATTCTGTACCTCGGTCCTCGTTCCTCGGACCTCGATCCTTAGAAGTATTCCATGCTGCTTTTCTTGAATTCTTCCTCGCTGAGCAAGACCTGGTAGTCGCTGATGCCCGCCTGCTTGGATATTTTTGCGATGACGCCTTCCAGCTTGCCTTCGCCGGCGTGGATCATGGTGAACAGATTATACCGGTTCTGGAAAGGCGGGCGCCGTTCATAGCAGTGGGTGATTTCCTTGAAGGAAGCAAAAACGGTCCCGGTCTCTTCTGCCCGTTCCCCGGGTACGGACCAGACGACCATGGCATTGCGCGTTATGCCCGCCCGCTGGTGCCTCAGAATGGCTCCGATTTTCCGGATGACTCCCTGTTGCACCATCGCCCCGATCGCATCGAGGACAGTCTCCTCGCTCATCCCGGCGCGGGAAGCAACGGTACGGAAGGGTCTCTTCTCGACGGGGAGATCGCCCTGGAGCTGCCTGAGGAGCATGGGGGGGCGGTTATCTTTGCGACGCGACATATCGGTTACGGCGTTTCCCTGTAATGATTTGCTCACCCGCACGAAACAGCCGGGGTGCAGGTGAGAATGAATTCATCCCAATTTCTCATGGCCCGGCTGATAGCACAATCAAATTGTGCTTGACAATTTTTTTTTATCTCTTTAAAACTTTATGCGGTTTGACTGGTTCAATTGTGCTGCAGTTACGCGATTCAAGCGCCTGCGGCTGTCGGCCGAAAGGGGGTGAAACGAGCAGGGACGACGAACCGACGTCAGCTTCATTCAGAGAGAGATGCATTTCACGCTAATCCCAAAACAGAGAGGAGGTCGAAATGAAGTCGAAGAAGATGTTTGCAGCGCTGGTATCCGTTCTTTTGGTTCTTGGTTTTGCGTCCATCGCACTGGCCGCCGAGAAAGAAGGTGGCGCTGATTACACGAGGGCGATCGTACTTGGCTGCTCCGTGATCGCAGCGGGCATCGCGATGGGTTTCGGTGCCATTGGAGCGGGCTTGGGCATCGGGCAGGCAACCGGCGGTGCATCCAACGCCGTGGGAAGGAATCCCGAGGCGCAGGGCAAGATCATGCTGACCATGATGGTCGGTATGGCCATGACCGAGTCCGTCGCGATCTACGCACTGGTCGTGTCGCTCGTCATTCTCTACGCGAACCCCATTATTAAGCTGCTTGGCTGATTCATCATTCCCGGTATTATCGAAGAAGGGGAAAGAAGCGAAATAAAAAGAGGCTTCTTTCCCCTTCTTTTGTCTCTTCGGCACATTTTGAAATCGCAGAATAGAAAGATTTTGCAGTAAAAAAGCACCCGGCAAAATTTCTTTTTTCCGATCCTGGTGTCATCCGGTTAATCCCCATCCCGCGGGACCTTCCCGCGAAGGCCTTTCTTCTCCGACAGGCGGTGTTTCCCCTCGAGCATCTTCTCCTTCGCCCGCTTTGAGCGTTTGCGCTTCTGCCGTCGGATCTTCTCGAGCCGGTCTTTTTCGGCCTCTACGACTCCTTTCTGGAGTTTCTCGATGCGGTCCAGCAGCAGACGTCTCGCCAGGAATCGGTTCAGAGCCTGGGAGCGCTCCCGCTGGCATTTGACGGAGAGCCCCGTGGGGATGTGCACGAGCTGCACGCAACTCGAAGTCTTGTTGACTTTCTGACCCCCCGGACCGGAGGAGCGGACGAAGGTCTCCCTCAGGTCGCTCTCCGCGACACCCAGGCTAGCCATCCTTTCCAGCAGGGCTCTTTCTTTTTCGGAGGAGACGGTGAATAGGGACATGGAGAATACTCGGGTAAAGGGTACAGGGTAAAGGGTACAGGGCAGAGAAAAAATCTTCTTCCTTTCCCGGACCCTGGTCCCTGACCCCTGGACCCTTTTCAGAGGTTGTAGATTTGTTCTCCCACGAAGTTGATCCAGTGTTCCTTCAGGATCTCGGCGGCTTCCTCGTGGTTGTCCACCCCGAGGATGAGGATCGTTTCTTTCCCGATGCGCTCGATGGTCGTGTAGATGTAGTGGATGTTGATATCCGCGGCCATGAGGGGCTTGACGATGGCGTTCATGCCCGCGGGATGGCAGGGGACCTCGACGGCCAGGACCGGCTCCACCTCGAAGTTGAACCCGAAGGTCTCCAGGACCTTCTCTGCACGGTCGGGGTCGTTGACGACAAGCCTCACGATGCTGCTCTCGGCCGTGCTTGCCGCGGAGATGGCCTTGGTGCTGATGTCCTCCTTCTCGAGGATGTCCACGAGCCGCGCAAGAGATCCGGGAACGTTTTCCAGCTGGATCGAAATCTGCTTGATCGTCATGGAGGGTGGCCTCTCCTTCGCCTACTCGATAGAGTTGAAGCCGGCCTCAAAGGCCTTGCGATTGATTTCCATGGCTGTCTTCTTCCGCGTGCCGAGGATCGACTTGAGGCTTTTCAAATAGGTCTCGGAGGAAACCATCCGGGTCATTTTCACGTAGGCTCCCATCATGACCACGTTCTGCACGCGGGGGTTTCCAAGCTCGGCGGCGATCTCCGCGGTGGGAATCTCCCAGATGTCCACGTCGCTGCGGTTGGGCCGCCCCGTGATGATGGAGGAATTCAGGAAAAAGGCGCCCCCGGGGGCGATCCGGGTCTGGAAGGTCAGCAGGGAAGGGTTGTTCATGATGACGAGGTAGTCGGGCTGGGAGGCCACGGGGGATGCAATCTCCTCGTTCGAGACGGCAACGGTGCAGTTGGCCGTCCCCCCCCTGACCTCGACCCCGTAGGAGGGCAGGTAGGTCACGTGGAACCCTTCGAACATGGCGGCCTGGGCAAAGCTGTACCCCATCATCAGAACGCCCTGGCCGCCGAAGCCGGCGAATATGGTCTTAATCTGCATCTTTCCGACCTTTCCCGGCATCCTTGATCACGCCGATAGGGAATGTCTTCGACATCACCTCGTCGACCCATCGGCAGGCCTCGACGGTGTTCATCTTCCAGTTGGTGGGGCACTGGGAAAGGACCTCGATCATGTTGAAGCCGGCGCCGTCCATCTGGTACTGGAAGGCCTTTTTGACGGCCTTCTTGGCCCGGAGGATGTTCTGGGCCGAATTGACGGCAACCCTTTCGATGTACGCTGTGCCTTCCAGGTTGGCCAGGATTTCGCTCATTCGGATGGGGTGTCCGTCCAGGATGGCGTTTCGCCCGGGAGGCGAAGTCGTGGAGGCCTGTCCCAGGAGAGTTGTGGGCGCCATCTGGCCGCCCGTCATGCCGTAGACGGCGTTGTTGATGAACAGGACGGTGATGTTCTCGCCGCGGTTGGCGGCGTGGAACGTCTCGGCCGTACCGATGGCAGCAAGGTCCCCGTCGCCCTGGTAGGAGAAAACGACCCGGTCGGGCAGTGTCCGCTTGATACCTGTCGCCACGGCGCAACCGCGCCCGTGTGGCGCTTCCAGCATATCCACGTCAAAGTAGTTGTATGCGACGACAGCACAGCCGGCCGGCGGCACTCCGATCGTGATCCCCCGGATGCCCATTTCATCGATCACCTCGCAGATCACCCGGTGGATGATGCTGTGGCCGCATCCTGCACAGTAATGAAAGGGGGTGCTTTTCAGGGATTTGGGCCGGGAAAAAATCTTCTTCATGACCGCTTACCTTCTATATTCCTGGACAATGGCCTTGGCCAGCTCCGCCGGCGTGGGAACGACGCCGCCGGGCCTTCCGTAGAAACTGACGTGCCCTCTGCCCTCCAGGGCCAGCTTCACGTCGTCGATCATCTGGCCTGTGCTCATCTCGAAGACGAGGAAGCGGTCGATCCGCTCGGCGGTGTCACGGATGATCTGTGCCGGGAAGGGCCAGAGGGTGATAGGACGGATGAGGCCCACCTTCATGCCAGAATCCCTCAGGCGGTTGATGGCCCCCTTGGCAATCCGGGCCGCGATCCCGTAGGCGATAATCACGAGACGCGCATTTCCCGTTTTATACGTTTCGAAACGGACCTCGTTCTGTTCGACGACCTTGTACTTGCGAACGAGTTTCCAGTTGTGCTCTTCCATGCGCAGGGCATCGAGGATCAACGCCCGGACGAATTTGCTCTTTCCCTCGCCGGCGCCTTTGAGGACGTACTTCTCGTTGTAGCGCCGGGGCCTCGGCTTTCCGAATGAGACGGGCTCCATCATCTGGCCCGTCATCCCGTCGCCAAGGATCATGACGGGGTTGCGGTACTTGTCGGCCAGGTCGAAGGCGTCCATCGTAAGGTCGGCCAGTTCCTGCACGGAGGCAGGCGCCAGCACAAGGGTCCGGTAGTCCCCGTGACCGCCGCCGCGGGTGGCCTGGAAGTAATCGCCCTGGGAAGGAAGGATGTTTCCCAGGCCGGGGCCGCCGCGCATCATGTTGACGATCACGGCGGGAAGCTCGTCGGCGGCCAGGGCCGAGATTCCTTCCTGCTTGAGGGAAATCCCGGGGCTGGAGGAAGAGGTCATGGCCCGCGCGCCGGCCGTGCTTGCCCCGAGGACCATGTTGACGGCGGCGATCTCGCTTTCGGCCTGGATGAAGGTTCCCCCCTCCACCCGGCGCATGTTCTCCGCCATGTATTCCGTCAGCTCGTTCTGGGGCGTGATAGGGTATCCGGCGTAGAACCGGCATCCCGCGCGGATGGCCGCCTCGCCGATCGCCCAGTTTCCCGCGATCAGAACCTTATCGCTCACGATACACCTCGATGGCCACTTCCGGGCAGCTGATGGCGCACAACGTGCAGCCCGTGCAGTCCTCGTTTTCACTGCATGCGACGGGGTGATAGCCCCTGGAGTTCAACTCCGTTGTCGCCGCGATCAGGGATTTCTTGCAGGCAAGGATACACAGGTGGCATTCCTTGCAGAGCTCCCTGTCGATTACGATGCGAGCCTTCACCATCTCTTCGTCTCCTGCGGATTGCATTAAGCCATCAAGTTGCGAATCAAAGCGTTTCTCACTGTGAAAGTCAAGGGATTTTTGGCGAGTTGCCTTGACGGCGCCGGCGGAGCCATAGTAAAAAAGAGAATGATTTTCGCACCGGGACGGTCGCCGGATAAGGGATCCGGCATCCTGGCCGTGACGCGGGGCAGGCGGTCCATGTTCAGCGCACGACTCGTCAATGACTCCTTCGGAGATCCCGCCGTGTATCTCGATCTGAGATACCGAAGGGAAGCGTTACTCTTCGACCTGGGCGATATCCAGACCCTCCCGCCGCGCATGATTCTCAAGCTCGATCACATCTTCGTCACCCACACCCACATGGATCATTTCATCGGTTTCGATCACCTGCTGCGCATCTGTCTGGGCCGGGACAAACACCTGTCCCTGTATGGTCCGCCGGGGTTCATCGGAAACGTGGAAGGGAAACTGGCGGCGTACACGTGGAACCTGGTGGAGAACTACGAAAACGATTTCAGACTGGAGGTGACGGAACTTCATTCAGACAGAAGAGAAACCGTTGTTCTCCAGTGCCGGGAAGCCTTCCGGCCGGTGATGGAGCGGCAGGTCGTTTCCGTGGCCGGGGCGATCCTGGAGCGGGATGCCTACGAGGTCAGAAGCATTTTCCTGGATCACAAGGTGCCCTGCCTTGCCTTCTGCCTCGAAGAGAAACGGCGCGTCAACGTCAAGAAAAACGCCCTGGCGGAAATGGGCCTGCCCGGGGGCGCCTGGATCAATGCGCTGAAGGACGCGATCCACCGGGCCGAGCCCGACAATGCGCCTTTCAGGGTGTGGTGGAAGGGAGAACACGGGATCCCCGCCGAAAGGACCTATCCCCTGGGAGAACTGAAGGAGAAGATCACAAAGATCACGCCCGGCCAGAAAATTGTCTACATAACCGACGTGATCCACAGCCCCGGGAATGTCGAACGAATCGTCGAGTTTGCCCGCGATGCCGATGTCCTTTTCATCGAGGCCTGTTTCCTCGAGGAGGACCGCGAGAAGGCCGCCGGGAAGTATCACCTTACGGCCCTGCAGGCGGGCCGGCTAGCAAGGCTTGCCGCGGTGAAGCGCTTCACCCTTTTTCACTATTCGCCGAAGTACAGGGGAATGGAGGAGCGGTTCGAGGAGGAGGCGATGCGGGCATTCCTTGCGGAATGAAGGATCGAGGATCGAGGCGCGAGGTTCGAGGAATTTTTATCTGTACCTCGGTCCTCGTTCCTCGGACCTCGATCCTTATATTCGTTCGACCTGGAAACCCCTGATCTCGAGTGCCACGGCGCGCTGCAGGATCTCGATGGTGATCACGAAAAGGTCCTTGCTGGGGTCTGCCTTCACGATGAGCCCCTCGATCTCCTTGAAGGGACCGTCGAGAATCCGCGCACGCTCCCCGACCCTCGGGTACCGGTAATGCTGGATCTCAACCTTCGAGTCCACGAGCCGCTGGATGGCTTCGATCTTCTCGTCGGGTATCGCTATGGGGATGTTACCGAGTGTTGTCCCGAGAATCTTGACCACTCCCGCCGTCTTCAGAATATCGAGCCTTGCCTGGTTGTCTGCCGTGGGCAGTTGCACGAAAAGATAGCCCGGGAACATGGGCAGTTGGATCTTCTTTCTGCGGTCCTTGCGCCGGCTCCACACCTCGATCTTCGGCAAAAAAGCGTGAATCGATTTCAGGGTCAGGCCGTCGCAGACCCTGCTTTCGTGGCGGCTTCTCGTGTGAACGGCATACCAGGGCATCAGTCGTCAACCCCCTTCTTCGCAGGGAAAGAGTATAGCGTGTAGCGGGTAGCGGGCAGTGCGCGGATCAAGAAAATCATAGTGAATCCTCCGGGGATTTCAGACATTGTGCATTAATCGCGGATGAACCGGGCATCGACGATGATGTCCCCGTTTTTATGAGATACCCGCTTGATGACCAGAGGGATGGCCTGATCGACCGATCTCACGGCAAGATCCCCTATGGCATCCGTTCCTGTCCCGAAAATCTTCGGTGCGGATATGATGATGA
>DASRZY010000095.1:0-9099 GCA_035685905.1 Syntrophales bacterium
CAGGGAGGCAGTGCCATGAAGAAGACGACGAAAGAGATCAAGAAGGACAAGAAATACTGGGCGGACCCCATGTGCTATCCCGTGTTCACGAAGTGAGCAATCGGCCCCGGGCCGCGAGTGACACAGCTGCGAGACGTTCCATAGAGAAAGCCCCTGCCGGGAATTCGGCAGGGGCTTTTTATTGAATTCGCTGACCTGTCGATACGAAACCATCGAAGAAACATCCCGCAGGATGGAATGCGGCCTTTACCCGATGTCGAAGAATCTTTGCAAAGGTTATGCGACTTTGCCCAGCACCATCTCCAGCGGGAACCCGGCGGAAGTGAAGAATTCCTGGCGCTGCAGGGCCAGGTGGTCTTCAATCCAGTTCCGCTGTTGCTCCGAGGCAGTACGAATCGCCGACAGGGCCTGGGAGGCGCCGGCGTCCGGCTTGCGGAAATAGACGGAAGAATCCTCGACAATCCTGCAGTAGATTTCATTGTACCAGTGCGTGAGAAAACGGACCTTCTCCTTGTGTTCCGAAAGGCCCGGTACCCGGGCATAGAATCGATCGAGGACATCCAATTCGAAAGCAGCCCATCTGAGCTGAGCCTGGAGCGACTGGCCGCCATAAACCCACGGGTAGAAGACTTCGCAGAGGTAGTCGAACCATTCCTCGGTTTGAGGATCGAGAAAGCTGTAGTCCGGAGCCCCGACATCTCCCCGGAGGCGGCCTTCCTTTTTCATCTGGCGTTCGAGGTCCGTTCCCGCATAGGGCAGGGTCTTGGCAAAGGAGACCGGCGCACTGCCGTCGCCGCAAATCCGTTTCACGAAGCGGATGTTTTTCAGGACCCGGTCAATGGTGCTGGACGGATCGAACAGCATGAAACCGAAATCGAGGCTGATCCCCAGGCTCTTGAGTATTTTCACCGCCTGCAGGTTCTGCTGCACGGTGATGTGCTTGTTGAGGACGCGCAGGCCCGCCTCGTGGCCCGATTCAATCCCGAGGTAGGTGAACGTCAGCCCCGCGTCACGCATGGCCGCGAATATCTCCGGCTCGACCTCGTCGGAGCGGCAGCTGATTTTCCACGAGACGTTTCCCTTCATCTCGGAACGATCCAGGCAGTCGAGAAAGTGCCACGTCCACTCGCGGTCGCGCTTGCTCATCAGGGAGAAATCGTCGTCCTGGAAGAGGAAGATACGGACGCCCTGGTCGCGGTAGAGCTGCTGCATCTCTGCAATCACGTTCTCCGGGGATCGCGTGCGGCGCACGGGGCCCGGCGGGATGGAATAGAACATCCGGATGCTGCAGAAAGAGCAGTTGCGGGGGCATCCGCGGCTGGCCAGGATGCTGGTGGCCCGGACTCCCAGGCAGTTCAAGTCGAAACTCCAGCGCGTCGGGAACGGAAGGCTGTCGAGATCCGGTATCAGGGGCCTCAACGGATTGTCAACGACGGTCCCGTCCTCCAGATAGGCGATGCCGGGGACACTGCGCCAATTTTGGTTGCTGCGCAACTGTCGGGCGACCTCGAGCAGGGTCTGCTCGCCTTCGAATCGGACGATGAAATCGAGCCCGGGCATCTCCTCGAGGCAGGCGCCGCTTTCCAGGCTCGGGTAGTGCCCGCCGGCGCAGATGGGGCACTCGATGCCGTTGTCGCGCAGGTAGGCCACCAGATTGGCAAAGTCGCGCGTATAGTGCTGGAAGATAACGGAGAGACCGATGAAGAGCGGATCAATCTTCCGGATGTGCTCCAGGATGGACTCGAAACCTTTCCGGTAGTCGAGTACGTCGACGTGGAAGCCCTCTTTGAGAAGGACACTGGCGAGGTAGCCGACACCGAGATTCGGCTGATCTTGAAAGGCTACGAAAGCCACATTTCGTGCGGGCATGACAGACCTCCAGGGGAACTTAACTGAGAAGAAAAACAGGGACAACAGGCAGCCAGATGGTATTTGCGCTTGAGTGGCTCGGTACGGTTCAGATCACTTGTACTTGGACAGGATCTGTCTTTGTTTCTCGAGCAGGCTTTTTTGAGCGTCGAATTGAGCCCTGAGCATCTCTTGCTGAGTCTCCAGACTCGCCAGCCGAAGTGCAATCAGGTCATCGATCCGGATCTTCTCCCAGAACTTTTCAGGGAAGGGGATCGGATCTCCGTGGGGAAAAGGAACATGCTTCCACGGCCACGGGATGGGATCCGCGATGGGCGGCCAGTGCGGGTTCTGCCAGACGGGCGGCCAGTTGCCGCCGGGCCAGGGCACCGGATCCATGATGGGTCCCCACTTGGGGGGAATCGCTTTTTCAGGCATCGTGTCACCTCCAGGTTCTTGTCTGTTGAGCTGCCTGTTGTCCGCTATCAGATCATATGGAGTTTTTTGCCGTTGCCGCTCCGCTCTCAGCATGCAACGATTGCAACTACCGGATTAGTTTTGAGGATTCACACGTTTTATACTATCGGGGAGACGCACAGATGCTGATTCGAAAAATATGATATTCCCTTCAGTAAATGGATGAGAACGGAATCAGCTTAACCATTGCCCGGTCCGGCTTCAGGAATTGACCATCCTTCTTTCATCCTTTTCCTGATGGTTTTTCCCGTGGTTTTATTTATCATGAGCCATGAACTCATCACGTATCCTCACATTCCGGATCCTGCCTGCCCTTGCGGCGTTGACGCTCTGTCTCGGGTGCGCCATCCCGCAAACCTATCACTCAACCCAGCACCGCACCTTCAACCTCGCGCCTGATGACCTGAGCCAGTATGGATTGGCCTTCATCACCCCGTCCACGGTCACCGGTCAGGAAGAGGAAAAGCAGGCTGTGGCCTTTACCTTCAGCGAGGTGCTGTACACGCAGCGTCCGGATATTCCCATCAGGACGCTGCCCCAGACCCTCAGCGCCGTGAACAAGGCCGGGCTGGAGGAGGAATACACCCAGATGTTCGTGGACTACCGCAACACCAGCCTGTTCAAGACGGCGAGCCTGAAAGAGGTTGCCGACGCCACGGGGATGCGCTACCTCGGGCAGCTCAAGCTTTCGGGCTTCCAGCAGGGCTCTGACGGACGGTTGGGTGTTTTCGGCCTTCGACTCATTAATACCAAGCAAGCCAGCATCCGGCTGTTCTTCCAGATCTGGGACTCGGCGAACGGGAGCATCGTCTGGGAGGGCGTCGACGAGCTTCAGCATTCCATGGACACCGCGACGGAAGAAACGGTCACGCTGAAAAAGGTGCTCGAGAAGGCGTCGGTGCATCTTGTCGATCAGCTGCCGAAGTCAAAGAATAATGCCGCCGTGCTACCCTGAGCCCGCCCCAGATCAGAGCCGACAGGATTCACGCCTGCATCGGCAAAGACCGCCTCGCACAGACCGGCAAGTGGGCACATCGGGATCATTCCTCTCACAAAAACAAGTGAACTTGGCGCAGTCCTCGCATGAAATCATGCAGAGGACAATTTCATGCGTATCCTGATCGCCGAGGACAACCTGGTTTCGCGAAAGCTGCTGTCCGTCGCCCTGAAGAAATGGGGCCACGACGTCGTGGCCGTCAACGACGGCAAGGCGGCCTGGGAAGAGCTGCAAAAACCCGATGCGCCCAAGCTTGTCGTCCTCGACTGGAACATGCCGGAAATGGATGGCCTGCAGGTCTGCCTGCGGCTGAAGGAATCCGGCAACCCCGACCTGCCGTATATCATCATCCTGACTGCCAGGACCCGCAAGGAAGATGTCGTGAGGGCCCTCGAGGCAGGCGCCAACGACTACATCACAAAACCCTTCAACAACATTGAACTGCGGGCCCGCGTCCGCGTCGGGCAGCGCATGGTCGAGATGAAAGAGAAGTTGGCCATGCAGGTCCAGGAGCTGCGGACGGCACTGGAACACATCAAAACCCTCCAGGGCATTATTCCCATCTGTTCATTCTGCAAGCAGATCCGCGATGACCAGGGCTACTGGAGCCAGGTCGAGGCCTACCTCAGCCGGCATTCCGACGCGCAGTTCAGTCACGGCTTCTGCCCTGAGTGCATGTCACGGCACTATCCCGAAATAGAAAAGAATGATCACGCCTGATCAGCACGTATCGACTCACCGCATCTTTCGCATCTGAACAGTCATGTCAAATTCTTCCACTGCACCCTCAATACATTGAGGCTCAATCCATCCTCCAATGTATTTTGCTTGCTTCAGGAAGCGTCATAGACTAAACTACTCAGCGCTAAGGTGCTCTATTTACAGGCAATTATAATTTGAAGACCCATCCTCCAACAGTCGCCTCACCGACCCGCAGCACGCCGCCGGACCAATGCCAGAGGGGGATTTCATTGATCTCGATGAACACTCGTAAAAAGGAGTCCTCTCGTGCATAGCTCGCCGTCGCAAGCGGTCAAGGGCAGACTTCTTGTCGTCGATGACGACCCGGGCGCCCGGCAAACACTCTCGGCACTCCTGTCCCGGGAAGGGTACGAGACCCGGTGCGCAGCGGATGGCAGGACTGCGCTGATGTTTGCCGAGGCGGATCCCCCCGGGCTGATCCTGCTCGATGTCCGGCTGCCCGATCTTGACGGGTTCGAAGTCTGCCGCCGTCTGAAAGGGTCAGAAAGAACCGGCCGGATCCCCGTGGTCTTCCTCAGCAGCCTCGACGACCCGGGGGACAAGATCAGGGGGTTTGAATCAGGGGCCGTGGACTACATCACCAAACCCTTCCAGGCGGGGGAGGTGCTGGCGAGGGTGGAAACGCACCTTGCGCTTCAACGTCTGCGCACGCAAGCCGAGACCCAGAGCATCGTGCTCGAGGCGATGGTCCAGGAGCGAACGAGAGAGCTGACCGATCTCACGGAGTCGCTGGTCAGGGAGATCGTACAGCGGGAGAAGGCCGACGAGGCGCTTGAGGAGAGACTGCGCTTCGAGAGCCTGCTGTCGGATTTTTCGGCCCGGATCGTCAACGTCCCGTCGGAACGGCTCGACGGGGAAATCGAGAATGCCCTGAAAATGATCCGAGAGTTTTTCCAGGTCGAACGCTGTGGAATATTCCAGATTATGCTTCCCCGGCAGACATGGATCATTACCCATGCCGCCATTGCAGAGCATGTGCCGGCACCTCCTATGAACCAGGAGCTCCCTGTCTCCCTCTTTCCCTATACATACGGCAAGCTCGTTCAAGAGCAGAAAACCTTCTTGTTTTCGAGTCCTGATGACCTGCCGCCTGAGGCGGACGTGGACAGGCAAACGAGCATCGAATGGGGCATTCGGTCCGGCCTGTATATACCCGTCGTCATTGAGGGCCCTGTTGCACATATCATTGCCATCGATTCCGTCATGAACGAGCGCTTCTGGCCGGAAGAAATCATCCCGCGTCTGCGGCTTCTCGGGGACATCATCGTGAATGCACTGCGCCGCCGAAATGCAGAGCAGGCCCTGCGGGAAAGCGAGGAGCGCCTGGATCTTGCCGCAAAGTCTGCCGAAGCGGGTGCGTGGGTCATGAATGTGGATACGGGCTCCATCTGGGCGACGGACAAACTGCGGGAGCTGTTTCGCTTTGAACCGGATGAGGAATTGAACTTCGAGAGCTTCATGGACAGGATTCATCCCGACGATCGCGATCCTGTGCGGGAAAGCATCAGGCAGAGCATGAAAGCCTGGGAGCTGCTCCATGTCGAATACCGCATCGTGCATCCCGACGGAAGCATCCGCTGGATCGTGGCCCGTGGACGCTCTTATCCCGGAGGGGATGGTCTGCCGGAGCGCCTCATGGGCGTGTCCAACGACGTTACCCAACGCAAGATGATGGAGCTTCAGCTCAGCGAGTCGCGCACGCTTCTCTCCTCGCTCATTAACAGCACATCGGACATGATCTGGTCCGTCGATTCGAAGCGCTTCGGCCTTCTCACCTTCAACCGCGGCCTCTCCGAATACTTCCTGAAACAACTCGGCATTCATCTTCAAATCGGCATGAGCCCGGAAGATCTCTTCCCGGCCGGGGAGTTCGTTCAGACCTGGCGTAATTTCTATCAGAGGGCATTGAAAGAAGGATCGTTCACCACGGAGTACCTCGTATACGCCGGATCCAGGACCCTGCTGCTGAATGTCAACAGGCTGGAGCGCGAGGGCGCTGTTTTCGGTGTGTCCGTTTTTGGAAAGGATGTCACAGACGCGAAGGCGATGGAATCCAGGCTCCGGGAGAGCGAGGAACGCCTCAGCCTTGCGGCTGCTTCCGCGGATGCGCGCCTGTGGGAAGTGAATCTGGACACCGGGGTCATCTGGGTCACTGAAAGGGGTCGCAAGTTCTACAGGCTCGAGGCCGGCGAGGAGATGTCTTTTACAAAGTTTCTCGGTCTCGTCTATCCTGAAGACCGCGAGCGGGTCCGCACAAGCCTCGAGGACGCCAAGTCAGGACAGGACGTCAGCATCGAATATCGCGTCGAGGTGACTCCGGGAGATCTTCGTTGGGTCAACGCACGGGGCCGCCTGGCTCTTGATGCAACAGGGAAACAGAAACGCATCATGGGCGTCTCCATCGATATCACTTCACGCAAGCGAATGGAGAACGAGCTCCAGCAGCGGCTCGAAGAGATCGAGGAGTTGAAATCGCTGCTCGAGAAGGAGAACCTCTATCTGCGCGAGGAGCTCAGCCAGGGGCAGGGCTTCGAGAAGATCGTGGGCAGCAGCGATGCCCTCAACTATGTCCTGTTCCGGGTAGGGCAGGTGGCCCCGACGGATGCAACCGTCCTCATCCTCGGCGAGACGGGGACGGGAAAGGGAATGGTGGCCAATGCCATCCACGGCCTGAGCGGCCGCAAGGACAGGCCCATGATCACGGTGAACTGCGCTGCCCTGCCGGCAAACCTCATCGAGAGCGAATTGTTCGGGCGGGAGAAAGGCGCTTTCACGGGGGCCCATGCCAGGCAGGCCGGGCGCTTCGAGGTGGCGGACAAGGGAACGATCTTTCTTGACGAGATCGGTGAGCTGCCGCTGGAGCTCCAGTCAAAACTTCTGCGGGTGCTTCAGGACGGCGAGTTCGAAAGGCTGGGCAGCGCGAAAACGGTCAAGGTGGACGTCAGGGTGATCGCCTCGACAAGCCGAGATCTAAGGGAGGAGGTCCGCGCCGGGCGGTTCCGCGAGGACCTCTTTTACCGGCTCAACGTGTTCCCCGTCTCGATCCCGCCATTGAGGAAACGGCTGGACGACATCCCGCAGCTCGTGCGCTTTTTCTCGGACAAGTATGCCCGCATGATGGGCAGGAAGATCGACACGATTTCGAAGTCCGCAATGAAATCCCTGCAGGATTACTCGTGGCCCGGCAACGTGAGAGAGCTGGAGCACGTGATCGAACGGGCCGTGATCACCACGACCGGACCCGTGCTTCAGATTGCCGACCGTCTCGAACCCATCACGGATTCAAATGAGACGGATGCGAGTTTGAAAGATATGGCAGCCATGGAGCGAGAACACATCCTGAGAATCTTGAACGAAACCGGATGGAAAATCGAGGGAACGAAAGGCGCCGCCTCGATCCTCAATCTCCACCCGAGCACCCTTCGCTTCCGGATCAAGAAACTGGGCCTCAAGCGCCCCTGACAACAAACAAACCGCAATAATCAGCCTCAACATATTGAGGGTCCGCAATATGTTGAGGTGTTTTCTCCGTCGCGATCGATCCCGCCACGGTCACTGTAAAAACTAAATTAACAAAATCAACAACTTGGTAATTGGCTGCCTTTCCTTACTTCCTGGAATACTTCTTGGTACTAGATCACGCGCTAACCTCTGTCTCACAGTGCCACCAAAGCGCTGTATTTCACTCCGTACCTGAAAAACCGGAAACTAAGGAGAGGCACATCATGACGATCACCATTGAGGTCAGGGCCCAACCCGGAAAGGTCAAAGAGCTTTACCAGACCCTGCAGGCGCTGATTCCCACGATGCGAAAAGAGGTAGGCTGCCAGGCTTGCCGTGTGTCTCGGGATGTGGAGGAGGGGGATCTTTTTTTTCTCTCCTGTGAGTGGGACGCCCCGGGGAGCCTTGACGATTATATGCGCTCAGGCAGCGGCAGCGCATTGCTCGGTGCGATTGACCTGCTGGGCGAGTCCGCGAGATTCAAAGCCGGAAGCGATGAGAGCTGGAAAGAGATCGAGGCGCTGAGGCGAGTCAGGAAGGCAAACGGATGACTCGATTCGATATGAAAACAAACGATGATCAGGAGCGGATAGGGGTTCGTAACGGTCGACGAGATCTGCCGGTTACGCAGGTTAAACATGAATACGAAAGGATGGATTCGATGAAAAGAGGATTGGTTGTAGCAGCGGCTGTTGTGTTGATGCTCTCCCTGGCATCAGGAGTTTTTGCGCAGTACAAGGCAAGCGCGCCGGCAGAGCAGCCAAAGGTTGTGAGGTCGGCGGAGGCGGTCATGACGGCCACCGTCGTTGCCATAGATCTGCAGAAACGGATTGTCACCCTGAAGGGGGAGGACGGGGAACTCAGGGATATCAAGGTCGGCGAAGAGGCCGTGAACCTGCCCCAGGTGAAGGTCGGCGATCTCGTCACGGTGAAATTCTTCGAGTCGATCGCCGTTGAAGTCATGAAGCCCGGTACCGTTGCAGGAGCGGGCGAGAGGTCGGCCATCGTCAGGGCCAAGCCCGGCGAGATGCCCGGGGGAATGGCGGCACGGGAGGTGTCCGTGACAGCCACCGTCACGGCGATAGACAAGCAGAAGGGCACGATCACCCTCAAAGGGCCGGAAGGCAAACTGAACACCGTCAAGGTGCAGGACCCCGCGAATCTGGACAAGGTGAAAGTCGGCGACGATCTGATGATCACCTACACCGAGGCGCTGGCGATTTCCGTCGAGCACGTGAAAACAAAGTAGCAATCGGTATAGATGTCAACGAAGCAGTTTAACCCGAAATCATCCCGTTCGTGAAGGAGGACAAGAGATGCGAAGAAACGTTCTGACACTGCTTGTCGCCGTGATCTGCCTTGCCATGGTGTCAGGCTGCGCGACGACGCTCAAGCCCATACCGGCCCAGGACATCAGCCCGAAGCTGAAGTCCGGCGCGCTGGTCCAGAAGACCAACAACTTCGAGATGATCCTGGACACCTCGGCGTCCATGGACGAGCCCCACACCTGGATG
>DASRZY010000096.1:0-14313 GCA_035685905.1 Syntrophales bacterium
CAGGGAGGCAGTGCCATGAAGAAGACGACGAAAGAGATCAAGAAGGACAAGAAATACTGGGCGGACCCCATGTGCTATCCCGTGTTCACGAAGTGAGCAATCGGCCCCGGGCCGCGAGTGACACAGCTGCGAGACGTTCCACAGAAAAAAGCCCCTGCCGGGAATTCGGCAGGGGCTTTTTAATAAACCGCATCATCTCCCTTTAGAAAGGGGGATGCCTCACCGCGGGTCCTTCTTGAGGTTGACGATTTTCGCTAAACCGTGACCCTTGCTGTCCCTGACAGTGAGCTGCACTTCCACGTCGGCATGCGAAACAAGCCTGAAGGAGTTGACTCCGGGTGATTGAGGCAGCGAGGTCATTTCAACGACTTTCTTGCCCTCCACGGTTCGTGCGGCATCTTTGCCGTCGAGGCTAACGCTCAAGGGCGGTGTCCCCCCCCAGATGTCCACCCGATAGCTCTTGTCGGCCGGATTCGGTGTAATCTGCACTTCGTAGGCCGAAGCCGAGTACTCGGCCACGGTGATGACCACCTTTCCCTTTTCGTTGTATGTGGTGTTCGCGGCAGGATACTGTGCAATGACCTTTTGGTCCTTGTCCTTGATTGGCGTGGCTTTCTTGATCTTCTCAACCGGGCAACCAAGCGGTGTGAGAGCTGTGCGAGCGTCGCTTTCCGACATTCCTGCGAGGTTCGGAACGACCTGCGGGGCCTGGTAGGTTTGCACCGTCAGCGTGACGGTACTGTTTTTCGCAACCTTTGCACCGGACAGGGGCTCCTGCTTCGCCACCTTGTCGGCCCGGGATTGTATCTTTGTCGGTGCGGAGATCTGCGTGCCTTTCAAGCCGGCTTTCTCCAGCGTCTTCATCGCCTGATCGCCGGTCATGCCCAACACGTGGGGAACGGTCATCTTTTCGGGCACCCCGACAAAGACGTTGATCCTGTTCGTCCCGGGCTGTGCCTTCAGCTCCTGGCTCAGGACCACTCCGAGCGGCTTCTCATCGGTCACGGGCACCTCCACCACCCTGGCTTCGTAGCCTGCCTTCTGCAGCACCTCTTTCGCCTGCTCGAGCGGCATCTTCGATACATGGGGCACGGGTGGGGCCTTGTATTTTCCGACGTGCACCGAGAAAGACTTCGACCCCTGTATTGCGACGGGTTGCTGCTCCAGGACGACATTGTCGGCATCCCTCTGGGCTGTCTCCCTGTAGTTGACTGTCAGGTCGAACCCGGCTTTTTTGGCCGTCTCCCTGGCCTTCTCGAGCGGCATCCGGGTGACGTCGGGGGTCTTGACGAGTTTCTCCTTCAGGGGCGGAGCACCCTGCTGCGCCCGGGCGGGCGGTGCAGACAATGCCACGCAAAAAAGAAGGGCGATCATCGCCACGAAGCATGTTCTGGTGTTCATCATCAGCCTCCTCGGATGTGTTGATCTTTGAAATGCACAAATAACGCCAAATGCCAGGGGCAGGGACGGGAAGACAGTGGCTAGTGACCGGAAAAGATGTGTTATGTGTAATGTGTTATGTAAGATAGGGACAGGGACGGCCGCTGCGCGGCACAGACAGGAGAAGCGGGTAGCGTATAGGGACGAGAAAGGGCCCGGGACGCGGGATTAGGCGCGAGAAAAAAGGAAATCCTCATCCCGTACCTTACCTAATCAACCAGTTACCCAGTCAACCAGTTACTGCAGCAAAGCTGCTACGGGATTCGGGACGAAAAAGCAACGAGCCGCAAATCCTCCAGACAAGGGACGGATCAGTCGGACTTGCGGTGACAGTATTGCCCGTGAATGGAGAATACGTACTGCAACCCCTCGTAGGTGGCAGTGACTTCATCCCGCATCGGGTCGACGATTTTTTGGTCCATCCCGCCTTTCTGAGGAGGCGGCTGCCCGTCGATCGCTCGGACTGCCCTCGTCCCCGCCCTGCGTGCGGCAAGGACCATGATGAAGGCTTTGACCCCTCCGAAAAGGCCAACGGGGTGAATTGCCTTCGGTCTGTACGGCAACGGCTGCGATCTTTTCATACTCACGATTCTCTCTCTCGCAGTTCGTTTCGGTTCATCAGAATGATCGTTTCCATTTACAGCATAGGCCGGGCGGATGCCCTTTGCAAGGCCGCTTCGCGGCAGAAACAGGAAGAAGCGAGCAGCGGGTCAGGCTTCGGACGGGGTACTCTAATTGCCCCGCCCAAGGAACGAGGATGCCGCGCCGCTGACTTTATCCGCCTCGCACAGGAAGCTGAAGTGCCCGCAATCGCCCTGCAGCACCAACGTTTCCGCTTTCAATGTCCGGGCAAGGGCAAGCGAGGGCTCCGGGTTCACCATCAGGTCGTTGCGGGAGACAATCACCATGAGCTTCGAGCGCATGACCCTGGCGGCATCTTCTTCCGACAGGACAGGGGAGCGGTAGATGTCGTGCCCGATGATTGCCTTGAGTTGCCAGGCCCAGTCCGTGAGATTGTATTTCATGAGGAGCTTCTCCGTGTCGGCCAGGGCGCGCGTCACGTCGGATCGGGACAGGTTCTTCAGATAGTATTCAGGGGTCCGCGTTGCCAGCGCCTGCAGCGCGGCCAGGGCCCTCAGCCCCGAGGCATCGCCTTCACCCATGGCACTCAGGGTCTCGATGGCCTGCAGCTCCGCGTTGAAGAGCAGCAGATCGTAGGAGGCCGGGCGCGGCGTGCCCATGATGGAAACGGCCTTTTGCACAAAGTCGGGGTAGGAGATCATCCACTGGAATGCCTGCATCCCGCCCATGGAGATCCCGATGACGGCGTACAGCCGGTTCAGGCGAAGATGGGTTGTCAGGAGCCGATGCTGAGCCTTGACCATGTCCCGTATGCTGAACTCCGGGAAGGATCGGCCGGGCTGTTTGCTGCTCGTGGAGGGAGAAGACGACACGCCGTTGCCGAAGGCGTCAACGGCTATCACAAAGTAGCGGGATGTGTCGGCAAGCTTCGAGGGCCCGATGACGCCGAGGGTGACGAGATCTTCCGTTGACCCGGCCAGCCATGTCGGGAACAGGATGGCGTTGGATCGGTTCTTGTTCAGCGTTCCGAAGGTGCGATACCCCAGGCGGCAATCTTTGATCACCTGGCCGTTCTCGAGTCGAAAATCGCCCAGGTCCGCAAGGGAGAGATCCCCCTGCGCCCGGACAATGGCCGGAACTGCAAGAATAACAAGGAGCATGGAAAGAAGGGCAACTCGAGCGGCATCTCTCATGACTCCAACCTTACATCAAGCTCTGTATTTATTCCAAGGGAAAGAGAGAAAGGTGCCCGGGTAGCGTATCGGGACTGGGGACCAGGGTGCAGGGGCGGGCTGCCGGGAGGCAGCCAAAAGAGTGACCGGTGACCAGCGGGGCCAAAGCTACAGGCTTCGGGATTCGGGAAGAAAAGAGCCGACGGCCTGCAGCAGACGGCCGACAGCAAAAGAATAGGGATTCGGGCATCGGGCGGCAGGGTTTAGGAAAACTGTGCAATGAAAAAGGAAGTGCGCGGGGGACTGCAGGGCTGCGTAAAGAAGTGAAAGAAGGGGGAAGCGCTCCGGTACATCTCGTGAGAAGCGCAGGGAAATGCTAAGTGGCATTTCCCTCAGGCATGATTGGCGAGCAAAGGGGGTTTGTCACCGCAGCGGACTTGCATTCACCCCTGAACGCAAATCCCCATCTCATGCCCTGGAGCGTAGTCAATCAATTGCGCCGATTCACCGGGCGCCGCTTCCCCCCAGAGGGGTCAATCCTGGCCTTGTCATCTTAACTCGGCCATCCCGTCCGGCTGATCGTGAGACGTCCATCCATCCCCATCAGTCGAAAAATCTTTTTCAGGTCACGCGAGGCATTTTCGACGATCAGCTCTCCCCCGCTTTTGCGTATCCATTCGTAGAGTGCAATGATGATATTGAGGCCGAGGGTGTCTATCGTCCGCACTCTTGCCAGATCCAGAACAAGCTGTTCCGTTTCCTTCCCGGTGCAGCTCAGAAACTCCCTGCGCAGGGCCTCCGCCTCCTCGGCCACGAGATCACAACCGGGCGTGACGTAGATGACTTTCTTGCTCTCGTCACGGCAAACCAGCATCAGATCTCATCCCTGTCCTGCCGCTTTGAGACATCAAGTCGAATACCCGGCGCCGGCATCTCCGGCCCCGATGCACCCCCCAACCTAGCTGCCTGCCCCGTCTCCGCAAAAGCAACAGCAAAACACCCGGACCCGGACCGAACCACTGTCCCGTGGAATGCAATGCGCAGATAATTTCCGGCCTCCCGCGGATTGGAGCGCAGAAAGATCACGACACTGACATCCATTCCGACAGGCAGGCCGCGCTCCAAACGAAACCGTGCGCCCCCGGCGGAGATGTCCACCGTTCTGAGCAATAGTGTCCTGTGCCCGTTCTTCCCCGCCGCAGTTCTGACGGCAGCCGGAAGATCCAGGGTAAGTCGTTTGTGTTTTCTCACCGGTTATCCGGCAGCCGGGGCCATCCTGCGGCCCCTCCCGGCAGGAAACGGTTCCCTCCCCTCCTGCAGGCAGACCATAGCTGCCGGATTCATCCTACCAGCAGCAGATACCAGGGGCAATACGAACAGAATACGCAATTTCTACGGGAAAAGGCCCGTAATGGGATTTCAGGGAAGGGTGGAAAGGTAGGAACGCAGGTTGATGTTTTTGCTTTTGAGGCCGAGCTTCTTGCGGATTTTGTCACGGTAGTACTCGACTGTGCGCGGCGAGAGATTGAGTAACTGGCCGATTTCTTTTGTCGTTTTATCTTCCTTGATGAATTCGACGATCCTCATCTCTATCGGCGTGAAGTTCACATGGGGGAGGCCGGCGGCCCCCCGGGAAGCGGAGAAGACTTGCCGGATATTCATTTCGACCACGTCGACGTAAGCTCTCTGCCGGGGTTCAAGCCCCGTCTTCTTCAAATTCTCGAGGCTCGGCAGGATGAGCTTCCTGAAGTTCGCAAGGAATTGCTCCTCGAGATCCCGACGGTCTTCCTCCCGGTGGCGCAGCAGGACCTTCAGGGCGATGTTGGCCTCCTCGAGACGCTGTGCACGCTCCCGCGAGTCCGTCACATCGCGGGCGACACCCAGGAGGGCATGGACGCTGCCGGCGCTGTCCTTCAGGGGGACGAGGTTGACATTGTGCCAGGCCGGGCGTCCTCCCTTGCCGAGCAAGTACTGCCCCTCCAGGAAAAGAGGCTCCCCCGTCGCGAAGACGGCGTCATTGGCCTCTTTCTGCCTTGCCAGCATATCGGGGGGGACATCCAGGCTGGAGCGGGGATGGCCGATGAGCTCGTCGGGCTTTTTACCCGTGACGGCCTCGGCGGCGCTGTTCACGTAGGTGAAGCAGTCATTGCGGTCGATGACGAATATGAAATCGTGAGAGGCCTCGGCCAGCATCCGGTAGCGCTCCTCGCTTTCACGCAGGGCCTCCTCGGCGCGCATCTTGTCCGTGATGTCCAGCGAGATCGCCCCGAGAAGGTCGGGCTCACCTTCCCGTTTCAGGGGGAATTTACGGGTTTCGAAAAAGTGGATCTGCCCGGTCTTGACGGGGAATGCCTCCTGGATGACCACGGGACGGCCGCCGCGGATCGCCCGCCTGTCGTCCTCCAGGATTCTTTCAACAACGTCCCCCGGGAGTTCCGGCGGGGCGATCTGTCCGATCCACGTCCCGGAGCCCAGCAGTTCATCCATGTAGGCATTCGTGAAAAGGACACGGCTGTCTGCGGCCTTGATGAAGGCCACGGCCGGCAACTGCGACATGAACGTCCTGAATCGCTCCTCGCTGTCCTTCAAATCCAGGAGCGCCTGGCGCTCCTTCGTGTAGTCCCTGCCGAGGGACTGGAACTCCGCCAAACGGCCCTCTGCATCATAGATGGGCGCATCGACCCACTGAAACCACAGGATCGCTCCGCCTGCGCTGGCGACCCCGTATTCGTATATGCTCAGCTTCGGCTCGGCCAGAAGCGACCTGTAATAGGCCTCCACGGACGGCCGGGTCGCAGGGGGGACAAGGAAGAGCCACTTCTTCCCCAGCAGCTCTTCGCGCCGCTTTCCCTGAAGCCTGCAGTACCCATCGTTCACATAGGTGAGCGTCGTGTCGGGCATCCAGCGGCAGACGACTTCGGCCTGCAGCTCGGCCATGACCCGATAGCGGGTTTCGTAGGCGTTGTGCAGTTCTTCGTTTTTTTTGAATTCCGTGATGTCCCGGACGCTGCCCCACAGCCCCAGGTTCAAGCCGTTTTCGTCGCGGACGGGCTCGCAGACGTGCTCGACCCAGCGCTCGTGCCCGTCCCGGCCGATCAGCCGCAATTTCATCCGGGTCGCTTCGCGGTCCCATTGGGCATGGGACAGGTGGTCAAGAAATGACTTCCGATTGGACGGGTGGGTGATCTCTTCCAGGAGACGGGGGTTGGACAGGAACTCCTCGGGGGCATAGCCGGTCAGGCGGCTGCACGAGGGGGACACATAGGCAAACCCGTTCGCGTCTCTGAAGTATTCCCAGCTGATGGAGGTGTCGGCAATCAGTCTGAACATTGTCCCGGTCTCAGGATGACCCTTAATGTCGCTGAGTCATCCATATCTCATGCCGGTCAGTTATTCAACTGGAGATTCAACATTATCAGACACTTGTCGCAAAATTATTCGCCTGCCCCGGTCACTGACAACCTGCCTCAATATCCGGGCCTTACGAGACGGGAATGGGGATTCAGGCCTCCGGATGAAAAGACACAGTGACCGGTGGAAGAGAAATAAGGGACTGGGAACAAGGGTGTCGGGACGAGGCAGCGGTTGAGTGAAGAGAACTGACCGAGTACACGAGTGTGATGGTGACGAAACGACGAAGAAAAAGGGAATCGGGTGGCACGATTACTCGTCCCGATCCGCCAAGGCCGGGATTGAGGGACGCGCCCCGGTCAGGAAATCAGGCCCGGCAGCATGATCTGCTGGAGTTGGAGCCGGTGATTCTCGAAATCATGATCATCTTCCCCTGCGGTCAAGTCCATCATCTCGCCGAAGCGCAACGTCACCTTCGCAAAGGGTTTCGGCAGCATGAAGCGGTCCCAGCTTTTGAAATACCAGGCCCGGTCGGATGTAGCGTAGACAGGGACGACGACCGCCCCGGCGGCTCGGGCCAGGCTGACCACCCCCGCCTTGATGATCCCGGCGGGCCCTCTCGGCCCGTCAACGACATGAGCCGCAAGACCGCTGAGCTCCAACCGCCCGACCATTTCCTTCAGGGCCCGGCCTCCATTGCGCGATGAAGAACCCCGCACCGCATGCCACCCTGACTTCTCGGCAATGCCGGCGATGATGTCGCCGTCCTTGCTCTGGCTGATCATCAGGGCGGGACGATGGGTCGCATAGGTTTTGAAGTGGCTGATGGCCGCAAAGAATTGCTGGTGCCAGCCGCAGAGCAGTACCCGGCCGCCATTCTGCCTGTATTCGAGCCAGGGACTCTCGTTTTCGACATGGAGGCGGAACGTCCAGCTGTAGGCCCGGACGATGTAATAGAGAAGACCGTGAATCCCAGTCAGCAGCGGGTACCGGTATTGTTTCAGCATCGGGACGAACCTTCACAGAGCACAAAAAAACGGCCGCCAGAACTCAAAGGCATGGCGACCGTCGCTTGCGCTTCAAAATCTCTGTATTTTCATCGCACCGCACGCAGGCGGTATTCATCTAGTTACTTTAATGAGGATGCAAACAGATGTCAATACAATTCAGCCCCGGGGCAGGGCCAGGAAGCGTGCAGCGTATAGCGTACAGGGCCGCTTCGCGGCAAGAAGGGAAAGCCGAAAAAATTCGTGCGGGATTTTCAGGGCATCAATCGTTTTCAATTATTTTATTTACGACCGGCTGAATCTGTGGGATTATTTTCTATCATACATGGAGGCAAAGCTTATGAAGTCCTCCCGTTCTCGCATATTCCACATGCTGAGCGCCCTCGCAATGGCAGCACTCTGCATCAGCTGCGCAATCCCGCAAACCTATCACTCAACCCAGCACCGCGCGTTCAACCTCGCGCCCGATGACCTGACCCGGTATGGGTTGGCCTTCATCACCCCGTCCACGGTCACAGGTCAGGAAGAGGAAAAGCAGGCTGTGGCCTTTACGTTCAGCGAGGTGCTGTACACCCAGCGCCCGGATATTCCCATCAGGACGCTGCCCCAGACCCTCAGCGCCGTGAACAAGGCCGGTCTCGAGGAGGAGTACTCGCAGATGTTCGAGGACTACCGCAACACCAGCCTGTTCAAAACGGCGAGTCTGAAAGAGGTTGCCGATGCCACGGGGATGCGCTACCTGGGACAGCTCAAGCTTTCGGGCTTCCAGCAGGGCTCCGACGGGCGATTGAGTGTCTTCGGCCTCCGAATCCTGAATACCAAGCAAGCCAGCATCCGTCTGTTCTTCCAGATCTGGGACTCGGCGGACGGAAGCATCGTCTGGGAAGGTGTCGACGAGCTTCAGCATACCGCGGACACCGCGACGGAAGAAACGGTCACGTTGAAAAAGGTGCTCGAGAAGGCGTCGGCGCATCTTGTCAGCCAACTGCCGCAAAGGACCGGCATGGCGCCCACACGTCCCTGATCCTGCCCGCTCCGAATCCAGGCCGCCCTGCAGCAGTAACGAGTCCACTTAGTAACTTTTCAACTTCATTCATTGACCGTCTATGTCCTGCGGGCAGTCAGGAATGCGCAGAGGACGGCCAGGGTGAGGCCCGAGATCGTCAGGTAGAGGGTAAGCAGGTCGGCATTGGCGAGGATGGATGTGGCCAACAGAGGACCCAGGGAGTTGCCGACAAACCTTGCGGAGTTGAGAAAACCCAGGGTGCTGCCCCTGACATCACCTGCGAAGATGGTGATGATGAGGGGGAAGAGCGCCGCGATCATCCCCGTCTGGAGCATCCGGATCGCGGTGAAGCTGTAGACGCCCGGGCTGAAGTAGAGCAGTGCCTGCAGGGCCGCAGCCGAGAGGCAGGAGATGGTGATGAGCCGTGCAAGGCTCGACCTGCCCGAGAATGTGGCCACGAGGTAATTGCCCAGGATCGCCGTGGCCGTGTAGGCCATCATGATCTCGCCGGCCGCCGTGACGGCCGCATCCTCCGTCAGATGGAATCCCTCGAGGATCTGGGGAAGGATGCTGGGCAGGAAGGTGAGATGGATCGTGCCGATGATGCCCAGGGCCCAGCCCCAGATGACTCCCGCCTTGCCGATCCTGCCTTGCTTTTCACCCTTGGGCTGAACGGGGATATCCCACACGTAGTGATGGCAAAACACCAGGGCGAGGAAAACCACCACGGAGGCAATGACGAACGGCGAGCGGTAACCGAAAAGTGCCACGGCGTATGCGCCCAGGGGCGGACCGACGAGCTGACCCGCCGTGATGGAGTTCTGGAAATGGCTCATGTGTTTGTGAAGCCTCCCCTCGGGGGACGACGAGGCGATCAGGACAAGGCCGATGGTGGAGATCCCTCCGAGAAAGCCCTGGCAGATCCGCAGGAACAGCAGCAGGGGGAGGCTCCCGGCAAAGCCCAGGAGCAGGAAGATGACGCCATTGAAAAACGTGCCTGCCTGGTAGAGGAGCTTGGGGCGGATTCGAGTGGTGAGGCTTCCCCAGAAGGGGGCGGCCACGGCTGTGACCAGCGGCGAGACCCCCATGATCAGGCCGATCCACAGCATGGTCTCCTTCGTGCCGTACTCGCTGATTTTCAGGATGTAAAACGGCATGAAGGACATGATGCAGTTGAAGGAAAAAGCGACCCCGAACTGGGAGACGGCAATAAAGAGGATGCCCTTTTCAGGATCCCGGGCAGTCGGGACGGCTTGAGATGTCGACGGTTCGGCGGGATTCATGACAGCAGCGGCACTTCCATGATGAGATGGTAGCACAGGACGCAATTGTGATGAAGCAGGAAAAGATATGGGTCAGTGACCAGTGACCAGTGACCAGTGTAAAGACAAGGACAAGGCACAGGCCAGGCTACGCGGAATTGAAAAAGCAGTGATCCGGGGACAGTGGCCGGCGAAAAACGAAAAAGAGAAAAAGTGCCGCACAGTTTCGATAACTTGCACGATTTATGCTTTAACGTTTATACTTCATCTTGGCCCCGGTCTGGATGGACCGGGTCATAATTGAAGAAACACTGCAGGAGACGGTATGACGGCGCCCGAGTCAAACAAGGATGGCGAAGTCCCGCGCAGCCCCGGCCGGCTGCTGTCGGAGCCCTTCGCCCTCACGGGCAGGAAGATGATCAACTGGATCGACAACCTGGGAGCTGCGACCATCTTTCTCTCCCGGGCGTTTTTGAAGATCTTCCGCCCCAAGCAGTTGTTCAAGATCATCGAGCAACTCTACTACATCGGGTCGGGCTCCGTGCTCATCATCATGCTGGTGGGCCTGTTCACCGGCATGGTCCTGGGGCTGCAATCCTACCACGCCCTTGTGAAATTCGGCTCTGAGGGGGCCCTCGGTACCCTGGTGTCCCTTTCCCTGATCCGGGAGCTGGGACCGGTTCTGACAGCCATCATGATCACGGCCCGCGCGGGATCGGCCATCACGGCCGAGATCGGCAGCCAGCGAATCTCCGAGCAGATCGACGCGCTGAAAACGATGCGCATCGACCCGCTGCGGTTCCTCATCAGCCCGAGAATCGCCGCGTCGATCATCAGCTTCCCCCTGCTCACCGCCCTGTTTGACGTCATCGGCATCATCGGCGGCTACATTTCGGGGGTGGTCCTGCTCGGCGTGAACGCCGGAACCTATCTCCATCGCGTTCAGTCCAGCGTGGAGATGAAGGACATCACCGACGGCTTCATCAAGGCGATGGTCTTCGCGGTCATCGTCACAACCGTGTGCTGCTACCAGGGCTACTTCACTCACATGAGAACGGACAGCCACGGGGCCCGCGCGATCGGCCGCGCGACAACTACGGCCGTCGTGCTGTCCTGCGTGCTGATACTGGTTGCGGATTATATCGTAACGTCGCTGCTCATTTAGTGAAAGAAGTGCCTGAGTGCGCGAGTGTCTGAGTGAAGAGGAACAAGGGACGAGGGACCAGGGGGTAGGGACCCGTGAGAAGCAAAGAAGTGTTCAGTGTTAAGAAAAGAGGATGGATTGAGGGAAGAGTAACTATGGATTGGGCCTTGTAGGAGAGACATGGGAAGTCCGCTGATCGAATTCAAGGGCGTCACCAAGAGATTCGGGGAGAAAACAATCCTCAATCGCGTCGACCTCGAGATCTACGAGCGCGAGGTGACGACCATCATCGGATTGAGCGGCTCGGGGAAAACCGTTCTGCTCAAGCACATTATCGGGCTTCTCGCACCCGACGAGGGCACGATCCTCTTCCGGGGCAAGCCGATCGACGATGTGAAGAAGAGCGACATCGCCATGAGCTACATGTTCCAGGGAAACGCGCTTTTCGACTTCATGAACGTTTACGACAACGTCGCCTTGCCGCTGCGGGAGACGACAAACCTCAGCCGCCCGGAAATCAAGAGCAGGGTGATAGCCCGGCTCGAGCAGACGGAACTTGCCGATGCGGCCCTCAAGTATCCCTCGGAGATTTCAGGCGGGATGCAAAAGCGCGTGGCCCTGGCGAGGGCCCTGGTGACGAACCCCCAGATCGTGCTCTTCGACGAGCCCACCACCGGCCAGGACCCCATCCGCAAGAACGCGATCCTGGGCATGATTGCCCAGTACCAGAGAGAGGTGGGGTTCACTGCGATCCTGGTGAGCCACGAGATCCCCGATGTGTTTTTCATCTCGCACCGTATACTCGCTCTCTACGAGGGATCTATCGTTTTTCAAGGTACGCCGGAGGAACTGGAAGACTTCGACCATCCGTTTAAACGGGAAGTCATTCACAGCCTGGAAGGGCTGCAGAAGGAACTCACGGGCCTTCACTCCAAGCGGCAGTTCAGACTCCGATATCGCGATCAGCTGAGCGGGGGAGCCATCGGGGAAAATTACGCTGTTGTCGTTTTTTCCCTCGAGGAACTGGACACCGTCGCGACACGCCTGGGCCACGAGGCGGCGCAGGAGGCCATCCGGAGCCTGGGAGTCTACATTGATAAACATTTTGGCGACATCGGCGGCTTTTCCACACGCCGCAGCCTGAACGAATACGTCACGGTCCTGCCCGCCATGGACCGGGCCGAGGCAGAAGGCATCCTGGGCAGTTTTATCAACAATTTCCAGATCCAGGAGCGGGCCATCCTCGAAATCTGGACTGCAGCACAAAGACAGTCCGATTCTCGGGAGTGCATTGCGCTCACCATGCTCGCCGGAATGGCCCAGGGCCAGCCCAGTCAGGAGCTGGAGTCTGTCATCGATCTTGCAAAGCAACAGCAGAAAGTCATTGCCCGGATTCAATGCATCACGCAGGGAGAAGGTAGATGAAAAAGTACGCGATGGAAACAGCCGTTGGCATCTTCGTCATGATCGGGCTTCTGTGCGTCGGGTATATGACCGTGCAGCTGGGCCACGTCCCCATCCTCGAAGGCGACACCTACCGGTTGAGCGCCCGGTTCACCACCGTGTCGGGCCTGAGGGCCGGAAGCCCCGTGAACATGTTCGGCATCGAGGTCGGGCGAGTGGACCGGCTGGTCATGGACCAGGAAAACCAGCAGGCGAAGGTGGAGATGATTCTACGGAAAGACGTCAAGGTCTACGAGGACGCCATCGCATCCATCAAGACGGAGGGGCTGATCGGCGACAAGTACGTCAGCATCGACCCCGGAGGCATGGGCGAACCCCTCCAATCCGGCGGAACGATCATCCAGACGCAGCCCGCGGTGGACGTGGCGGATGTGATCGGGAAATATGCTTTTGGAGACGTCAAAAAGGAGGAACCGGCAAAGAAATGAGAACAGGAAAAACGATGAGAGCAATGTGGATCGGCCTGGGAATGCTTGTGCTCGTCCTCGTCTCGGCGCCCGTGCATGCCGCAACCCCCCTGGAAACGGTGCGGACAGAAGTCAACAAGGTGCTGGATGCGTTGCGCAACAAGGGGCTCAAGGAAGAGGCCAAGAAAGAGACACTGAGGCTGGTCTACAAAGAGATGTTCGACCAGGTCGAGCTTGCCAAGTGGTCCCTGGGAGGGAATAACTGGAACAAATTCACCGAGGCCCAGCGCCAGGAGTTTGTCCCGCTCTTCCAGCAGGTGCTGGAAAAGGCCTACGCCGACAAGATCCTCGCCTACACCGACGAGAAAATCACGTTCGACCGGGAAGTAACCGTTACAAAGAACCGGGTCGAAGTCCAGACGCGTGTCCTCACCAAGTCGAAGGAAATCCCCATCAACTACAGGGTCGTCCAGGAAAGCGACGGCACGTGGAAGGTCTACGACGTTGTCGTCGAGAACGTGAGCCTGGTGATGAACTATCGCTCGCAGTTCAACGACATCCTGTCAAAGAACAAACCGGAGCAATTGCTCGAAACCCTGCGGAAAAAGGTGAAAGATCAAAAAGCCTGACAACCGCTCCGGCTGCATGGAAAGAGCCCCAGCCGCTGCTGAATCGCTTGCGGGCTCCTTTGCACCTGATCAAACATCGGAGAATGCGATGAAGCCCGTTTTGATTGTTGTGACTCTCTGTGCTCTTCTTGCCGTCGGCTGCGCCCATGGCCCGCAGCCCGCTTCCCCCTCGGCCGTTTTCGATAAACCCGTTGAGACCTTGACGATCGTGCCGGCTTCCTACACGGTGCAGCAGTCGCCGGTGCTGGCCCAAAACGATGCAGCGCCGGCCTCGGCGGCACCCGTTGCCCCGCCAACGAGCCCCGAGGCCGACACGGACGACTACGATCTCGCGATGGGGACACCCTCTTCGGAGAGGGCAACGATTGCCGATCCCCTGGAGCCCTACAACCGGGCCATGTTCACCTTCAACGATCGCATGTACTTCTGGCTCCTCAAGCCCGTGGCCCAGGGTTACAAGGCCGTGGTCCCCGAGCCGGCGCGGGTGAGCGTGAGCAATTTCTTTTACAACCTGCGTTACCCGGTGCGTGCGGTCAGCTGCCTGCTCCAGATCGACTTTGCCTGTTTCGCAATCGTCTCTGCACGGTTCGTGATCAACACGACTCTCGGCATCGCGGGATTTTTCGATGTGGCCTCCTCGGACGAGAATCTCCGGAAGCGTGACGTGGACCTGGGGCAGACACTCGGGATTTACGGCGTGGGACAGGGGTTCTACTTTATCTGGCCCGTCATCGGGCCTTCAAGCCCGCGAGACACCGTCGGCCTGGTGGGCGACTTTTTCCTCTATCCCGTCAGTTACCTGGACCCCTGGTATGTCTGGCTGGCAGTCAGGGGATACCAGGAAATCAA
>DASRZY010000097.1:0-7737 GCA_035685905.1 Syntrophales bacterium
GAGGGTACAGAGACTTTCAGGTGAATGACGAGCGTTGCTTTCTGAAGCAAAAGAAACCCCGACTCTGTGAGCCGGGGCTTCTTTCTTATCATCGGGTGTACATTCCCTATCACCCTATCGCTCTACTTGTACCCCTCGGGATAGACCTCGTCCCAGCTGTTGGTCGTCAAACGCTTCAGGTCCGATCCGTCGAGCTTGATCGAGTAGATCTCCCTTTTTGTTTCGTTGGGCGGGATGGCCGAGAAAAAGAGCCTCGAGTCGTCGGCTGAAAAGGCAACACCGCTCACGCCTGTGAGGGATGGGGACGGGTTGCCCGGGGCGTATGCGAATTGGATCGTGTACAGGTACTGCAGCGACGGGATCTCGAAGATGCTGACGTAGTGCACGATCCCCCACCCGAAGTAGTACTTGACCTCGCAGGCCATCATGTTTCCGTTGTGGGACACGACGGGCATGCTGTACCCGGAGAGCATGGGTGTCACCGCTGCCGTGGCGATGTCCTGGAGATAGAGTCCCACCGTCTGGCCAGGTCCCGTCCCGGTGCCGCGGCCGAAGACGACTGTATTGGCATTCCAGTATCCATGCCCGAAGTTGTCTGTCACGGTCGTTCCGGGATTGGTGATCTGCGTAAGCGACGTCCCGTCAGGCCTGATCCGGTAGATTTTGCCCTGGTTCCGGAACAGGACCCAGTCGTCTGCAGGAGCCCAGCGGGGCCGGGTACCCTGTGCCAGGTCCTTCTCCGTCGTGCCCGAGGCATCTCCCGTCTGTCTCACGATGATGCGGTCAAACCCGCCGACGACGCGCTTGAAAGCAACCCGATTGCCATCGTGTGAGACGCTCGGCATGGAATCGTCGAAAGCGGTCGCAAAGAGGGACGCCGGATTCAGCGGGCTGCCATCCGGTGCCGTCATCAATTGTCCCTTGCCCGACTCCTGCGAGACGTAAACGATGGACGCGCACCCCCACGTCATGACAAGGCAAGACATTACGAATACGAGCATCTTCTTCATACGTTCCCTCCTTGGATCTGAGATTTTACGGTGTGTCTGGGATGATGGATGATTGGATGCGGCTACACGCGATGGTCGGGAAGGCCCGATCGGAATTCACGGGACTGTACAAAGGAAGATCTGCGGGAACGTCACCGGAAATCAGCCGGGCCGAACACACATACATGATGACTGACAAACTCAGGCCCCGTCAACAGGAAAATGAAGCTCCCCGCCAGCAGGTAGGGGCTTCCCGTCAAGGAAGGAGCCGCCCTCACCTCAATCCTCTCCCGCAGGATGAAGGGACCAGTCACCCTCACCCCGACCCTCTCCCCTCAAGGGCGAGGGAGCCCATAAAGTGAATGTCCCCTCAGGGACAGGAAGATCAAGGAAAGGGTCTTCCATAGGGTGATCACCTGCTGTAGATTGTCGGGTCGGGGATGCCCGCCTCGCGGAAGCCCCTTTTCCGGATCAGGCAGCTGTCGCAATCCCCGCAGGCCCTGCCCTCTGCATCCGGATCGTAGCAGCTGTGGGTGAGCCCGTAGTCGACGCCGAGTTCTGTGCCCTTCCGGATGATCTCTGCCTTCGTCATATCAATGAGCGGCGTCCGGATGGAAATTTTCACCCGGCCCTCGACGGCCGCCTTGATGGCAAGATTCGCCATGGCCTCGAAGGCGCGGATGAACTCGGGCCGGCAATCGGGGTAGCCCGAGTAGTCAACGGCGTTGACGCCGATAAAGATGTCGTCCGCCTCCAGGACTTCGGCCCAGGCAAGGGCGTAAGACAGGAAAACGGTGTTGCGCGCCGGCACGTAGGTCACCGGGATGCCCGATGACAGCTCCTTCTCGTTGCGGCCGTGGGGCACGGCAATGTCGGCCGTGAGCGCCGATCCGCCGATCTTTCCGAGGTCGATGCGGATGACGAGATGCCGGCGCGCGCCGAGCGCCTCGGCCGTCTTTCCCGCCGCCTCGAGTTCCACGGCGTGGCGCTGACCGTAATCGAACGTGAGGCTGTAAAGATCGTATCCCTCGCTTTTCGCCATGGCCATCGCCGTCGTGGAGTCGATGCCGCCGCTCGAAAGGATCACCGCTTTTCTCTTCCCGTTCATGATTGCACACCCCGATGGAATCGCGATAAAACCACTGATCCTGTATGACGGAACGCATGGTCTTGTCAACGCCCTTCGGACCACGCGTCCCTTTACGGGGCGCAGGAATTGTGCTACAGAAAAAGAACCAACAGCATCCCCAAGGAACCCATCAGCGCAATGCACGGAAGCCGCACCCGCATCCCCTTCCCGGCCCGTCGACGAAGGCATACAAAACGCGAAGAGCCCTCCACGTGGCTCAAACCCGAGGCCGATCCCATCCTGAACGACGTCCTCGCCAAAATCGGCAAGCCCGAGGAAGTCCCTTTCAAGCCGGACCCCTTCCAGCTCGAGGCTCTCGAGGCCATCGGGCGCACGGACTGCCTCGTCATGGCCCCGACGGGCTCCGGGAAGACATGGATCGCCGAGCAGGCCATCTACGAGATGCTCCGGCAGGGAAAGCGCTGCTGGTATGCCTCGCCGTTGAAGGCCCTCTCGAATGCCAAGTGGGTCGAGTTCGGCGACCGCTTCGAGAGTATGAACGTGGGCATCCTCACGGGCGACACAAAAGAAAACACCGATGCGCCCGTCATCGTGGGGACAACGGAGATCCTCCGGAACCAGCTCTACGACGCCATGCACGAGGGACGCGATCTCCCCTTCGACCTCGTGATCCTGGACGAGGCCCACTACCTTGGCGATGAGGAGCGGGGTGTGGTCTGGGAGGAGGTCATGATCTACCTGCCCGCCCGGGTGAACCTCCTGCTGCTATCGGCCACCATCGAAAATGGCCGCCAGATCGCCGCATGGCTCGAGGGCCTACGAGACAAGCCCTGCGCGGTCATCGAGGAGAGGCGGCGGCCGGTGCCGCTCTATCCGCTCTTTCTCCACCCGTCGGGCCGGCTCATGCCCTTTCTCAACAGGCGCAGGCTCTATGGCCGCGTGGAGCAATTCGCGCGGGAGCGGGGGAAACACACGCGGGGCGGCCGCGGGGTTCCGCCCTACGGCGAGATCCTCCGGGCGCTCAAGCACTTCAACCTGCTGCCGGCCATCTTTTTCCTCCAGTCGAGGGCCGAGTGCGACAACGCCCTCAAGAGCTGCCGGACTATCACGCGCCCTTCGAGCTTCGAGTTCGAGGAGTCGCTCCAGGAGCTGATCGACCGCACACCGCGGATCGCGCAGCACAAGCAGCTCGCGCAGCTGCGTCAATCCCGTGTCGCCTCCCACCACGGCGGGCAGCTTCCGCCATGGAAGTTTCTCGTGGAGAGCATGATGAAACGAGGGCACCTGGATGCGATCTTCGCCACATCCACCGTGGCGGCGGGGGTGAACTTCCCGGCGCGGACGATCGTGCTTTTCAATTCAGACTACTTCAACGGGCACGAGTGCGTGCCGCTCGATGCCCTGGGCTTTCACCAGATGACGGGCCGCGCGGGCCGGCGCGGGCAGGACAGGATCGGCTTCATGCTGCTGCTGCCGGGGCGTTTCATGGACCTCGAACACATCCGGAGGCTCGTCCACACCCGCGCGGAGGACGTCCAGAGCCGCATCAAGAACGACTTCTCCATGGTGCTCAACCTGCTGCTGTCCCAGACCATGGACAACGTCCGCCACATCTTCGAGAACTCGCTGGCGGCCTTCCAGCAGGACGAGGAGCGCAGGGCGGGAAAGAAAAGCGCTTCCTCGCGTCTCTGGCGGGCATTTCAACGGCACGTGGATTTCCTCAAGGCCGAGGGGTTCGTGGACGGCAATGACCGGCTCACGGCAGACGGGGTCTGGACCTCCCAGCTTCGGCTCGACCACCCCGTGCTGATCGCCGAGTGCCTGCGCCGGGGCGCCCTGCCGAACGATGACGCAGCGCTCCTGGCGGCGGTCATCGCGCCGTTTGTTTACGACCGGGGCCAGGACATCCCCGTGAAGCGCAAGGAACTGCCCAAGCGCCTTGTCCAGGCTTACGACCGGGTGGTCGACACGGTTTTCCCCATGATGGAGAGGCTCGATGCCGAGGGCTTCGGCCTGCACCCCCTGCCCCTCTGGACGGCCGCCGTGATCTATGACTGGGCCAGGGGACGGGATTGGGACCGGATCGTCGAGCGCTACGGGTTTGCCGACGGCGACATGGCCATGCTCGTCTCCCGGACGGCCGACAATCTCCGCCAGATCGCTGCCCTGAAGAGTTCCCACCCCGACGTGGCCGACCTGGCTTGGAAGACGCGCGAATCGCTGCTGAGGGAACCGGTTGTGTTTTGAGGCCACAGGCCTCAAAGCACAGGGACTGGGGACCAGGGTGTCGGGACCAGTGAAGAGGGCACGGCATACAGCCAACAGCAGACAGCAGACAGAAAAATCCCCCTGTCATCCCCCTATTGCAAAGGGGAAAAGGGGGGAATTTTTTCCTGAAGCCTGATGCCTGAAGCCTGTAGCCTTCGCGAAGCGATTGGGATGCCCGATGCTGACCACGGAGTGGCCTAGCCTTGTGGCTTTGGGGCTTGCGGCTTGTGGCTCTTTTTTGATCTTCCCTTGACCCTCTACCCTGGCCCCTTGACCCCGCATTTGGTGCTTGACAATTTTGTGCAGGGAAGGCTATAAGGCTACTTTCCGATAAACAACCGGGCCGGGTCTCTCCGGCCCTCTTTTTACAGGGAAGACAAGCGTCCCCATCGTCTAGTGGCCTAGGACACTGGCCTTTCACGCCGGCGACCGGGGTTCGACTCCCCGTGGGGACGCCAGATTTCAGCCAAAAGGGCCGCTCGATATGAGCGGCCCTTTGCTTTCTTCTCACTCTTGCATCGTCCTGCCCGATCCACGCCAACCGATCAGATCGACGATCTCTTCTTGCTGCAGTCAGCTAGAGGTAATGTTCACAATTCAGGCAGCTATTTTTGCTCAGATCGTTTTTTGATCAGCATGTCAATGACTGCGCCCGACTCCACCTCTCCCGGGCCTTGACGCGCAGGCTCCCGAGCCACAGTCTCCCCGCTGTCTGCTGAAGTGCCGCGTCCCGTATCGCCTGTCGCAGCCTCGCTTCCGGGAGCTCCCCGGCGCGAGCGCTCCATTGACGCTTGTCGGGCTTTCCCGGCGGCCGTCCTCGAGCCCACCGTCTCCCTTTTTTTATCCCTCACACCCCCAGTGCGCTCACCCTTGAGCGCTCCGTCCTCCCCGGACACGCCGGGCGACTTCTGCAGGGCGGACGGTTCTGATCCCTGGGCCGTCTGAGCCGACGGTGCTGCCGCCTCTTCGGCCGCACGGCTCACCGAAGCAGCCTCCTTCGTCGCTTCCACTTTCGTCGTATCCGGTTGGCTGCCCGACATGAGGAATAAGGCAAATCCGACTGCGACCAGCAGGAAGACGATCACTGCGGCATAGGCCGCCCGAACCGAGTGCGGCTTCGGCGCGCGCTTCTCCACGATCATTGCCCTGACATCGCCGAGAATCTTTTCATCCGGCTCGCTGGCTGCCGTTGCTTCCCTGTCTTTCGCTTGAGCGGCTCTATCCCTTGCCGGCGCCGCTTTCTCTTCCGGCACACGGAGCATCTTCGCGCATTCCCTGACCGTTTCAGGCCTGACCGTATCCTCCCCCTTGAAGAAGGTCCTGGAAAGGCTGAGATCGCAGACCATGTTGATCAGGCGGGGCACACCCCTGGAAAAAGAAAAGATCTCCTCGATGGCTTCGGGCGTGAAAAGCTCCCTTGTGCAGTGCGCAGTGTTGAGGCGGTACGCCACGTATTGCGCTGTCTCATCCCGGGTAAGGGGTTCCATCGCATAGCTGAATGTTGGCTGTTGTCCCAGTGCGCGAATTGCTTCGTCCCGCAAAGGGCCCGCAAAAGCATTCTCCCCCACAAACACAATGCTCAACAGCCGTGCGCCGTTTTCCCTGATGTCGGAGAGTTGGGACAGCTCCGCCAGGTTCGCAGGGGCAAGTCTCTGGGCTTCATCAATGATCAGCACCACCTTTTTGCCCATTGCAACGGCATTGCGGAAAAAAGTGGAGAACTGGTCATGAAAGGCTTCCTTACTCTGAATGCCTCCGCCGAAGCTATACGCTTTCGAGATCAATTTCAGGAAATCGACCCCTCCCACATCCGAGCAGGTGACCTTGGCTGCGACGGCCCGATCCTTCAGCTCACCGAGCAGGGCGTTGACAAAGGTGGTCTTTCCCGCGCCCACATCCCCCGTCACCACAGTGAAGCCTTTTGCATCCAGGATGCAATTCACCAGGGTTGCAAGCGCATCCCTGTGCTTCGCGCCGAGCCATAGAAACGCCGGGTCGGGACCGGTTTTAAATGGCTTCTCCTGAAACCCGAAATGAGACAGGTACATGATTTGCCACCGCCGATTTTGTTCCGCCAGGCGATGCCGCCGATTGGACGGGGTCTTGCGCCCGGCAATTCTTCATTCCTGGAACATTTTTTTGATCGCATCCATGACGGGATTGACGACGCGCGGTTTCTCGGGCGCCCTTCGCTTTGCCGGCTGCACCGTCCTTGTGACGCAATCATACTGCTCCCACCCTTTCAGGGGTGCGTTCAGATCCACCGTTTTCCATTTCGGGTGACCGTTTGTCTTCAGCCATTCGAGATTGTCGTAGACAATTTTGGCAACTTTCCCGACGTTCTCACAGTTTGATCCCCTGAAATCGTAGGAGATGAGAACGGCCTTCACGGCAACGGTATTGATGGCCTGATCCTGCCACGGGTAGGTTTTCGCGGGGATCTGCACGGCCGGGTAGAATTCGAGAATGTCCTTGTTCGTGATGGGAACCAGGGCCAGCTTGTCGCTTGCATCCACGTCTTCCGCGAACAACTTCACGGGGAGGCCGGCGACATAAAACATGGCGTCGATATCCCCCTTCTTCAGCAGGGCCAGGGCATCGACAGGACCGACGGCAAGCATATCCCGCGGTTTCACGCCGGAGGATTCGAACAGCAGGCGCGCGGTGAGATAAATGCCGCTGCCCTCTTCCCCGATGGCGACGATTTTTCCGCCCAGATCGTCGAAGTCTTTCACTTCGCTGTTGGCGAGCAGATGGACCTCTTCATTGTAAAACGGGAAGACCATCTTGATCTTGGTCGCAATTTTCTGCAATACGGGATCGGTCCCGATTTTGGCGACGAAGGCCAGAACGTCCGATTGGACGACGCCCAGCTGGGTGTCGGGGGCTTTGTAAACCGAGAAGACGTTTTGCACCGAGCCCTGGGAGTCGTCAACCCTGAGCTTGACACCCCGCTGCTTCACCAGCTCCGACATGTTCAGCCCGAACTGATAGTAGGTGCCTTTCTTGCTCCCCGTGACGATGCCCATGTCCTGGGCTGAAACGGCACTGGTCGTGAATACAAATGCAACCGCAAGAATGATACCCTTGAGTTTGATTTTCATAGCCTTCTCCTCTCTCCCGTCAACGTTAACCCTTCGCGCCGAACAAGGCACGCCGGGGCCCGTTCATCTTCACGGCTCCCGGCCGACAAAAAAAGATCCCCTCGTTCAGAGCCCTCTCTTGCGAAAGAAGACACGGAATGATGGTCTTCAACAAATCAGATGCGGAATCGAGACAGACACTCCGGTAGTCGAGGCTATATCGGGTCATATGGAATTCAAGGGGTGAACATGAAGAACGCTTCATGCTCTTGTCCTTGCTAGCTGAAGAAACCGTTGAATGTCAAGT
>DASRZY010000098.1:0-8689 GCA_035685905.1 Syntrophales bacterium
ATGGTGAAATCGTCGGGGTTCTCTTCAAGGAGGGCCAGTACGTCAACAAGGGAGACCTGCTGTACAAAATTGACCCGCGGCCTTACGAAGCCGCGCTGAGACAGGCCGAGGCCAATCTTGCCAGGGACACGGCGCAGGCCAGGAAAGCCCGTGAGGACGTCAAGCGATATAAATACCTGATGCAGGAAGAACTGGTGCCCGTTAAGGACTATGACCAGGTCGTTGCGAACGACGAGGCCCTGAATGCCACCCTGAAGGCAGATGCCGCGGTCGTCGAAACCAACAGGCTGCAGCTCGAGTACACATCGATCCGTTCCCCGATCAGCGGGATCGCGGGGAATATTCTCGTCAACACCGGCAACGTCGTGAAAGCAAACGACGTGCCCCTTGTCACGATCAACCAGGTCAACCCCATCTACGTGACGTTTGCCGTCCCGGAGAAAAGTCTCTCGGAGATCAAGAAGCGCATGGCGGCCGGCAGGCTCGAGGTGAAGACGCAGATCCCCGGGCAGGAGAAGAACCCGGAGACAGGGGTGCTCGCGTTCATCGACAATGCGGTGGACAGGGCGACAGGGACCATAAAGCTGAAAGGGACCTTCGAGAATAAGAATCGGAATCTGTGGCCGGGTCAATTTGTGTCGGTCACGCTCTACCTTTACCTGCAGAGCGACGCGGTCGTCGTGCCGTCGCAGGCGGTCCAGTCGGGACAGATGGGGCAATTTGTCTACGTCTTGAAAGAGGACCAGACGGCCGAGGTCCGGCCGGTTGTCATTGCGAGGACGTACGAAAACGACTCCATCGTCGAATCGGGTCTGAAGCCCGGCGAACAGGTCCTGACGGACGGCCTGCTCATGGTGAAGCCCGGGGCGAAGGTTCAGATCAAGGAAAGCCCGGGTGCTCAAAAGAGCGGGGCCTCTCCGGCGGCGCAGCCTCAGCAGGGCAAGGAATAGGACCCGTGAGCATATCGGAAATCTTCATACGACGCCCCATCATGACGACCCTCGTCATGATCGCCATCCTGTTGTTCGGTCTCGTGGGGTATCGCCTCCTGCCCGTGAGCGACCTTCCCACGATCGATTTCCCGACCATCAACGTGACGGCGAATCTCCCCGGCGCAAGCCCCGAGACCATGGCCTCGTCGGTGGCAACGCCCCTCGAGAGGCAGTTCTCCACCATCGCCGGTCTCGATTCCATGACCTCGACAAATGCCCAGGGCATCACGCAAATCACGCTTGTCTTCAGCCTGGGACGCGATATCGACGCGGCGGCCCAGGACGTCCAAGCGATGATCTCGAAAGCCGCCCGCCTGCTGCCCCCGAATCTGCCGAGCCCGCCTGCCTATCAGAAGGTCAACCCCGCCGATCAGCCAATCCTCTACCTCGCGGTGAGCTCGCAGGTGCTGCCGCTCTCGCAGGTGCACGAGTACGCCGACACCTACATCGGACAGCGGATCTCCATGATCAACGGCGTGGCGCAGGTCGCGATCTACGGCTCCCAGAAATATGCCGTCCGGGTGCAGCTCGACCCGAACGCGCTGGCCTCGCGGGGCATCGGCATCAACGAAGTGATCAACGCGGTCAGGAACAGCAACGTCAATCTCCCCACGGGCACTCTCCAGGGGCCTCACACCGAGTTCACCATCCAGGCGACGGGCCAGCTCTACAATGCCGAATCGTACCGGCCCCTGATCGTGACCTATCGCAACGGCAACCCGGTGCGTTTGGGCGAGCTGGGGAAAGTCATCGACAGCGTCGAAAACAGCAGGATCGCAAGCTGGTTCACCGACCGCAGGGCCATCGTCCTGGCGATCCAGCGCCAGCCGGGGACAAACACCATCGAGATTGTCGACGCCATCATGAAACTGCTGCCGACCTTCCGGCAGCAGATCCCCGGGGCCGTCGACATCGGAATCCTCTACGACCGTTCCGAATCGATCCGCGCTTCGGTGGCGGACGTGAAATTCACGCTTTTCCTCTCCATCTGTCTCGTGGTGCTTGTCATTTTTCTATTTCTGCGCAATCTCTCGGCCACCATCATCCCGAGTCTCGCGCTGCCCATGTCGATCATCGGCACCTTCGCCGCCATGTACTTTCTCGGATACAGCATCGACAACTTCTCGCTCCTGGCGCTCGTGCTCGCCGTGGGATTCATCGTCGACGACGCCATCGTCATGCTCGAGAATATTGTCCGGCACATCGAGATGGGAGAGGATGTCCGTGAAGCGGCCTTCAAGGGGGCCAGGGAGATCGGCTTCACCATCGTTTCGATGACCCTTTCGCTTGTCGCGGTCTTCATCCCGGTTCTCTTCATGCCGGGCATCCTCGGCCGTCTCCTGCACGAATTTGCCATCGTGATCGCCACCTCCGTTCTCGTGTCGGGGTTTGTGTCGCTCACCCTTACCCCCATGCTCTGCAGCCGGTTTATCCAGCGAAACCACAAGGAAGGCCACAGCAAGCTCTACATGCTCTCGGAGCGTTTCTTCAACGGCATGCGCGCCGTTTATGAAAGAAGCCTCAAGATGGTCCTGAGGCACCGCCGGGCGGTCATGCTCGTCAATGGCTGCATCCTGGTGGTCACCGTTGCGCTGTTCGTATTTTACCCGAGAGGATATGGGTTCATCCCGAACGATGATACCGGGCGGCTGCTGGGCTTCACGGAGGCCCAGCAGGGCATCTCCTTCGAGTCGATGAGAACGCACCAGCTTGCCCTGGCCGAGATCGTGCAAAACGATCCGAATGTCGCCGATTTCATGTCGCGAATCGGGCCCGGCGGCTCGACGCCGACGGGCAACATCGGCACGATCTTCATGCGCCTCAAGGATCGCCCGGAGAGAAAGCTGAGCGCCGACGAGGTCACCCGCGAGCTGATGCCCAAGGTCTCCCAGGTGCCGGGTATCCGGATGTTCATACAGAACCCACCCCTCATTACCATCGGCGGACGACTGACGAAGAGCCTCTACCAGTTTACGCTGCAAAGCCCCAACACGGATGATCTCTACAAGAATGCGGTGCTTTTCGAGCAGAAGATGGCCGAGATCCCCATCATCCAGGACGTCACGAGCGATCTCCAGATCAAGAACCCCCAGGTGAACGTGGTCATCGACAGGGACAAGGCCGCCTCCCACGACATCTCGGCCCAGCAGGTCGAGGACGCCCTCCAGGCCGGTTACAGCCAGCAGCAGGTATCGACCATCTATGCCCCGAACAACCAGTACCAGGTCGTCCTGGAGCTGGACCCGGCCTACCAGCGGGACCCCGCGCTCCTGTCGCTTCTATACCTCCGCTCCGGGGCCAACCAGCTGGTCCCCCTGAGCACGGTGACGACGATGAGCAGGGACATCGGCCCGCTGACGATCAACCACTCCGGCCAGTTCCCCTCGGTCACGATGTCATTCAACACGAAGCCCGGCGTCTCGCTCGGAGAGGCGGTTGACGCCGTCGGCAAGATCGCCCGCGAGTCGCTGCCGGCAACCATCAACGGCAATTTCCAGGGGTCTGCCCAGGCCTTCGAAGAGTCCCTGCGGGGCATCTGGATCCTGCTGATCCTGGCCATCGTGGTGATCTACATCGTGCTGGGCATCCTGTACGAGAGCTTCATCCACCCGATCACGATTCTCTCGGGGCTTCCCTCGGCGGGACTCGGGGCCCTCCTGACGCTTCTGGTCTTCGGGTATGAACTGAACATCTATTCCTTCGTCGGCATCATCCTGCTGATCGGCATCGTGAAAAAGAATGCCATCATGATGATCGATTTTGCCCTCGAAGCGCAGAGAAAGGAAGGCAAGGCGCCGATTGACGCCATATACGAGGGCTGCATCATCCGGTTCCGACCCATCATGATGACCACCATGGCGGCATTCGTGGGCACGCTGCCGATCGCACTCGGCCTCGGCGCGGGCGCGGAATCACGGCGTCCCCTCGGACTCGCCGTTGTCGGCGGGCTGCTCTTCTCGCAGCTCATCACGCTTTACCTGACCCCCGTGTTTTATACCTACATGGAATCACTGCAGGCGAAACTCGGCAGGATTTCTTTCTTCCATGGGGTAAGAAGCCGGGTTGCACTGCCCGGATGGTCAGGCCTTGTCAGGAGAATCGGGCAGTCGATCAGGAGGGGGTGACGCTGCAGAGTGGAACAGTGGCCAGTGAGAAAGAAAGGGACAAGGGACCAGTAAAAGTGTCTGAGTGAGAAGAAGTGTTTGAGTGTCTGAGTGAAGAGGAAGAATGGCACAGAACACTTCTTTACTAACCGCTGCTGCGAAGCAGTTCAGGAACCGGATCTGTCCATGATCTTCTGATAGTCCTCGGGGGTGTCCATGTCCAGGACGATGCCTTCATCATCGACGTCCAGCAAGGATATTTTTGTGGAGTGTTGGCCGATGACGTCGCGCAGGGTGGCGACTTTTCCGAGGTCCTCCAGGACGGATCGGGGAAACAGAGTCGGGTGCCCCTTCCTGCCGCGATAGCGGGGAATGATGATCGCATCAGGCTTCTGGATGTGCGCCGATATCATGGAGCCAATCGTATCCGGACGGACAAGCGGGTGGTCGCACAGGCAGATCAGAACACCTGTGGCATCGTTGTCAATGCAAGCCATGCCCGCCTTCACGGATGCCGCCATGTCGCTTCCCGGCAGTTCATTGACGGCAACCCTGACAGGGAATTCTTTCGTTGCCTCTACAATGTCGCCGCCCTCCGGGTTGACGACGATGACGACATCGGCCACCTGCGAATCCCGGAGGCTCTCGATGCATCGGGTGATGGCCGGCCGGCCCTGAATCGGCAGAAGCTGCTTTTTGGCGCCCATCCGCTTCGACAGGCCTGCGGCAAGGAGGATGGCCGATACGTTACTTCCCACTGCCCGTCCTTTCCTGAATGAGCTGGGCTGCGATGCTCACGGCAATCTCCTCCGGGCTGTCCCCGCCGATTGGAAGGCCTACAGGGATCCGGAGGCGGGAAAGGTCCTCCGCTGAAAAACCCTCCGTTTGTAATTCCTTGAACAGGACTTCCCTTTTGCGCTTGCTGCCGATGAGGCCGATGTAGCGGGCAGGCGTCTTGAGTGCGGCGCGCACGGCGGCAAAGTCAATCTCGTAGCTGTGGGTCGCAATCACCACGTACGTGTCCGCATCGACCGGCAATGCAGCGAGCGCTTTTTCGGCTTCGGCATGAAGAATCTCGTGGGCATCGGGCACCTTATCGTTCGTGGCGTACTCTGCCCGTTCGTCCGACATCATGACCCGGAAGCCTGCAAACCGCGCCACCGTCGCCAGCGCGCGCCCGACATGGCCGGCACCGACGATGGCCAGACGGGGTGCAAGCGCAAGCGGCTCGATGTAGACAGAGAGGCTTCCCCCGCAGACATGGCCGTGCTCCTCGGTAAGGGCAAGGGAAATCATGGCCGGCGTGCACCGGGCGATGGCGGTCAGCGCTGCGTCAACCACCTCCCTCTCCACCTTCCCGCCTCCGATTGTCCCCGTGATCGAGCCGTCTGCCTTCACGATCATCTTCGCACCCGATTTGCGGGGGGCCGAGCCCTTGCTCTCTGTGACGATTGCAAGGGCGCAGGGGGAGTTGCCCCTGGCCAGCCGAACCATTTCTTCGAAGAGCTCGAGATCATTCATCCGGATCAACCCCCCAAAGAACGGTCATTGCGAGCCGAGCCTCTAGCAAACACTTCCATAATCTCCTTCTCCCTTGGGGGAGAGCCCTTCGACCAGCCCTTCGGCCAACTCAGGGTCGTGAGCTTGTCGAACGGGGGCGGGGTGAGGGTGAATTTCCCGAGGCGTGGCAATCGACGACACAGAATCCTGCAACGAAGATTGCTTCACGATGTTCGCAATGACTCATTATTTTTATTCCCCGAGCTGCTTCTTCCATCGATAACTCCAAACGAATTCGAAGTCAGGGTTTCTTCAGCACTTCGGCATTGATCGGAAGTCTGCGGATGCGCACGCCCGTGGCCATGAAGACGGCATTGGCCACCGCCGGGGCAATCGGCGGAACGCCCGGCTCCCCGATGCCGCTCGGCTCTTCCCGGCTCGGCACGATGTGCACCTGCACCTCGGGCATCTCCCCCATCCGCAGGATCGGGTAGTTTTTGAAGTTGCTCTGCTCGACGCGGCCGTCCTTGAGGGTGATGGCGCCATAAAGGGCAGCCGAAAGCCCGAAAACGATCCCGGACTCCATCTGTGCAGCGACGGTATCCGGGTTCACTGTCATGCCGCAGTCGACAGCGCACACGACACGATGAACTTTCACTTTGCCGTCCGCGACGGACACCTCGGCAACCTGCGCCACGTAGCTGTCAAAGGACTTGTGCACGGCGATGCCGCGGCCCCGTCCTGCAGGCAGGGCCTCGCCCCAGCCGGCCTTCTCTGCAGCCAGCTCGAGCACCTTGAGGTGGCGGGGGGCGCTGCCGAGCAGGGCCCTGCGGAACTCGAAGGGGTCTCTGCCGGCCGCGTGGGCCAGCTCATCGAGGAAGCTCTCGACCACAAACGCCGTGTGGGAGTGGCCGACGGAGCGCCACCAGAGTGTCGTGACGGGAAGGCTGGGGGTGTGGAGTTCGACCTGGATATTGGGAATCGAATAAGGCAGATCCGCTGCGCCCTCAACCGACGTTTCATCGATGCCCCCCTCGACCATGCTCGCCTCGTAGCGTGAACCCACCAGGATCGACTGGCCGACGATCGTGTGTCTCCAGGCGACGGGATGGCCGCTTGCGTCCAGACCCGCCTCGATCCGGTCATGCCACAGGGGCCGGTAGTAGCCGCCCCGGATGTCGTCTTCGCGCGTCCACATCACCTTGACGGGTTTTCTCAGCGCCCTGGCCACGTGGGCCGCTTCGGAGACAAAATCGGAGGTCTTGCTGCCCCGCCTGCCGAAGCCGCCGCCCAGGTACATGGTGTTGATCTTCACCTGATCGGGCTTTAGGCCGGTGATTGCCGCCGCTCTGCGCTGGTCCATGGTCTGCGCCTGCGTGCCCGTCCAGATCTCGCAGCTCTCATCCCGCAGGTCGACAACACAGTTCAGGGGCTCCATCGGAGCATGCGCCAGGTAGGGCACGTCGTACTCTGCGCTCAGCTGCTTGGCCGCCTTCGCGAAGGCCTCCGCGGCGTTGCCATCCTGCCTGGCCACGGTGCCCGGCGTTCGGGCAAGCTGCGCATACTGCTCGCGCAGGGCGTCGGTGGATAGTTTTCCCCCTTCGCCTTCGTCCCAGGTCAGCTCGAGGGCATCCCGGCCTTTCCGGGCGGACCAGAAGCTATCAGCGATGACGGCAACCCCCGACGGGATCTCGAACGCATCGACAACACCCGGCAGGGCCTTCGCCTTTTGCGCATTGAAGCTCTTCAGCTTTCCCCCGAACACGGGCGAGCGTGCGATGAGAGCCGTGAGCATGCCCGGGATGCTCACATCCAGGCCGAACAGGGCGCTGCCGTCCGTTTTCTCCGGGGTGTCGAGCCTGTGCGTCGGCTTTCCGATGAGCTTGAAATCCTTCGGCTGCTTCAGCGCCACATTCTTCGGCGGCTCCATTTCCGAAGCCTTCTCGACGAGCTGGCCGTAGGTGAGGCGACGCCCCGTAGGCACATGGATGACGGCGCCGTTTTCTGCCCGGCACTCCGATCGGTCAGCCGCGAATGTAGCCGCAGCGGCTGAAACCAGCATCTCCCGCGCGGCCGCCCCGACCCTGCGCAGCCGGTCCCACTCGGATGCCACACTGGAGCTTCCGCCCGTCCCCTGAACCCCCCAACTTGTGTGGCGGTAGTCTTTGGCCATGGAGGACGCCGATGCCACCTGGACCTTTCCCCAGTCCGCCTCGAGTTCCTCGCAGATGAGCATGGGCAGGGCGGTGAAGACTCCCTGACCCATCTCCGACTTGTTGACCGCGAGGGTCACCGTTTCGTCCTGTCCGATGCGAATGAAGGCATTGGGGGCGAAGGCCGGTGAGGAGGCCGCCGCAGCGGATGCGCGACGGACGGGCACGTGGAAACCCAGGACCAGGAACCCTCCCGGAACAGATTCCGTTTTGGTGGTTTTGGTTTTGCCGCTCATGTTGTGCCCCCTTTTCCCGATATCGCAGCGGCGCGATGGATGGCGCGGCGTATGCGCTGGTAGGTCCCGCAGCGGCACAGGATTCCGGACATGGCCGCATCGATGTCGGCATCGCTCGGCTCCTTCTTCCGGGCAAGCAGGGCCGCAGCGGCCATGATCTGCCCGGACTGGCAATACCCGCACTGCGGCACGTCCTCGTCGATCCAGGCCTTCTGCAGGGGATGGGATCGATCCGCCGAGAGGCCCTCGATCGTGGTGATTTCCTTGCCGACGACGGAAGAAACGGGGGTGACGCAGGAGCGGATCGCGGCTCCATCGACAAGCACCGTGCAGGCGCCGCATTGCGCAATGCCGCAGCCGTATTTCGTGCCCGTGAGCCCCAGGCGTTCGCGAAGGACCCAGAGAAGGGGCGTGTCGGCTGCGACGTCCACGGTATAGTTCCTTCGGTTTACTGAGAAATTGATGGTCACCAAATTCCCTGCCATGGATTATCTCCTTCTGCATCCTTGTTTGAAAACGATCGAAAGAGCGGCGTTCTGCGGTGGGGGGGAAAGTCAACGGCTGCCAGGAATGGATGTGTGTACTGATTAAAAAATAGATGAGCCCGCATTGAAATGCAAATATATTTTCAGGGAACGGAAGGC
>DASRZY010000099.1:0-5376 GCA_035685905.1 Syntrophales bacterium
CGGATACTGAGCATCCTTCATGCAAAGCGCGTCTGCGGCCAGGACCCCGTTGGCCTTGCCGGTGACAGCGATCAGGTTGCCGTCGAAGGCGCTCGCGGTGACGAACGTCTTCAAGGCCGGGAGAGGCAGCGCCGTGCCGCCGCCGCTCGACCCGCAGCCTGCGAGCGCGGCCGCGAGCATTGCGACCAGAAGCGCGATCGTTCCGTACCGTTCGCTCGATCCCATGTGCCTTCCTCCTTCCTCCGAGGAGCAGCCTGGAACTCCCTCGTGTCAGGCCTCTGCTGTTTCCTTTGTATCCCCCTGCCCGCCCCGGCAGATATGGCCGAGCTTCTCACGGACAAAATCGATATGCACGCGCAGCCCGTAGAACTGCTCGGCGAACGACGCCGGGACCTTCAACCTGTTGACGGACCGTTCGATATGCGCGAGCTGCCGCTGCAGTTCTTCGCCCTTGTCCGGTCCGCAGGCCCCGGCCATGTCCCGTTCCAGGACCATCAGCGCCCGGTACCAGCGAATGATGCGCAGGCGCATTTGCCAGCGGTAGATCGCCGGGATGCTGCGCATGCCCGGTATCAGGATCAGGACCGTCGGCACGAAAACGACGACAAAGCGGTTCAGCAGGCTGGCCAGCCGGAACGGCAGGTACCGGTAGAGGAAGGACTTGCCCGACCGGTAGAAGCGGCCGGCGTCGGCGCTGATGCGGAACTCGTTCTCGCGCGGCGCGGGGAACTCGCCCCGCTTGTTCGTCCACCCGGCGCGCGAGTGCACTTCCGTCGCCGCTTCCAGGAGCAGGTCGGAGAGCGCCGGGTGCAGACTGGCCCGGGCGATCAGTTCGACGGTCGGGCTGATCAGCGCGAGGTCATGGTCGGGAACGTTCTTCCCGAGGTCGATGACCCCCCGGGGCAGCACGGTCTTGTAGAGATACCCGATGCGCCGGGTGTAGGCGTCGGCCTGGGAGAAATCGAAGAGCCTCATGCCCGGCTTGAACAGCAGTCCGCGCAGGGTCGTTGACGACGCCGAATCGCTCATCATGAAGGCCGCGTCGATCCTGCCCGCGAGCAGGGCGGCTTCCGCGTCCTCGTCTTCCATTTCAAGGAGCTTCGTCGGGCCGCCGGGCTTGATGCCGTTCAGTGCCAGGAGCTCCAATGCCAGGACCTGTGCTCCCGTGCCTTCCCTGCCGATGGCCAGCCGTTTGCCCGCGAACTGCGAGAGCGCATCGAGCGGCTTCCCGCTGCGGTAGAAGACGAACAGCGGTTCATAGAAGACGCTGCCCAGGGACACCAGCTTCTCCAGATGCTGCCCCTTGGACACGCCCGTTTGCACGAAACCGACATCGACCCTGACGGACGGGTCCGCCAGGCGCTCGAGGTTCTGCCGCGACCCTTCTGACGGCAGGACCTTCACCGTGACGCCGCTGCGGGCCAGGATCTTCGCGTACTGTTCCGCGCTCCTTCGAAAGCGCGTCCCCTCGTCGCCGCTGGTAACGACGATCGTTCTGGGCGGGGCTGAATGGAAGAACCAGAAGACCGCGGAGACGATGATCAGGGCCGCGAAGACGACGGCGCTGAGCGTCGCGGCTGGTCCAAGGCCGAAGGTCTCGGCAAGCATCCGCCTGATCCGCGAGACGCTGGAAGGGCTCTCCGACATGGGCGACCTCGATGATAGCCCCGGCAGGAACTACCGGGGGCAAGGTATACTGTGTACCTTATTCTACTGTTCCTGCAGGATCCTGCTCATGTACGGGAAATGCAGACCGGGATGATCGGCGATCGCTCGTTGTGTGTACCCGTGCTTCGGAGCTGCCTCGATAGTTATTCTATCTCGTTTTCCCTTGTATCTCAGTATACTTCAGTATACTCTTGTTGGATTGTTTTTCAAGTGCTGGTCTGGGGCAAGACGCCGGCTCCCGGGCATCCCGGGAATGTCACGATGATTCAAACCTGTCGTTTGATCTGTGGAACTCCCTGTTAAGCTGCGGGAATCCCGGGCTCCAGCTGTCCGCGGCAGCCTCGAAGACCGGGAACTTGCGTAATTGAAGATCTCTGCTATACTGTGGGTAAGGTTCTCTATTCGATCGTCTGCGATTGCCTTGGGTTTTGAGCGGAGAGGTACCGTAAGAATACAATATGCCTTAATGCATCATGCGGTGTGCAAGCCCTCACGAGCAAGAGAGAGGGAAGCCTGAAGCATCTGCTAGGGCACATTCTTTGGACCCAGCCTCGCAACAACTCAAAACTCAAGGCAGCCTTTTTTCCCTTCCTCCATTCTCTTCCGGCATGAGACCTCCAGCGGCAGTCCCCCGCGTTCTGTCCTGTCCTGCTTGACTTGGCTTTCGATCTCTCCGCACCTATCGCCCGCGCCGGCTGCAGCAACGTCCCCCGTGTCTCAAACCCTGTCCCCCTCTCTTCCCGGTATCCTGGTCTTCAAGAGTGAATGACCGGCAGCCCGTCTCCCTGTCCGCCTGTTCCGGCTAGGAACTTCTTCCTAGGAACTATTGCTGTTCGACGTAGGAACTAATGCCACTTACGCTTTTCCCCGGCCCGGAGTATGCTCTAATCAACAGGAAGAGAAAACCACCCACAAGGAGGGATCGAACATGTTGACCAACGGCGGACATAAGGCAGCGGCAGGGACCTACTGGAACCTTTCGAACGGCAGCCGGGTGGAGATGGAGCAGGAAGGCGTGCTTCCGGGCAGCGCAACGACCCGGTACATCAAGGCGCCGGCAGCCCTCATGCTGATGGCGGCCCCGGTCATCGGCCTGGTATTCGCAGTGTTCCTTCCCTTCATCGGGATCGTGATGGCGCTCAGCGTGGTCGGAAAGAAGCTCGCGCAGGGAGTGCAGGCGGCAGCGGCAGGCAGCATGTCCTTCGGATGGCGGCCGGTCCAGGCGTACCTGGTCGGCAGGAAGGCAAAGAAGGCGGAAAGGGCGAGGAAGGAGAAGAGGGGCGGCGAGAAGCAGTAAATTAAAGAACACAGAGCAATTAATGAAAGAGCGGGACAGGGCAACCTGTCCCGCTCTTATTGTTTCCGTCGGCAGAAGAGGGATGCCCCTGCCCGTCATCGTTCAGCTGTTGGGCAAAGAGTGCAACAACATCCCCTCGGTCTCTCGTTACCTTTCTTGCGTGCCCAAGAAAGGCAACCCAAAGAAGGGCACCCGGCGAAAATCCTTTACGGCAGGCTCGGCCGCCCTCGGTACATTCCGGAAACCCGCCCTGCGGGCTTCGGACATCCGAAATGCTTCACCCTCGGGCTTGGTCGCCCGTCCGGATCTTCGCCCGGGACTGCCGGTCTGCGGCCTTACCTACCGTGATTTCCACTGGAACTGATGCGGCCAGTTGGCGGTATTGCCCGCGTTCTGGAATCCGGTGTGGCAGACGCTGCAGGCGGAAAGACGGCCGCTTCCGTGCTCTCCGGCAAAGTCATTTCCCCCGCCCCGCGAGGTCTTGTGGCACACGCCGCAGTCGCCGATGGTCTTAGCGGCCCCCTGATACTGGATCGACTGGTAATTATCGGCGGCCTGGCCGGTGGGGATCATCGCATGGGGGCTGCCGTGGCAGCCGGCGCAGTACACGCCTCCGTGGCCGGTGGAGCTGCGGTACAGCGCCGTGCCGGTGTCGACGCCGGCAACACCCGTTCCGCTCACGCCCGTGTCATGGCAGGTGACGCACTTCGGCTCGTCCTTCCAGGGGACGCGGGAACCGCCGGCGACCGTGGCCGCGACGTTCGAAAGGTCGCCGTGGCAGGTGACGCAATTCCCGTCGGCCGCGGTATGCTTGGTGCTCCTGCTGCACTGGGTGACGGCGCCGGGATGGCAATCGTAGCACTTCGGCGGCGATGCCAGGCTTCCGTGGAAGCCGTGGATGGCCTGGGAGAGATACTTGCCCGCCGCGCCCGGACCGGACTGGCCGAGAACGGGGCTGCCGTGGCAGGAAGCGCACAGGACCGGCTTCGAGCTCTGAAGCGTGGTCCCGTGATGGGCGTCATGCTTGGCGAGGATATCGTTGAACACGACGGTGGGATCCGACGAATTGCCGTGGCATTTTCCGCAGTTGATCTCGTCCGACGTGGGCACGGTCGCGCGGGTCCGGGCGAGCACGGCCCCGGTCGCGCCGTTCGTCACCGTGATCTCCGCAAGCTGGTAGGGCGTCCACGTATTGCCGTCGTTCACCGGCGTCACCGGGATGCCGCTCACCTGAAAATGGTCGCTCTTTGCCAGCATCGTGCCCGACAGGCCGTTGGAGACCGTCGGATCGTCGAGGTTCAGGCCTTTGTCAGCGGCCGGCGCCGCGCCGAACAAGCGCATGGCGTTCGTCCAGAACTGGGCGAAGAAGCCCTTCTGCGACGTGGTGTTCATGATAAGACGGTAGGACACGTTCACTCCCGAGGTGACGAGCTTGGGCGGGTTGCCGCGCTGGATGACCTGCGCCCAGACGGTATTGTAGGGCGGCAGGATCACCGCCGTGTCGTACGTGGGGTTCAGGCAGTGCATTCCCAGGTCGTTCCAGGCCATCACGACATAGGATGAAGCGGCCGTCGTGTTGATGCCCCCGCTCGGCGGTGTCGTTTCCTGGGCCGGCAGCGGTGTCAGAACAGGCGCCACTACTCCTCCGCCTGTGGATCCGCCGGTGGGCGGCGGGGTCGTGGTGGACGATCCTCCGCCGCCGACCGGGCTAACATTGCTGCTGCCGCCGCAGCCGGCGGCAAGCGTCATTGCCGCGCAGAGCGCTGCAACTAGAGCGTTGGTTCTTCGCATTTTCATACCTTATACCTTCACTTTCTCCGAGAATGAGCTGATGGGGTTTCCTGCGGGAAGGACAATATAGCGAATATTCAGAACAATGCAATAAAATTCTGGCCGCCTGAAGATCGAATGGCGCTTTCCGGCATCATTTCTGAAAAAGAAGTACGCACCTGTCATCCCTCGGCATTACTTACGAAGGCTCTGGCCATTCCCCTGATGGTCACAGAGATAGGGCTTCGACCGTATCGGGATCTATTCTCATTTTGCAAGCGAGATGCCAGGACATTCGTCGACGAGCATCATGCTGATCATTAAGGGAAATGATGGTCCTTTCCTTTCTGTGTTAATCGATACTTAGTTGCATGAGTGTATGGATTTCTCTTCGCGTGCGCTCGACCCCTGAACGACCGAAGGCTGGCAAGACACGTGAAATCAGTCAGTTCGGTATCCGTATGATTTTTGCTTCACCAGAAGACGATAAGGTCCGGCGAAGACAGCCCCGACGGCAGGCTCAAGTCCTATCTAAGCAGCAAAAAGACAAAGAAGGCGGCGAGGGGAAGGAAGGAGAAAAGGGGCGGCAAGAAGCAGTGAGGAGCGATGATCGGCAAACGACGAAGCGGGACAGGATAACC
>DASRZY010000100.1:0-3359 GCA_035685905.1 Syntrophales bacterium
CTCTTCAGGAAGAATCGATGGATCAAATGGCGATATCTCATCCGCTGGTTGTAGACCTCGACGGGACGCTGGTGAAAACCGATCTGCTTGTCGAATCGTTCTTCGCCCTGATCAAGCGCAACCCCCTTTACGTCCTTGCCATCCCCATCTGGCTGCTCAAGGGAAAGGCTTTTCTCAAGCAGCAGGTTCATCAGCGAATCGGTCTCGATGTCGGCACCCTGCCCTATCACGAACCATTCCTCGACTACCTGAAGGATCAGCGCTGCCGCGGGCGCCGGCTGGTTCTGGCCACGGGCAGCGATCAGCGCATCGCCCTTCAGATCGCCGGGCACCTCCAGCTCTTTGACAGCGTGCTGGCAAGCGACGGATCGGTGAACCTGACCCGTCGAGCCAAGCAGAAACGCCTGGTTGCGGAATTTGGCGAAAAAGGGTTCGATTACGCCGGCAATGGCAGAGACGATCTCGATGCCTGGTCGTCTGCGCGCAGGGCCATCCTTGTCAATGCCGCCGGGGGCGTCTCGCGCCGGGCCGCCCGCATCACGGAAATCGAGAAGGTCTTCAGCCGGCCGGAGGAGCGCCTGAAACCCTTTCTGAAGGCTTTGCGCCTGCATCACTGGCTCAAGAACGTGCTGGTCTTCGTCCCGCTGGCGCTGGCATACCGTTACGGAGAACCGGGCCTGCCCGGAAAGGCATTTCTCGCCTTTCTGTCCTTCGGGCTGTCTGCATCCTGCGTGTATCTCGTCAATGACCTCGTCGACCTTCCCGCGGACCGCCGACACCCGCGAAAACGGCTGCGTCCCTTTGCTTCGGGGCAGCTGTCCCTGCTCTCGGGCCTGGTCATGGCTCCGCTGCTGCTGGCCGCAAGCATTGTCCTGGCCTGTTTTCTGCCCCTGCCGTTCCTCGCCATGCTGCTCTTGTACTTCTTTTTGAACCTGGGCTATTCCTTCACCATGAAACAGATCGTGATCCTGGATGTCATTATCCTCGCCGGGCTCTACACCATGCGGATCCTGGCCGGCTCGGCGGCCGTCTCCATCTGGCCGTCCGCCTGGCTTGCTGCGTTCTCGATGTTCATTTTTTTCAGCCTGGCCCTGGTCAAACGATACGCCGAACTGGTCCTGATGAAGAAGGCGCACGGGGAGGATGTCCAGGTTCGCGGCTACCTCGGCATCGACAGGGAACTCCTGGCAGCGATGGGAGCGGGAAGCGGCTACCTTGCCGTGCTCGTCCTGGCGATGTACATCTCCAGCGGCACGGCGGAGATCCTCTACAAGCGGGAGGCCTTCATCTGGCTGTTGTGCCCCCTGGCGCTCTACTGGATCAGTTATGTCTGGCTGATCGCCCATCGGGGCCGGATGGATGACGACCCGCTCGTATTCGCGACCAAGAACCCGGTCAGTCAGATTGTCGCCGTGCTGGCCGTGGTTATCATCCTGTTGGCGAGGTAAAAGCCCACATGCAACCCCGCAACCAAATAGATAAAACAAAACGTCTCATGAGCGATCAGTCCCGGCGTCCGTTGCGATTCCAGGCTCGCCTGGCTGCTGCCGCAGCGGTCATGTTCGTCTTCTGTTTCGGGAGCATGGTTGGCGGGGCTCCGGCGCAGCAGAGCGGGCCCGAAGCTGCCGTTTCTCGAGGCGGCCAGGACATCATCGACCTTCAGCCGTTTCGCCAATCGGGCGCAATCGCAATCAAAGGCCCGCGGGGGCAGGACGGCCGCGCCACCCTGATCCAGCTCAACCCCAATGTCAATGGATGGCTCGTGCTGCGGCTGTCATGGCGCGGCGGCACGGCAACGGAGGAGTATCACCTCGAAAACGCGAGTCCCCGGACGCAGAAACTCCTGCTCGAGGAGCAGAATCCCGATGGACTCGTGATCGTGGAAGGGAACAGGAAAACCCCCTGTGAGCTGTGGGGGATCGAGTCGAAGGAAAGCCTGAAGGCGGCAAGGGCCTCCCGCGCGGCCTATGCGCCTCTTTGCGGGGGAAAGCTCTATCTGCTCAATTCGGTCAAGGGGCATCGCACCCGTATAGAAAGCGTGACCGATTTTCTGCGTGACCAGGTCCCCGCGGGGGACAAGATCGTGTCCACGGTGCGCGACAACTTCTACAACGACGCCTACCGGGAAAAGGCCGAAACGGTGGAGGAGCCCGAACCGGCCATGCCCGGCCCGATCCGGAGGAAATTGGCAGCTCCCCCGGACGAGACGCGGGCGAAACCCGACCGGACCGAGCCGGAACCGGCGCGGATCGATCCCGACCAGGCCCATCGCCTCGTGATGTCGCCGCACCTGGGCATCAAGCTCCAGGAAGCATCCCCCCGCGGACTCGCTCCGGGAAACTGGTACGCGGCAAAGGATCATCGGGGCGTCTATGTCAGCCTGATGGCGCCGGGCATGGTTGCCCGCGACATCCTGCGAAGTTACAGGAACACGGTCAGCGCGCTGGACAAGGCTGAATCCGAAGCGCTGGTGTATCTCGTTGCCTTCGACCTGGATCAGTTCGACGTGAAGTTCTCGCTCGGAACGGAACATCCGAGAGTCGACTGGTCCGATCGCCCGCCGGACCGGATGAAGGACCCGTCCCTGCCCGGGCCCGACGGGATCGGGACGATCGCCCCCCTCGTGTCGACGGGTTTGGTGAGCCCGAAGGACGCCGGCAGAACCGTCGCGGCGTTTACCGGGGGATTCAAGCGCGCCCACGGGGCATTCAAGTGGGGACGGCTGTCCCTGCAGAATCACGGGAGCCACTACGGCTTCATCGAACACGGCGTGGTCTTCAGCAGGCTTCAGCCGGGGCTCTCCACCCTGTACGTGCTCCGGAACGGCCGGCTGAACCTGAAGACATGGACAGCGCAGGACGATGACCTGCTTCCTGAAATCAATTACGCCCGGCAGAACGGGGTCCCGATCATCATCGAATTTGATGCCAGGACCCGGATGTCCGTTCCCGGCCCGCTCGTGTCCCGCTGGTCGGAAGGGAACTGGGCCGGGTCGGAGGACAAGAAACTGCGGACCATGCGCGCAGGGGCCGCCCTGCAGGAGGTAGACGGGAAGCGGTTCCTGCTCTATGCCGATTTCACGAGCGCAACACCCTCGGCCATGGCCCGTGTCTTCCAGGCATACGGGTGCAGCTACGCCATGCCCCTGGACATGAACGCCCTCGAGCACACCTACCTTGCCCTCTACAACAGACAGGGCTCGAACCTTGTCGTCCAGTACCTGATCCAGGGGATGAGCGCAGTGGACAAGTCGGCCAAGGGGCAGTCCGCCCCCCGCTTCCTCGGATACCCGGATAACCGGGACTTTTTCTATGTCCTGCGAAAGGAGCCTCAATGAAACATCAGCAAGTCCTGCTCTC
>DASRZY010000101.1:0-3607 GCA_035685905.1 Syntrophales bacterium
CCCGTCGACTACATGTATCTTCCCTTCGGCAGCTACCGTCTGGACTGCGAAGCTGTCCTCGAATACATCAAATCCATCCACAAGGGGAAAGACCTTCCTAAGGTGGGGCTTCTCACGTACAATAACGCCTACGGCCGTTCCATTCACAAGCCGAGCCAGGAATACGCGAGGACCATCGGCATCAACATCGTCGCCATCGAAGAATTCCCCCCGAAAACCGTGGACCTCACGACAGAGCTTCTCCGCTTGAAAAAGAGCGGTGCCGAGTATGTCTTCATGCAGATGCTGCCGGCCACGATCGTGACAACCTTCAAGAGCGCCGACCGGATTCAGTATGCACCCCAGTTCTTCGGCACGTGGACCTCGACGGATCCCGACTTCTTCAAGCTGGGGAAGGGGATCATCCGTGATCGCCTCAAGATCCAGTTCCCCGGCGGGCTGACCTCCGACAAGGGCTTTGGCATCGAGACCTTGAAAACACTCTGGGCGAAATACAAGACCGTTACCCGTTTCGATGCCGCCTACTGGGAGGGCGTCGTCGTAGCGATGATCATGGAGCGTGCCGCCCTGCGGGCTCAGGAGAAGTACGGCAAGATTGATCGCGAGACGATCAACCGGGCCATGGAGTCCTTCACGAATGAAGATTTCGGGGGGATCGTGCCGAGCGTGACCTATACCAAGACGGACCACGGCGCCTCTTTCCGGGGCAGGATCGTCCAGGTCCGGGAGGACGGCTCGTTCAAGCCGCTCACGGACTTCTACACGCCGGGAAAAGAAAAGATCCGACACCTGAAGTAGGAGAGGCGACATGAAAGCCTATCGCGGGGAGCCGACCATCTTTGTCCAGAGACCGCAAGAGCAGCGGCGGGCGGAACTGGTCGTGGAGCGCCTGACGCTTCGCTTTGGCGGCATCACCGCCGTGAGGAACGTGGACCTGACGGTCTCGACGGGCGAGCTGGTCTCCGTCATAGGCCCCAACGGGGCGGGGAAGACAAGCCTGCTGAACTGCATCACAGGATACTACAAGGCGCAGGAAGGCAGGATCCGCTTCAACGGGAAGGACATCTCCAGCCTGACGACGCACCGGCATATCGAGCGCGGGATCGGCAGGACCTTTCAGAACATCGAGCTATTCCCCGGGATGACGGTCCTTGCGAACCTGCTGCTCGCGCGCCATCTGTACTGCCGCTACGGCCTTTTCGCGGCGTCGCTTTTCAGCAGGAAAGCGAAAAACGAGGAGATTCGTCAGCGCCGGCTCATCGAAGAGATCATCGACTTCCTGGAGATCCAGTCGATCCGGAAGAAGCTCGTGGGCTCGCTCCCCTACGGGATGAGAAAGCGAGTCGAGCTGGGCCGGGCGCTGGCCCTGGAACCGAAGCTTCTTGTCCTCGACGAGCCCTTCGCGGGGATGAACCTCGAGGAGAAGGAAGACATGGTCCGTTTCCTTCTGGAGCTCAACGAGTCCTGGGGGCAGACCATGATCCTCGTGGAACACGACATGTCGATCGTCATGAGCATCTCCAAGCGGGTTATGGTCCTCAATTTCGGCGAGAAGCTTGCCGAAGGCTCGCCGCAGGAGATCCAGGGTAATCCCGACGTGATCCGAGCCTACCTGGGAGACCAGGTGGAGGACACGGCCGCAGCAGCACAGACGGGAGGTACCCGGTGACGATCGCCGAGATCAAAAGGCGCATCAACACAAACGGCGGCCCTGTACGGATGGATGACGCTGTTCTGGAGACGTACGGCAAGTACACCCTGCCGCAGATCCTGGGAGAACAGGCGAAGCGGTTGGGTCCCGAGCATACGGCGATCCGGGAGAAGGCTTACGGGATCTGGCAGACCTTCAACTGGGAGGAGTACTACCGGCACGTTAGACACGCGGCGCTCGGCCTTTCGAGCCTGGGTGTGCACCGGAAAGAAAACGTCGCCATCATCACGAACAATCATCCCGAGTGGCTCTTCAGCGAGTTGGGAGCGCAGTCAATCGGCTGCGTCACGATCAACCTTTTCACTTCCTCCGTCGCCGACGAGCTGGCCGAGGCTCTGAAGCGATTCCAGGCCGCCGTGGTCATCGCGCAGGATCAGGAGCAAGTGGACAAGCTTCTCGAGACCCGATCGAGGCTCGGGTTCATTCGAACCGTCGTGTACGTGGATCCCACGGGGATGCGCAATTACCGCGGCGAACCCTGGCTCATGAGCTTTCGGGAGCTTTTAGCCCGCGGGGAGCAAATGGAGCAGGAAAAACCGGATCTTTACCCTTCGGAGCTTAAGCGGGGCCGTCCGGACGATGTGGCTGTTATGATCCAGACCTCCGGGACGACAGGTCTGCCCAAGCTGGCCATGCTCACCCACCGCAGTTTCACGGCCATGGCCTCCAAGTGGCTGACCGCAGTGCCCATCGGGATCGGCTCCAACTGGCTCTCCATCACGCCGCCCGCCTGGATCGTCGACCAGATGTGGGGTATGGGTATCACCCTTGCGGGTGGAATGACGATGAATTTCCCCGAGACGGCAGAAACGATCGAGACGGATTTCCGTGAAATCGGGCCGGACGTCATTGTTTCCTCGTCGAGGTTCTGGGAGGACCTGGCATCGAAGATCCGGGTGAAGATGGCCGATGCCGGCATGGTAAAACGAATGCTCTTCACGATCGCCGAACGGATCGGCCAGAAGGCCGTCGACCTCGAGGCGAAGAAGGAGCCGCTGAGCGCCGGCCACCGCGTGATGCGACAAGTCGCCGAATCGCTCGTCTTCCGGCCGTTGATGGACCGCGTGGGCTGCCTGCAGATGAAGAACGCTTACACGGGCGGCCACCCGATCAGCCCCGAGGTGATCCGCTTTTTCCGGGCCTGCGGCCTCAACCTGAAGCAGTGCTACGGCTTGACTGAATCGGGCGGCATCTTTCAGGTTCAGCCTGACGGCGAGGTGAAGCCCGAAACGGTCGGGAAGCCCCTGCCGGATACGGAAATCCGCATCGCCGAGGACCAGGAGGTCCTCGTGAAAAGCCTGTCCAACTTCACGGGCTACTACAACGACTACAGGGCCACCGAGGAGGCCTTCCGCGATGGCTGGTTGCGCACGGGGGATGCCGGGTATCTCGACGGCGACGGGCACCTCGTCATCATCGGCCGCAAGGAGGAAATTATCCGGAACAAGTCCGGGGCCGCCTTCTCGCCCGATTTCATCGAGACCCGCCTCAAGTTCAGCCCTTTCATCAAGGAGACCGTCACCTTCGGCGAGGGGAGGCCCTACATTGCGGCCTTCATCAACATCGACATGGGCAACGTGGGCAACTGGGCCGAGGAGAGGATGATTCCCTACACGACCTACACGGACCTTTCTCAGCAGCCCCGCGTGGAGGAACTCATCCTCGGGGAGGTCCGCTCGGTCAACGAGCGGCTCCCCGATTACATGAAAATACGCAAGTTCATCCTGCTCTACAAGCTTCTCGACGCCGATGACGAGGAGTTGACGAGGACCGGCAAGGTCCGCAGGCGATTCGTCTACGGCCTCTACCTCAACCTCATCGAGGCCATGTACCGAAACCTCAAGGAGCTGGAGGTCAAGAGCCAGGTCCGCTACCGCGACGGCCAGATCGGCAAGA
>DASRZY010000102.1:0-26874 GCA_035685905.1 Syntrophales bacterium
GGTACGGCCATCGTGCTTCTCTCGGCTCTCGGCGGGTTTGTCCTGGCCAGACCCATCCCCTGGGTCGATCCTCCCGCCTTCGTTCAAATCCTTTTCTTCTATCTGCCGGCCGTGTGGATTGTCGGGTCGCTTTGCTCGGTCTTGATTCTCCTGTTTTTCCGCGGAGCGGGCCATGTCGGGCGAAAAACGGCCCGGATCCGGCACGAACTGACGGGGCTGTCCGCTGGTCCCGGCGTGGACACAGGCCGCCGCCGTTTTCTGCAGACCGGGGTGGGCGCGCTTGCCGCGGCTCCGTTTGTCCTTTCCGGTTATGGCGCGGCTTACGCCGGCAGAAAGTGGGAGGTTAAGGAACTCGCTCTGCCCTTCGGACGGTCCCTGCGCGTGGTCCAGCTCACCGATATCCATGCGGGCCTGTTCATGACACGGCATGACCTGAAGCGTTATGCCGACCAGGTGATTGCGCTGCGGCCGGACCTCTTCGTTCTCACGGGCGATTACATCACGAACACCATCGCGTTTCTCCCGGAGTGTCTGGAGCAGATGGCCCGGATCGAAGCCCGGTACGGGACCTTCGCCACGCTGGGCAACCATGACCACTGGTACGCGAAACCGGCCGATACGGCGGCGCTCTTTCGACAGTATCGGATCCCGCTTTTACGCAATGCGCATCGGGTCATCGAGACCGCCGAGGGACCTTTCGCTGTTGCCGGAATCGACGATCTTTATGCCGGGCAACCCGATCTGAACGCCGCGCTCCACGGTCTTGCACCCGATATCCCCGCGATCCTGCTGTCGCACCGCCCGGAGATCTTTCCCGAGGCCGCCGGCCGGAATATTGCGCTGACCCTGGCCGGACATTATCATGGCGGGCAGATCAAGTTGAACCTGCCCAAACGCGCGATCAGCTTCGCCCACTTCCGGACGTCCTACCCGCAGGGGCTCTACCGGCTAGATGACTCATCACTGTACGTCAGCAGCGGGATCGGCACATCGCTCACCCCGATCCGGCTCAACGCGCCGCCGGAGGTGACCCTGCTTCACCTCTCGTGAACGTCGAATCAGCACGGAAGAAAAGCCCGCCCCCGGCGGGTTTTTTTATATGGGCCATGACGTCGGGATGCTGTCGAAGGGCAGAGTGGTATGCCTGGACAGCGTGGCGAAAAAACTTGCCGTGAGCATGCTTTTGATCGAGAATGAAAGAAACCGCAGCCTGGGTGGCGGGGATCGGAGCTGTGCTTATGGGGGAGATACCGAAAACCTCGATCGCGATATCAAGGCAGATCGGCAGCGGCGGAACCTATATCGGTTACTTGGCGGCCAGGAGGCTCGGGTTCCAATACGTGGACCGGGAGATCCTGCGCGAGGCGGCACGGCAACTTGAAATCGATGTCGGGGTCCTGGAAAGCCTGGATCAACGCTCGTCGGGCCTGGTCGAGAACCTGATCCGGGCCTTCACGTTCGGCACGCCCGATGCGCGCAATGCACCGTTGCGCAAACCGATTTACGAAAAGGACCTTTTCGCCGTAGAGTGCCGGATCATGAACGAGATTGCCGAACGATACGATGCCGTCATCGTGGGGCGGGCAGGGTTTTATGCCTTACGGAAACGGCCGCGGGTGATCCGGGTCTTTGTCCATGCCCCGCTGGAATTCAGGGTCCAGCGCATCATGAGGGTGCACGCTCTGACGGACCGGGAGGCGCGAGGGCTCGTCGAGGAGACGGACCGAAGACGGGCGAAGTTCATCAAAGACATGACCGGGACTGACTGGTACGATGCGCGGAATTATCACCTCTGCATCGATGCCGGCGTTATTGACTTTGACACGGGCGTTGCCATGATTGCCGGGCTTGCCGGCAGGATTGGGAAGGGGGAAAAGCCCTAGAGGCAGTCCCCCAAGAGGCCATCTGCTGCCTCTAAAGACCCCTTCCTTGATTTCCCTCTCCTGTTACTCCACTTTCTTCCATGTCTTGTCCGGGTTGAACAGCGTCATGGACGCTGCGATCAGCGACGTGGTTCTCCCCAGGTCCTTTCTGTAGGCCACCCCCTCGTGACTCATGATGAAGCTGTTGACCCCCGAGGAACCGTAAGCGGCGGGATAAGCCAGGAGGGCAAAGCCGCCGATCATCTTCCCGTTGACGATGTATTCGTAGGCGCCCCCGGCCGCATCCGCCCCCTGGGCCTTGATGATCTTGTACAGGTAGCCATGGAAGGGTGTCCGCATACCGATCGCCTGCCCGTATCCTTCCGCCCGGGCCCGTGCAACCAGCGGGCCGAGCGGGCTCGGGGTCTCTCCCTGCGCCGCCTCCCAGTACAGGCCGTCTCTGGCGCCGGCTGTGCTTTCGAGCTTCTGCGCGTACTCGGGCTGCCCCGTGCGGTCGCGCATCTGGTCGGCAAAGTCCCGCTGCGCATCGACAATGGCCAGGCATACCTGGATGGCGCTCAGCTCGTTTTCCCCGATCTCGCGGCTGAGGATCTCGTCCCGGCCGGCCCGTGTGTCGAAGCGCCACTCATTGCCCGTTTTCACGACCGGGATGGGGAAGGGCCAATCGTCGTTTCCGATGTAAAGGGTGACTTTTCCGCCAGCGCCCTTCTCGAGCCGATTCCTCTCGCCATAGGCCTTCACGAACTGTTCGCGTCGTTGCCGATCCTCGATTTCGTCCCCTGACGAAACGAGGGGCCTGCTGCCGGGCCCGAACAGGGCCATGAGCTCCTCCGTGTTGTTCTCACGGGTGGCTTTTACGAGTGCCGCCGCGGCTGCCTCCGGGGACTGGAAGGTCTTCTGCTTCGCATCGGCCGCGTGAGCCCCCTCCCTGACACCCGGCACGATCAGGGCGAGGGTGACCGCCCAGGTCAGAAGAAGGCGCCACGGGAATGAAGGGTCTGATCGCAACGCGAATCGAATCATCGGATATTCTCCATATCAGGCTGCCCGGTTCAACGGTGACCGCCCCGCATGCCGCCGCCACCAAAACCGCCGCCGACAGCACCTCTTCCGGAGCCGCCACTTGCCCCGCCGCGGATGGCATCACCGACCGTTCCGCCGCTGGATCTCGCAGCATTCAGGCTTTCCCGGCCCCAGCTGCTCTGCCGCTGGACCTCGCTGCCGCGGCCGATGCCGTCGAATACCTGGCCGGACCGGCTTTGCCCGCTCGTGGAGCGCTGCACCGCACCGCCCTGGGCCTGGCGACCCGCGGATGACGGGGCCGTGGCGACATCGGGCCTGGCCGAGGTCCTGCCCGTCCGGCTCGCAACTGAATCGGGTCTCCCCGTTCTGTTCGCTGCACTAGTGGATCTGCCCGCCGCAGTAGATGCTCCGGTCGTCGTGCCGGCCCTGGCACCCCGCTCGATCCAGTTGCCTTCATAGCCGCGGAAATTCCGTCTGCTTTCCACGGCTGCACGGTTTGCCTGCTGGCCGAAGCGCTCCCGGGTGGCCTGGTCCCGGTAGGCGACCCCTCCCCGATGGGCGGGGTCATGCGTCCAGGCTTGCGTTGCGAAGCCCCTGCCGGCAGCCCCGCCGGTGGCCGCAACGTTGCTGCTTCCAGCGGCGAAGCCCCTGCCGACGGCCCCGCCATAACCGCCGTGAGCATAGTAATTCCGGTTCACATAGAATGCGTGGTTGTGCCAGCCCCAGTACCCCCAGCTGCCCCAGTAGGCCCCCACGAAGAGGCCGACGCCGAACCAGATGAACCCGGGGGCGAGATACACGCCGGGCGGATAGGGATAGACGGCGTAAGGGGGATAGTATGGCCACCACCAGGGCCCGTAGACCCAAAGGGGGTCGTAGACAGGCACGTAGACCGTGGACGGGTTTGCAGGCTCGATCCGGATGATCTGCTGCTCGGCGATTACCTTCTGCTGTTCCGTGGACTTGAGGTTGCCCGCATCGGAGGCCCTCTTGCGGAGTTTCTGAACGGTGTCCATCACATCGCCCTGCTGGGCGAGAAAGGCATCTCCCACCATCTGGGTCCAGTCGAGCTTCTGGCTCATCATCGAGAGCACATCGGGGACGGGCACCAGGGCCTTCACACTGGCATCCCAGGGCTGCTTGCTCAGCGCGGCGTCCAACTCGTCGCCCTTGAGATTCTTGTTCTGGTTTGCCCACCGGTCCGCCACGACGACTTCCAGGGGATAGGTTGAAGCGATGAAGATCTGCGCGAGAAGCGGGTCCGGGTACAGGGCGATGGGCGCCAGGATCTGATCCAGCTGCGCCTGGGAAAACTTCTGGGCGCCGGCCTTTCCATCCTGCTTGGCATCCTGGGCAAAAACCTGCGGCGGCATCGCGATCAGCAGAATCAGGCACCAGATGATCGTTTTTCCGAATGGTTTTGTTGTTTTCATATTCATCTCCCGCTCGGCGTGAAGCTTGATTCCTGCAGCGTGGGCATCCCGACACTGAAACGACTTCAGGCACACATGCCTTTATGAAAGAAAACGCATCAGCGGCCCGTTGGTTTACCGCTTCCTCGTCTTTTTTCACAGGCAGGGGTGACGGGGCAAAGGGGTCTCTATTTGCTGTCTATGTGGTAAATGCCCGACCAGTCGAAGGGCGGCGGGTTTTCCAGGTAGAGCCTGCAACGCTCGCTCAACATCCCGGCGGGGCGATCCGAGGGATCCAGTGCCAGGATCTTTCCGTACTCCTCGCGTGCTTCGTCCCAGCGCCTGTCGAGGTACAGATCCAGTGCCGTTGCGGCAAGCCGGGCGATTGTGCGCATGCGCTCGTCGGCGCTGCTCATTTCGGCCATCAGCTCGTAGATTCTCACGCCTTTCGCGCTCCCCTTGACAGACACGAGGTCGAGGGGGCGGACCAGGAACTGATCTTTCACCTGTGCGCGGGTGCTCTCCCCGATAATGATCCGGGTGCCGTAGAGCTTGTTGAGCCCCTCGAAGCGGCTGGCCACATTTACCGTGTCGCCGACGACCGTGTAATTGAGCCGGGTGATGCTTCCCATATTGCCGACGATGACCTCGCCCGAGTTGATTCCGATGCGCTGGTGAAAGAGGGGTTTGCCCTCCCGGGTCCATTTGTCCTGGAGCTCCTTCAACTGCTCCTGGCATCGAAGCGCCGCGCGGCAGGCCGTCACGGCGTGCTCGGGGTTGGGCGCGGGGGCCCCCCAGAAGGCCATGATGCTGTCCCCGATGAACTTGTCGAGGGTGCCCGGGGGCTGCTCTTTCAGCGCGCTGCTCATCGCTTCGAAATACTCGGCCAGCTGATCCACCAGCTCCTCCGGTGAAAGGCGCTCGGAGATCGTCGTGAAGTCCGCGATATCGGAGAAGAAAATAGTGAGGGTTGCTCTCTGGCCGCCGAGCTCGGCCTCGCCGCCGGAGGCGAGGATCTGGCGGACCAGGTCTGCCGGCACATACTTGCGGAAGGAGCGCAGGCCCCGTTTCATGTCGTGAGTGGCAACCATCAACTGGTCCACTTCTCGGATCATCGAATGCTCGAGAGGCCTGGCTTCCAGTTCGAATCGGCCGATTGCCTCGGAATCCAGGGCGATCCTGCGAAGAGGCTTGGCAACGAGAGCCGACACCCAGGCGCTGACGAGCACAATCAGGATACAGACCACGACCCCGATGCCCAGGGTCTCCAGGTTGTTGCGCTCCACCGGTCCCATGATCTCCCTGTAGGGGACGACCTGGGCGATGATCCACCCGGGCATGTCTGCGCCGGTGATCCGCCGATAGCTCCCAAAATACTCGGTGCCGCCCGCCGAATAGCGGAATGTCCAGAGATCCTGGCCGAGATAATCGACGTTCTGCTCGGCCAGTTTTTCCATGAAGCGGACGACCCGTTCGTCACTGAGGCTCTCTGCGGGGACAAAATCATACTGGGTTCGCCCCTTCTCGTCTTTCGTGGCTCGAGTGAGGATTTCCGGGTTCGGGTGGGCGATGACGCGCAACTCTCCTCCCGCGGTCTTCTCGACAATGAAGGCAAACCCAGCCTTTCCCACCGGGTTGGCATCGAGGAAACGGGAGATGGCCGAGATGTCGAAATTGACCGTCACAATGCCGAGCAGGGTTCCCCCCGCATCGTGAAAGGGAGCTGCATAGGTCACGCCCGGCACCGTCTCGGCGCCGCTCCGGATCGTCCGGGCCTCCGTCCAAAGGGGGTATTCCCGGGCAGAGGCATACCAGGCCGGCATCTGCCACTCCCCCGTCAGGCTGTACTCCCTTTTTTCATAAGCCTTGCGGTCGGGATACTCATCGGGCCAAAAATCAACAATTTCAGCCTTGCCGGCCTTCCTGTCATAATGTGACTCGCGGATGGAGATCTTCCCGTCCTGAAGACGCTCGACGGACAGCATGACGCCGCTCTCGAAGGAGACGGAGATCAGCGTGAAGTAGGGCTCCTTATCGAGCACCCGCTGCCAGGAACGGGCAAGCCAGGTGAACGTCTCGGGGCGGAGCTTGACCTCCCGGAGCAGGGAGCGGTTCAGTTCGCTTTGCGCCAGTCCCCTCGAGAGAAGTTGCCCGACCCACAATTTGATCCGCAGGGACGTCTGGTCGAGCACCTGTTCAGTGAGATTGTCGGCATTTCGCTTGAGATTAAAGTAGGACAGGGTCCCGACAATCAGCACGGTGCCGATGAGCATGACCACGAGCAACGTCGAGAGGGCCACTCGAAACGTGACGCGCGTGTTGGCGATTTTTTTTGCAAGCCATTTCTTCATCAGGCGATCCGCCATCCGTCATTCAGGAATCGCAACGCGGGATTTTGGACACCTGAACCCCGCTGCCGTGACTCAGAAGATAGTATAATATTTTATTCTTCGATGCGCTGAAAAAAAACGGGCCGCACATCTGTTGTTTTTCCTGTCATTTCCCTTCTCTTATGTCTTTTTTCGCATAATTGACAATGGCAGATGATTTCCATAAAGTGATGAGAAGCGGTCTTGCTGCCGATCCTACACCGGTTCTGATCAACCAGCCCCACGTTACTCCAGGGAGCTTCAACGCTCCGTTTTTCACCGAACGATTCGTTTCGCTTGCATCCTTAGCCACGAAAACGTGCAACATCCCCGGAAGCCCCATCAAGAAAGGAGGACGGATCATGGAGAAACTTCTCAGAATCAACATGGGTGCAGAGGGTGGTCCTGCGGCCAGCGCGGTCCCCGTCGGAGAGTACGCAGGGCTGGGCGGCCGGGCGCTGACCTCTGCCGTCGTTGCGAAGGAAGTGCCGCCCCTGGCACACCCGCTGGGCGAGGACAACAAGCTCGTCATTGCCCCGGGGATGCTCAGCGGCACCATCGCGGCCATGTCGGGGCGCTGCTCCGTGGGCGGAAAGAGCCCCCTGACGGGCGGAATCAAGGAGTCGAATTCCGGGGGGCAGGCCTCCCAGGTGCTGGCCCGTCTGGGCTATGCCGCCATCATCCTCGAGGGAAAACCGAGGGAGAACGATCTCTACAAGATCTTCGTGAACAAGGACGGCGTGAAAATCACAATCGACAACAGCCTCCGGATGCTCGGCAACTATGACCTCATCGAGAAGATGAAGGGCGAGCATGGCGACAAGATGGCCTGCGTCTCCATCGGTCCGGCAGGAGAGATGAAGATGTATGCTGCCTCGGTGGCCTTCACGGACATGGAACTGAGGCCCACGCGCCACGCGGGCCGCGGCGGCCTTGGCGCCGTCATGGGCTCCAAGGGGGTCAAGGTGATTGTCCTGGACGACACCGGCATGAGCGCCCGCGCCCCGAAAGATGTCGATAAATTCAGGGCCGCCAACAAGGCCTTCGTGGACGGGCTGAAGAAACACCCCGTCACGGGTGAGGGGCTTCCCAGTTTCGGCACGAACATCCTGGCGAACGTGATCAACGAGGCGGGTGCCTACCCGACCCACAACTTCCTCTGGGGCCGCTTTGCCGGGACGTCCCTGATCAGCGGCGAAACCGAGGCGGAGTACGAGAAGGCCCGCGGCGGCAACCCGACCCACGGCTGCCACCGGGGTTGCGTCATCCGCTGCTCGGGCATCTACCACGACAAGGACGGCCACTACCTGACCAAGCAGCCCGAGTACGAGACCGTCTGGGCCCATGGCGCAAACTGCGGAATCGACGACCTGGACAAGATTGCCGTGCTGGACCGCCTCGATGACGACTTCGGTCTTGACACCATCGAGATGGGCGCGACGATCGGGGTGGCCATGGAGGCGGGTCTGGCGAAATTCGGCGATGCCGATGCAGCAATCCGACTCCTCGGGGAAGTGGGCAAGGGGAGCTACCTCGGGCGGATCCTGGGGAATGGCGCCGCGTTTACAGGCAGGGCCTTCGGCGTCGAGCGGGTCCCCGTCGTGAAGGGGCAGGCGCTTCCGGCCTACGATCCGCGTGCGATCCAGGGCATCGGCGTCACCTACGCCACGAGCACCATGGGTGCTGACCACACGGCAGGCTACGCCGTGGCCACCAACATCCTCAAGGTGGGGGGCTACGTCGACCCGCTCAAGCCGGAAGGGCAGATCGAACTGTCCCGGAATCTCCAGATCGCCACGGCGGCGATCGACTCCACGGGGATGTGCCTTTTCATCGCCTTTGCGATCATGGACCAGCCGGACACATTCCAGGCGCTCCTCGACCTGCTCAACGCCTTTTATGGGCTCAGCATGACCGGCGACGACGTGACCGCGCTGGGCAAAAAGGTTCTCAAAATGGAGCGGGAGTTCAATGCGCAGGCCGGCTTTACGAAAGCGCAGGACCGCCTGCCGGAGTTTTTCCGGAAGGAACTGCTTCCCCCTCACAACGTCACATTCCAGGTCAGCGATGCGGAGCTGGACAGGGTGTTTGATTGGTAAGTGCTTCCGAGAGACGTTCGAAAGACAACGGTCATGGCGGAATGGTTGCAGGCCGTTGCAGGTGCTGAGGGAAGGGTGGACGTCGCCGTGCCTGTGGGCCGGCTTGCCTGCTTCTTCCCGCTGCTGCAGAAGGGGTTCGTGCTTGATGTCCCCCTCGGCCGTCCGATACGTTCTCTTCTGCGCGACGAGCTTGGCGTGCCCGACGAATACATGGAGGCGAGAATCCAGACGGTTTTCCTGGACGGCAAGCCCGTGGACAACATCGATACGGCCCTGGTCCGGGACGGCTCGACGCTGGCCCTGGCGCCTGCCATGCCGGGACTGATGGGTGCGATGCTGCGCAGGGGCGGGCATCTGGCCGCCATGCGCAGCGGGATCACGCACCGCGACGACACGGCCTCGCAGGGGATCGGTGATGGCCGCATCGTTGTGAAGCTCTTCGGTATGACACTGCAGGAACTGGGGCCGCAGCTTCTGGCGCACGGCATCGGGGTCGATGCCGGGGATCTGGCGAAGGTCATCAAGGGGATACCGGAGGATTGCCGGGACGGCCTGGAGGGTCTGGACGCGCTCGCGGGGCGGGCGAGAGTTATCTTGAGGGTTACGATTGCTCAGGAGGAGAAAGGGACGAGGGACTAGGGGGTAGGGACGGGTGCCGCTACGCGGCAGTGGCCGTACCCCATTCTTCCTTTGACCTTTATCCTTGATCCTTTGTCCTGGTTTTAGCCGCCGGCCACGGGAGGGAAAACCCCCACCCGGTCGCCTTCGTGGAGGGTTTCCTCACCGCTCGCATGGATGCCGTTCAGGAAGATGATCTTCACCCTGTCCATGGGCACGTTGAGGCGTCGCAGCAACCCCAGGATCGTGGTTTCCCCGTCAACCTCCACGGGTCCTGTGCGGGGCACGGAACGGGCCAGGGAGGCATAGAGGTTGAGTTCGATTTTCATGGCTTCATCACACCTTGAATAAAGCATATACGAAAGCATATACGACAGGCAGAATTTCCTCAAATGGATTCGGATGAAGGGGAAGAAGGGGCGGGTGATGAGTCCGGACATCCAGGGGCGGATCCGTGAGCGATCCAGGAAGATCACCGACCCTGCGGGGCGCGAGACGGACATCCTCGAGGACAACGCGGCCTGCGAGATCGCCTGGCAACTCGGTCTTGGTCTCGGGGAAATCTACAGCGAGGCCCTTCGGCTTGGAGTCTACCCCTGCCGGTACATCCGCAACGTGGATATCCTCTCCGCTGTGGAGCAGCTCAGGCTTGCCGGGTCGCGGGTCGCCGTTGCGGGCGCCGGCGGGCTGGGCGGGCAGGTCATCGTTCTGCTGGCACGGGTCGGCGTCGGGACCCTCGTGGTCGTGGATTGTGACCGATTTGACGAGACAAACCTGAACCGCCAGGCCCTGTGCATCGAAGAGACGCTGGGCGAGCCAAAGGCGCGGGTCGCGGCCGAAGCCGTGGCGGCGATCAACCCGGGCGTCCGGGTGATTCCCCACCAGGTGAAGCTGAACGGCGATGTCATCGACCAGGTGCTTGCCGGGTGCGATGTCGTTGTCGACGGTCTGGACAATGTTCCCGATCGACTGCTGCTGCAGGAGGCGGCGGGACGGCTGGGTATTCCCATGGTGCACGGGGCGCTGGCCGGCTTCGAGGGCAGGGTCATGACCGTCTTTCCGGGGGATGCCGGCGTGGAGCAACTCTACGGGGAGACCTCGGGCGGGACAGACCCGGACAGGCCCGAGGCTGTGCTGGGCGTTCCGGCCGTGACGGCCGCCCTCGTCGGGACGTTCCAGGCCATGGAGGTGCTGAAAATTCTGCTGAAGCGCGGGAGCCTCTTCCGAAACGCAATGGCCTATGCCGATCTGGAGAGTGGACGATTCGAGCTCTTCCGGTTTGGAGGATCGGCGGAAAAGAAAAAATAGAAGGATGGCAAAGCGCGATGTCGGTTGCACTGCAGTTCAGCATCACGGCAGTCCCCTCGACTCTCCGGGTGGCCGGGGGCCGGGATATCCCCTTTGTCCGGGCGATCCTTTCGCTGCGCAACACGGGCAACACCCTGGCGGCCGGGGTCGTCCCGCATGCCACGCTCTCCGAAGAGCGCGGGTTGGTTCATGACGCGACGGGGATACTCGGCGGCGCCGCGACAGGATCGATCCCACCCGGGGGGGAGCTGCACTGGGATGTCTACGATGTGCTCCTTGCGGCTCATCCGGGTGTTGCCAGCAAGATTCACCTCTGGGGGTACAAGGCGGTCCTGAACTGGTGGATCGATTTCTCCGCCTGGGCGGAGTACGGGGAGGAGGGCGCCGAGGCCCCGATCCGGACCGGCATCACCCGGTGGCGGCTGCGCTGGAACCCCGAGGGAACGCCGGAGGAGAAGATAGAGTTGTCGATGGAAGCCGTTGAAGGCGGATAGGCGCCGTCCCTAAATGAAGAACCCCGCCCGTTTCCGGACAGGGGTCTTCAGCACAGGAAATGTGACAAGTTGTATTTCAGTCGGCTCTCGCCTGGTCCCTTACTTCGTGAACACGGGATAGCACATGGGGTCCGCCCAGAGCTTCCGGTCTTTCCTGGTTTCTCTTGTCGTCTTCTTCATTTTTCAGCCCTCCCTGTCGGCTGTGAATGGTTTTGACTGGATCGGTTGGATTCCTGTTTCCCTACTTGCCGCGCTTCGGCCCGAAGACGGGGAAGCTCATCGGGTCGGTCCAGAATTTCCTGTCGGTCTTTACGTTCTTGGCTTTGTCCTTCATGGCGGTTTCTCCTTGAATGTATTTCTGCCCGGGGATCAGCGCATCGTTCCCGCGCGGGGGTTCAGGATGGGGTCCGCCCACGTCCTGTCCACCCGCTCGCCCATCAGGTTGATCCGGGGGTCGTTTTGAATCCTGCCTTCTGCTGCTTTGTGGATCCGGGTCATCATGTGTTTTGTCCTCTGTGGCTTTGTTCCCTTTCGTTGACCTTATTATCGATATTTTCCCCGGAAAATAAATCGGCGCCCGTCTGAATATGATCTAAGACGGACAGTCCCGCAGTGCACAGACGCCGTCTGATCGTGACATCAGACAGGCGCTGATGGAGGCCGGATACCATGCAGCGGCAAGCCGCTGCATGGTAGTGGCCAGTGATCAGTGATCAGTGACCAGTGTAAGAAAGGGACGAGGGACAGGGGGGTGGGGACGAGAATAAAGTGACCGAGTGACTGAGTGAAGAAGACAGGTTAGGGGTTCAAAGGTACAAGGGCTCAAGGGCTAGAAGAAAGAGGCGCGAGCTGCAGGACAGGAGAATTTCCCTTCCTCCCCCTTTTGTAAAGGGGGAAAGAGGGGCAATCAACCATTTACTGCATTGCAGGCGGTGCCGATCTGTGGCAGATTACGGCATCGATTGATCAGTATGGCACCTACATTAACCTTCGGGACCCTTCGGTTCATTATCGTCAGCCTTGCGGTATTCGCGCAGATATACCTCTTCGTCCGCATCTGGCGGGCGATCCGTTCGACCGGCCGGTCCCGGCGTTTCAAAGCCATTGCCGCAGTCCTTGTCGGGGCAGCGATCGTCCTGATCTTCGCCATGAACGGATTCGTCCTTTCGCGGCCGATTTCCCGGGCGGATCTGTCGCCGGCGGCCGGGTTTGTCCTGTTCTATCTGCCGGCCATCTGGGTCATCGGGTCCATCCTGTCGGCCCTTCTCCTGCTGATCGAGGAGGTGGCCGTCAGCCTGTGGCGGTTTATCTTCCGGCCCGGTCGCAACACGGCCGATGGGACACCGGATGCTCCTGAGGACCCGTTGCGCAGGCACGCCCTCAGGGTCGGCGTTGGCGGGCTTGCCGCGGCGCCCTTCATCCTCTCCGGATATGGCGCCGCTTATGCGGGCAAGGCATGGGAGGTTCGGGAGCTCGCGCTGCCTTTCGGCTGCCCGCTGCGGCTGGTTCAGCTCACAGATATCCACGCCGGTCCCTACATGAGCCGCAGGGAAATGCGGCGCTACGCCGACGCGGTCATGGCGCTCGAGCCGGATCTCTTTGTCCTCACCGGCGATTACGTGTCGAACTCCATCGAATTTCTGCCGGGCTGCCTGGAAGAGATGGCCCGCGTCCGGGCGCGCTACGGCACCTTTGCCACCCTGGGAAACCACGAAAACTGGGTCGCGAACCAGCGCCGGCTCCAGGCCATCTTTCGTCAGTACGGCATCCCGCTGCTGCAGAACGCACACCGTGTGATCCGGACCGGGAGGGGGCCTTTCGCCGCTGCCGGGATCGACGATCTGCGCTCCGGTTACCCCGATCTCGAGGCCGCTCTGCTCAGGCTGGACCCGGCCATCCCGACTATCCTGCTGTCGCACCGTCCGGAGATCTTCCCCGAGGCCGCCTCTCAGGGCATCGCCCTTACCCTCTCGGGCCACTATCACGGGGGGCAGATCAAGATGAGCCTGCCGGACGGGGACTTCAGCCTGGCCCACTTGCGGACACCCTATCCGGAGGGGCTCTTCCGAATCGATGATTCCCGCCTGTACGTGAGCCGGGGGATCGGTACGACCTTCACCCCTGTCAGGCTCAATGCGAGACCCGAGATCACCGTGATCAACCTGATATAAGCCGCAAGCCACAAGCCTCAAGCCGCAAGGCATGACTGCTTTCGCAGAAGGGAGGGAAGTGCAGAGTGCAGGACGCTGAGTGGCAGTGACCGGTGACCATTTGAAGAGAATAGCGGGGACAAGGGACGAGGGGGTAGGGACGAGTAAAAATGGATAAAAATAAATCCAGCCGCATGAACGAGGCCGGTTGCCGGGCAGAGCCGCTAGTGCGAATCGGAAATCCCCAGCCAGGCACGGGCATGAAAATCATTCCGGAACACCCTCAGGCAGATGCCGTGATTACGTGCGACGTTTTCCGCAAAGAGTGCGTCAGCCCAATTGTTGGGATTTACGACGACGGCGATTAAACAAGCGGTGGGCGGCTCGACCTTGTTTGATGCAAAGAATTGATGGATGTCAAGGGTGGATGCTGCCAGGGATGCCTCCTGCATGTCGACAATAATTTTCCGGTACCCGTTGGATGCGAGCGCAATGTCCTTCAAGGCCCTTCGGCTTTCCTCGAGTTCCGAGATCGTTACGCCGCCTTTGAAAGCAAGGAGGGCATATCGCTTCTCGTCTTTTTTCTGCACCACAAAGGACATCTCGCTGATCTCCTGATAAAAGAGTTGCCGTAATCAACCTCTCGCAAGGCTTCCGCACCGCTTGCTCTTTTCGCTTGTCCAGACCAGAAAACACAAATTTTGAATTGGACTGCATACTGTACAGGGAAGGAACCGTAAACAGGATACGAAAGAAATACTGAATGAATACGAGTCGACATGAGTAACCGTGGATGGAAAGGCCTCTTGAAGCGGCTGGCAGGTCCGATGAAAAGAATGGATTGCTGTGCAGAGACGTTCACCCCCTGCCGGCCCCACGTTGGACCGATTGACACGGTCGGGGGTTTTATGCAATAGATGGCCAAACGAACGGATCGAGTTTGGAAATGAAAACTCTACGAATCCTGATTCCCGTTTTGCTCATCCCGGTTTTTGTGTCGGCGATGTTTGCCGATGCAATGCAGCAGGATTCGGTCGTGTCCAGGACGCTTCAGATCAGCTCCCTCAACGACGATCTCGATCTGCTTTGCGAGAAGACCAAGCTTTCCGTTGCCCTGAGCGGCCCTCCGAATCTCGCCGGGCTGTTCCTTGCACACCAAAACACGATTCTCCATGAGAGAGCCTTCACGGCGAGTGCCCGGTTCCTTCTTCCCTTCTTCCTCCGAGCCCCTCCCCTGAGCTGAGTTCCCGGCAGCAAATCTGCGCACAATTCCGCATCTGCCCTCCGGCCTGAATGCCGCGGGGCGGCATCTTTCGGGTGTGCCGGCCATGCCGGCAGGAGGATGAAGATGTCATTTCTGAAGCGATTGATTCTTGCCGTCATCCTGCTCATGATACTGGGGGTTCCATTATCCGCCATGTATTACGAGCCGGCGCAGTCCCTTCCCTCCAGGACGGATGAGGATCGGCTTGCGCAGCAGGACAATGCCCTCCCCGCCGGCAAGGAGGCACCGGGAGTGCCTGTACTGCAGGAGCGGCAGGAAGAAGACAGGGACTGACGGGTTGAATTGCCGCTTCGCGCCGGCATGCAGGGAGTGATTCTCAACGGCCATCGGCCCTGGCGGCGAATCGATGGCAGGCGGCACAAGAACGGGAGGTATGAACATGTTCAATCTCGGTTTTCCAGAGTTGATGGTCATCCTCGTGATCGCACTCATCGTCTTTGGCCCCGGCAAGATGCCCGAGCTGGGGAACTCGTTGGGGAAGGCCATCAGGGGATTCAAGAAGGCCATGTCGGAAGAGGAAAAGGATCCAGCGGACACGAAGAAGACGGATCAGAAATGACGCTTCAACTCCCTGGGGGGGCGCATGCCCGGAGGGTTTGCGGGGGCTCCGGCCTTCGCCCCCCGATCCTTTCGCATGGTATCTTTTCTCTTCGTGACCGGGGGCGCCTGTGAAAGACCCTATTCCTTAATCTTCCTCTCCCTTGAGGGGAGAGGACAGAGGTGAGGGTGGATGATGCCCTACCCCTGGTATTCCGGCGCGCAATCAAGTCTGGTTCTTTCCTTTCCGGGAAGCCCCGCCTTGTGGGCGGGGAGCTTCACATAAACTGACAGTCATGGCGTACCATTCGAAACGGCGGCCTGCGGGCGCCCGCCACGATCGACGGAGCGGCAACGGATGAACAAATGCAGCGCTGCAATCCTGTTCGCGATCACGTGCATGCTCTGCCTGGCTGCCCTCGCGCTGCAGCCCCCGGAGGCCCTTGCGCTCCAGCCGTCGGCGATGCATGGCATTCTTCGGCAGGGGATCGAAAAAGCGTTCAACATGGACCCTCTCGGCGCGGGTGCCCAGTTTCAGAAGGCCGTGGAACTGGACCCGGATGACCCGACGGGATATGCATTCCAGGCGGTGAACCAGCTCTCCATTGCGGAAACGAGCTTCGATCCGAAGCAGCGCGAGGCAAGCCGGGAGGCGATGCTGCGGTACGTGAGCGAAACGCTTGCCCGGGGGGACAGGCGGGTCGGCCGGAATCCCCGGGACAGCCGGGCCTGGTTCGCCATGGCCCTGGCAAGGACGGCAAAGTTTCGCTGGGCCCAGCGGCAGAAGGAATATTTCACGGCGGCCGACGAGGCCTACAACCTCTGGTCCTGCCTGGAGAAGGTGCAGAAGGAGGACCCGGAGAACTACGACAGCTACCTGCTGACGGGCACGATCCGCTACAACCTCGACCGTTTGCCGGAGCTGGCGCGCTTCTTCTCTTCACTTCTCATCACAAAGGGGGACAGCCGCAGGGGGCTTGAGGATGTCGAACTGGCGGCCACAAAGGGCGACCTTCTCAAGGAACTGGCCCAGTCGGAGCTGATCTCCGTGTACCTGAATTTCGAAAAACAGCCCGGCCGGGTTCTGCCCCTTGCCCGGGAGCTGCAGAAGAAATTTCCCCGCAATTACAATCTTTCCATTGCCCTGGCCAGTATCCTCGCGGAGCTCGATCAATTCAAGGAAGCCCTGGCCATCGCCCGGGAACTCGAGAGGGGGATCGCCTCCGGCAAGCCGCCCTACGCGCCGCAGCTCCAGCCCCGGCATGACCAGTTGATGGGACGGATCTACTTTACCCAGGGAGACTATGCCAGGGCCGAAGGCTACTTCCGGAAATCCCTGAGCGACACCGCGGACTACAACGCCCGCGTCCGGGTCTGGTCGTATGTGCGCCTGGGGATGATCTGCGATGCCCGCGATGAGCGGGAGCAGGCCAAAGAATACTATTCCATGGCCCTGAGCATTGATACGGGGGAAAGTGTCGCGAAGGTGGAGGCCCGGAAGTATCTGAAGACCCCCTATAGAGCTGCTTCGCAGCAGTGACTAAAAGACAGTGGCTAGTGGTCAGTGGTTAGTGGCCAGTGAAAAAGAGAGGACGAGGGACAGGAAGACAGTGAAGAAGTGTTATGTGTCATGTGTTATGTGAAGAATAGGAAAGTGGTCAGTGGCCGGTGGAAAACAGTACCCCCTTGCTTTTTTCTCTTTCCCTTGTCTGTTTTATCCTTATAATCGACAACAGATACCTGATTTCGTGTCCTTCCGATCACGGATTGCAGAAAAGGAGGAACCCATGGTCGAAGACTGGCTGGCAAATGCGTATCATGGAATGTCGCGTCGGGAGTTTCTTGCAACGGTCGGTGTGGCGGGGGTCGGCCTCGCGGGGTTCGCCATTGCGGCAACCCCCGTGGCGGGCAAGGTCATCACCACCTCGACGGAGGGTCTTGCCGTCGCCGACGGCACGGTGCTCTCCGGCGGTTTCCAGGTCCCCATCTATGAAGCCCGGCCCGCGGCACCGGGAAAATACCCGGTGGTCGTGGTCATCCCGGAGGTCTTCGGGATGCATGAGCACATCAAGGACGTGACGCGCCGATTTGCCCGGGCGGGGTTTCTGGCCGTCACCTTCGAGCCCTATGCCAGGGAAGGGGGCGTGCTGAACCTGCCCGACCTCGACGCGGTGCGCAAAGTCGTGGACCCCGTCCCTGACGCCCGCGTCATGGCCGACCTGGATGCCATCGCGGCCTGGGCGAAAAAACAACCGCAAGCTCGACCCGACAGGATCGGGATGACGGGATTCTGCCGCGGCGGGATGTACACGCTCCTCTATGCCGCCCGGGGCACGGATCTGAATGCCGCCGTTCCCTGGTACGGCCAGCTCCGGCCGGCCCTGACACCCGGGGTGCGCACGGCGGGGCCGCTCGACGTGGCGGCGAAGATCAATGCGCCCGTCCTGGGCCTGTACGGGGCGGAGGACCTGGGCATCCCCGTGGCCGACGTCAAGACGATGGAGGCAGCCATGAAAGCGGCGGGCAAGACGGCCGAGTTCGTGATCTACCCCGGGGCGCCGCATGCCTTTTTCGCCGATTACCGGCCGAGTTATCGCGCCGAGGCTGCCCAAGATGCCTGGGGCCGATGCATCGTCTGGTTCAACAAGTATCTCAAGGGGCAGCCGTGATCGCTCATTTTTTCGAGGCGCGCACAAAGAGAGCGAAAAGATGAGACGCAACAAGATCAGAGAGCTGACACCGAGAGCCGTGGCCATCATCTATATCCCGGTTCTGCTGATCGTCATGCTGGTCTGCTGGGCAAGCTATCGTTTCCTGCAACCCATGCCGCCCAAAACGCTGACCATGACGACGGGGATGGAAGGCGGCTCGTTCGTCATCTTTGGTGAACGCTACCGGGATGTCCTGGCCCGAGACGGGGTCCATCTGAAGCTGCTCCCGTCGACGGGTGCCGTTGACAATCTCCGGCGCCTGCAGGACGAGTCACAGTCCGTTGATGCAGGGTTCGTCCAGGACGGCATGGGGAAACCCGATGACGCCTCGAACCTCGAATCTCTCGGCAGCATCTTCTACACCCCCCTGTGGATATTTTACCGGGGCGATGAAACGCTTGACGATCTCTCGCAACTGCAGGGCAAGCGTATCAGCATCGGCCCGGAGGGAAGCGGGGTGCGGAAGATCTCGCTCGACCTGCTGAAGGCAGCCAGCGTCTCCGTCCCGCCGACGGTCCTGCACGAGTACCCCAGCATGGAGGCAGGGAGGGCTCTGCTGGCTGGCAAGGTGGACGCGGTCATGACCTTCGGCTACACCGACAGCGCGCTGGTCAGGGAACTGCTCGCCGCGCCGGGTGTCAAGCTGATGAGCCTGAGCCAGGCCGAGGCCTACACGCGGCTCTTCCCCCACATGTCCCACGTGATCCTGCCGCGGGGGATCCTCAGCCCCTCGAAGCACTCCCCGGCCTCCGACGTCCACCTGCTGGCGCCCACGACCAATCTGCTGGTGCGGAAGAACCTGCACCCGGCACTGACGCATCTTCTGCTGAAAGCCGCTGTCGAGATTCACGGCGGGCCGGGGTGGGTCCACAGGGCGGGGGAGTTCCCGTCGATCAAGACGCAGGATTTCCCGATCAGCGAGCAGGCGCAGCGGTTCTACCGTTCAGGCGGCTCCTGGCTGCATGGCTACCTGCCCTTCTGGGCTGCCACCTTTGTCGACCGCATGCTCCTCGTCCTGATCTCGATCGGGATGGTGCTGATACCCATGATCGGGATCATGCCGTGGATCTACACCTGGCGAAACCGGTCGAAGTACTATCGCTGGTACCGCGAGCTCAGGGAACTCGAGGAGGAACTGAAGGAACATCAGGGCCCGGAGCGGGGCGAAGGCTACCACGCGAGGCTGGATCAAATTGAGGACGGCGTCAGCCGGATTCACGTGTCGGTTGCGTTCTACGACGAGGTGTTCATCCTGAAAGAGCACATCCAGATGGTCCGCCAGAAGCTCAGCCGCCTGTTCGGTTCGGAGCCGGTGAGGCCCGACGTGCAGAAGCAATAGAGGGATGCCCGCGGGCGAGAGTCATCCCCGTTCAGGCAGGAAATGGCAAACATCGGCCGGAACCGAAAGATCACCTCCATCCTGAGGTCCCTGCAGCATAGGAACTTCCGCCTTTTCTTCGGTGGCCAGGCGGTCTCCCTCACCGGCACCTGGATGCAGCAGGTTGCCATGAGCTGGCTCGTGTACCGCATGACGGATTCGCCCTTCCTGCTGGGGGTTGTCGGCTTCTCGAGCCAGATCCCGACGCTGATCTTTTCACCTGTCGCCGGCGTCTATGCGGACCGGTTCAACCGGTACCACCTGCTGATCGCGACCCAGACCCTGGCCATGGTCCAGGCCTTTGTACTGGCCTTCCTCACGCTGACCGGGGTCGTGCAGGTCTGGCACATCATCGGCTTGAGTTTGTTCATCGGTTTCGTTTATGCTGTGGACATACCTGTTCGGCAGTCTTTCTTCATCGAGATGCTCGACCGGAAAGAGGATCTGGGAAACGCCATCGCCCTGAACTCCTTTCTTTTCAACGGGGCAAGGCTTGTCGGGCCGTCCATTGCAGGGATCATGATCGCCGTCACGGGCGAGGGGATCTGTTTTCTTCTGAACGGGATCAGCTTCTTTGCCATCATCCTGGCCCTTGCGGCCATGCGGATTCCGAAAAAAGAAATCACCCTCCGGCATGTGCGCCTCAAGGAGGGCCTGACGGAGGGCTACCGGTACGTGCGGGACTTCGTCCCCATCCGGTACATCCTGCTGCAACTCGCCCTGATCAGCTTCATGGGAATGCCGTATGCGGTGTTGCTGCCCGTCTTTGCGCGGGACATCCTCCTGGGCGGCTCCCACACACTGGGGTTTCTCATGGGGGCCTCGGGGCTGGGGGCGCTCACAGGCGCGCTCTACCTGGCATCGAGGAAGACGGTTTTGGGGCTGGGCCGCTGGATCGCCCTGACGTCCGGCCTGTTCGGGGCGGGGATCATCGCCTTTGCCCTCTCGAAGGTGTTCCTGTTCTCCCTCGTCATGATGTTCGTGACGGGTTTCGGGATGATGGTGCAGATGGCGTCAAGCAATACGATCATCCAGACGATTGTCGACGAGGACAAGCGAGGCCGCGTCATGAGCTTCTTCGCAATGTCGTTCATGGGGATGGCGCCCTTCGGGAGCCTCTTTGCCGGCTCGCTGGCATCCGTGATCGGCGCGCCGGGCACACTGGTGATTACGGGGGCCTGCTGCATGATCGGGGCGGCCTTCTTCTACAGGCGTCTGCCAGAGATCCGCAGGCACATCCGGCCGGTCTACCGGAAGATGGGCATCCTGCCGCAGGTGCCGACGGCGTAGAGAAACCGGCGATGCCGGGACAGGGCTGAAAATACCGTTGTGATGTAAAAAGGAGGAGAGCGATGGAACTGGAGGCGGCCGTAAGGGGCAGAAGAAGCATCCGGAAATTCACCTCGCAAAAAGTTCCCGGCGTGCTCATCGATGAGATCCTCGATGCCGCCCGGTGGTCGCCCTCCTGGGGGAACACGCAGCCCTGGGAGTTTTATGTGCTGACCGGTGAGCCCCTTGCCGCCTTCAATGAGGCCGGAGCACGGATGCTCGCGGAGGGGCTGGCTTTTGCGCCGGATGTTCCCATGCCGGAAGCCTGGCCGTCGGCGCTGAAGGCGCGCTACGGCGAGCTGGGAAAGAGCCTGCTGGACATGCTGGGGATCGACCGGGCGGACAAGGATGCCCGTCAGCAGCTCTACGCCCGAATGGCCACCCTGTTTGACGCGCCCTGCCTGATCGTGGCCTGCATCCCGAGGGATGTGCTCGTCGAGTATGCCATGTTCGATGCGGGACTCGTCGTGCAGACGATCTGCCTGCTCGCCCACGCCAGGGGACTCGGCACCTGCATCATGGCCGCCGCGGTGCGATATCCGGACCTGTTGCGCAAGATCGCCTCCATTCCCGACGACAGGCGGATCGCCGTGGGCATCGCATTGGGGTATCCCGATCCGGGCTATCCACTCAACCGGTTCGAGAGGAAGAGGGCGGAGCCAAGGGAGATTGTCCATTGGGTCGACTGAGTGTGGGCGGCCGAGGATTGTCTTCACGCGAATTCAGTGAACGGAAGGAATGGTAAAATGAAAAAAGTGAAACTGGGCCGCACGGGATTGATTGTCTCGGAGATCGGCTTCGGCGGGATCCCCATCATCCCGTTGCCTCTCGAGGAGGGCGCCGCGGTCGTGCGCCACTGCTACGATCTGGGGATCACCTTTTTCGACACGGCAAACGTTTACGGGGACAGTGAAAAGAAGGTCGGAGAGGCTCTGAGCGATGTCCGGGACAAGGTCGTCATTGCGACGAAGACCCTCCGGAGGGATGCCGAAACGGCAGAGAAACACATCCGGCAAAGCCTTCAGAATCTCAGAACCGACCGCATCGACATCTACCAGTTGCACAATGTCTCCAATGACGCAACGCTGGCCCAGGTCCTGGCCTCCGACGGCGCCTACAGGGCGGTGGAAAATGCCCGGAGGGACGGCACGGTGCGCTTCATCGGTTTTTCCTCCCACAACGTGAAATTTGCCGCCGGCGTGTGCCGCAGGGGCTTGTTTTCGACCGTGCAGATTCCGTTCAACTTCATCGAGACGGAGGCGGCCGAGGAACTCTTCGGGGTGGCCGACGAGATGGGCATGGGGATCATCGGCATGAAGCCGCTGGGCGGGGGACTGCTGCAGCGGCCGGATCTTTGCATGAAATTCCTGCAGCAGTATCCCCAGGTGATCCCGGATCCGGGCGTGATCTCGAAGGCGGAGATGGACGAGATCGTGGCCCTCTATCGAAAACGGCGCAAGCTCACCAGGGCGGATCGTGCCGACATGGACAGGATCCGGGCCGACCTGGGGACACGGTTCTGCCACCGCTGCGGCTACTGCCTGCCGTGCGAAAAGGGGGTCCGGATCCCCGAGGCATTGGGCTTCAAATCGATCCTGAAACGGTTCCAGGGGGATTTCGCCCTGAAATTTTCCCGGGACGCCGTAGAGAGCGCCGAGAAGTGCGACCAGTGCGGCGCCTGCATCGAGCGATGCCCCTACGAGCTGCCCATCCCCGAAATGCTCAGCGAGAATCTGGTGCTGTACCGGGGGGCCTTGAGGCACAGCGCGTGAGCCTGCCGCGGGATGAGAAACACCGCCCCCCCGACGGGGCACAATCTTCATGCCAGCCTGCAGAAGTAAGAATACCGGATGAGGCCGGAGTCAGAAACGATTCGTAGGCTGAAATCATGCTCCCGTCGTATTGACTTGCGGGGGCCCAAAAGCGATACTGAAACAAATAAGGGTTATTCCCGTCTCGGATGACGAGACCCTGCAGGAGGTGTGTCCATGAAAAAGACAGCGATTGCGATGTTTGTGGCGTTCGCCCTGATCGTGAGCTCGGCGTCGGCATTTGCCGAGCCGCCAAAGGACGGCATGGTCATGGTGGCTGATGTTCTGTTTGCCCGGACTACAGGCCTGGTTGCCATTGCGGTCGGGTCGGTGATGTGGGTCGTTGCGCTGCCCTTCTCCATCCCCAGCGGCAGTGTCGACACGGCGGGCCAGCTGCTCGTGGTCGATCCCTGCAAATTCACGTTTGTCAGGCCCCTCGGGGATTTCGACTACAAGGTGGGGACAGCCGAAATAACCGAAGTCAAAGAAAAATATTGAGGCGGGGTCTTTACTTCTCCAGCAACTCCCTCAGGGCGGGGCGGATGTAGACGTCTGTCAAGTCGAACTGCCCCAAGGCCTGCACGAGGACGCGAATCCTGTCCCTCGTTGTTGCGCGCGAGTCGATCACGATGACGTTTTTTCCCTTCAACCGGTAGAGCCCCCCCGAGATCGTGACGTCGTCCTGCGGGATTTTTTCATACCGGACTTCCACCCCGAGGCCATCGGCAAGCGCCTCGAGCTGATCCAGGGCGATGTGGTCGTCCACGTTTCCCTCCGGCCATTCCGGCCCTGTCAACCTCAGCCGCTCACCAACTGCCTGCCGAGTCCCTTCGCTTCCTTGAGGAGGGCCTTGTTTGCCCGGATGTCGCCGGGTTCCATGGCGCTGCCGTAGACCGTGCCGACGATCTCGGCCCCGACGTATCGGTAGGCATCCTGGAAGGTGCGGAGGGCATTGACGCATCCCGAGTCGAAAGGGTCTTCTCCGCCGTAGCTCATGGCGAGGGCGATGCGCTTGCCCTCGAAGGGGTCCTTCCCGTAGGCGCCGAAGGCCAGGCAGCGGTCCATCCAGAGCTTGGTCTGGGCGGACATGGTGAACCAGTAGACGGGGCTTGCAATAACCCAGGCCTCGGCCTCCAGCATCTTCCGGTAGATCGGCTGCATCTCGTCGTCGATTGCGCAGCCCCTGCTCTTCGGCTTCTGGCAGGCATAGCAGGCACTGCAGGGGGCGATTTCGAGGGCGTGAAGAAAAACCGTCTCGACGGCTGCACCGGCAGCCTTTGCGCCCCCGGCGATCGCCTCCGCAAGGATTGAGCTGTTTCCCTTTCGCCTGGGGCTTCCCAGCAGAACGAGAACCTTTTTCCCTTTCTTCATGGCGCCGCGCTCCTCACATCCGTTTTCGGTGGACCGTAGTTTTCCATATCGCCGGGCCGAATGCAAAGCAATTTCCGCTTGGCGAGCTGCGTCGTGCCAGTCGGTCCGCTTCTCAACATTTCTGTTGCAGAGATGGGAAATAAATGCTGAATAATCAATCAAATGTCCCCTCACGGGGACAGGGAACCCCATGGCGCGCAGGATCCAATCGTGGTTGATTGCCGCCACCGGCCATAAGCGATGCTTTTTGCCTTTCCGATCCGCTCGCATCAGAGAACAGAGGGGCCTCTATGAAAGATCCGTCCAAGACCCTGCAGGCACAGAGCCGGGAGCTGACTTCCCTCAGGGAGAGGATTGCCGAGCTCGAACTGGCGGAATCGAAATACAAGCGGATAGAGGAAAAACTGAGCGGCAGCGAGCAGAGGCTGCGTGGAATCATCGATAATGCCCAGTCGGGCTACTTTTTCATCGACCGGGACGGCATCTACCGGCAGGTCAATGATGCCTGGCTCCGGATGCACAAGTATGATTCGCCGGACGAGATTGTCGGCAGGCATTTCTCCGCAACCCAGGTTGATGCGGATCTGGGCAAGGCGCAGCGAGTCGTTGAAGGACTGCTTGCAGGCGATCCCGTCCCCACGGGCGAATTCTCGCGGCTCTGCAAGGACGGCTCGATCGGCCATCACACCTTTTCCGCCAGTCCCGTTTACTCCGATCATCAGGTTATTGGACTGGAAGGATTCCTGACCGACGCGACCGAGCAAAAAAAGGCTCTCGACGCGCGGAGCGAGAGCGAGAGGCGCTTCCGGTCCCTGTTCGACAAAAGCCTGGATGCGATCCAGCTCGGACTTCCCACGGGCGAGATCCTCTCGGCAAACCAGGCAGCCCAGTCGCTTCTGGGCATGACGGAGGAGGAGATCTGCCGCGCGGGCCGTGACGGGATCGTCGTGCAGGACGCGGCCTTGGCCCTCGCTGTAGAAGAGCGGGAAAAGACGGGGAAATGGAGGGGAATCCTGACCTTCAGGCGAAAGGACGGGTCGACCTTCCCCGCCGAGGTGAGCTCGAGCGCCTTCGGGGCGCCGAACGGCCCGGTCAGGACGATTACGATCTACCGGGACATCACGGAACGCAGGCGGGCCGAGGACGACCTGGACCGTGCCCACGAGCGTCTCCGGCGCCTGGTCGATGCCGATATCGTGGGCATCATTATCGCCATGTCTACAGGGGCCGTCATCGAAACCAATGACTATTACCTGCGTACGATCGGTTATTCGCGCGAGGAGTTCGAACGAGGCATGGTCGATTGGCGGGCCATCACACCTCCTGAATGGCTCCCCGCCGATGATCGTGCGATCGAAGAAATGCGTCAACGGGGTACATGCACACCCTACGAGAAGGAATATGTCCTGCGGGACGGGACCCGGGTCTTCGTGATCCTGTACATCCTAATGCTGCCGGGTCCCGAAGAACAAATTGCCGCCTTTATTCTCGACATTACCGACAGGAAGCGGGCAGAGAACGAACTGCGGGAGAGCGAGCGGCGTTATCGCGACATGCTGAGCAACGTCGAGCTGCTTTCGCTGACGCTCGACTGGGGCGGGCGGGTGACCTTCTGCAATGATTACCTGCTGCGGCTGACGGGCTGGCGACGCGAGGAAGTTCTCGGTTCAAACTGGTTCGAGCTCTTCATCCCGCCGGGGCAGGGCGAGGAACTGAAACAGGTCTTCGCGGTGCTGCTGAATGATGACCGGCCTGCCGTGTGGCATCGTGAGAACGAAATCCTCACCCGCTCAGGCGAAAGACGGCTCATCCGCTGGAACAACACGGTGCTTCATTCCATCTCCGGGGATGCGATCGGCACCGCGAGCATCGGCGAAGACATCACCGACCGCAAGAAAGCGGAAGAGGAAGTGCGATTCCTGAGCCAGGTCGTCGAGCAGTCCACGGATTCCATCATCTGCACGGATGCCGAGTTCCGGATCATCTACATGAACAGCGCCACGGAGAAACTGTACGGCTGGCCCAAGGAAGAGCTGCTGGGAAAAACGCCGGAGGTCCTCAATGCCGAACCTGCGGCCGATGAGATCCAGAAGGAAATCTACGAATCGGTGCTCGCGGGGAAGGCTTATCTTGGCGAAGCCCTGAACCGGAGGAAAGACGGGAGCACATTCTATTGCCAGTTCCTGGTGTCTCCGCTGTACGACATCGACGGCAGGCTCATCGGCTTCATCGGGTCCCAGAGGGATGTCACCGACCGCAGGAAGGCGCAAGACGAGCTGGCGACTCACCGGGAACGGCTGGAGGACCTGGTGAAGGAGCGTACAAAAGAGCTGGAAGAGAAGACGCAGATCCTCGAGGAACTCAACGCGGCGACGAGGGCGCTGTTGCGGCAGCGCGAAGAGGACAGAAGAGAACTGGAGGAGCGGTTCGTGGCGAACATGAAGAATCTGATCCTCCCCTATGCGGAGAAGATGAAAAGGACGCGCCTCGATGAGCGGCAGACGTCCTATCTCGGCATCATGGAAACGCACTTCAACGAGATCATGTCCCCCCTGATGAGGACCATGCAGCAAAGCAACCTCACCCCCACGGAATCCCAGGTGGCATCGCTCATCAAGGACGGCAAGACCACAAAGGATATTGCTGATGTCATGGGGATCGCAACCAGTTCCATTGACACGCACAGGAAAAGCATCAGGAAAAAGCTCGGCCTGAGCAACGCGAAAGTAAATCTCCAGTCACACCTCCGCTCCCTGGGAATATAGTGATATTATCTCCCTAATTCATCCCCAATCCTTAACCATTGCAAAAGTAACGGTTCTGTAATTCTTTACATTTGTATCCTTACTTATGGGGGCCAGGCACGTTGAATCAGATTCTCTGTCCGCACTGCGGCAAGGAAATCAAACCCATCGAGTACGGGAACGGGTGGCTGTGGGTCTGTTGCGGCAAGGTCGTACACAATTCGTCGCGCCTTGATGTACAAAAAAGAATACTTGAAGAAAAAGACGTTCATACTCCTGACAAAAAGACGTGACGCGTCCCGGATGGGCCGAGTCGGACAATCTCCACGCCTCCAGGCCTGTTTTTTTATGC
>DASRZY010000103.1:0-11754 GCA_035685905.1 Syntrophales bacterium
CCTGGCAGCGAAGGGCAGGGTCACGGAATATGAATGCGCATTGAAAACTGCCCGGGGCGAGGTGCGCTGGGTGCAGATCTCGGCGAATATCATCGATTTTGCCGGCGAACAGGCGGCATTCATCGTTTACAACGACATCACGGGTCGCAAGAAGGCCGAAGATGCGCTGGTAGAGAGCGAGGCACGGTACCGGAGGCTGTTCGAGGATGCTGTTCTCGGGATCTTTCAGACGACGCCCGGGGGAAAGATCCTCACCATCAACCCTGCTTTTGCCCGTATGTTCGGCTACGATTCCGTTGACGATCTCATGCTGCATGTGAAAAATGTTGCGACCGATCTCTACGCCTATCCCTCGATTCGCACCAATGTGGTCAAGATGATCCTCGACAGCAACGGTCCGGTCCAGGTCGAAAATCAGTATCGCCGCAAGGATGGAAGTGTCTTTACGGCCATGCTCCACGCCTGGGTCATAACGGATCGGGAAGAAGGGGTCGTCCGCCTCGAAGGATTCATCGAGGATGTTACATCCCGCAAGAGGGCCGAAGAAGCCCTTCGCGACAGCCTCGAGACGGCGAGCGCCATGCTCAATGCCGCCACGGAATCCTTCGCACTCATCGATACGGAGGGGATCGCCCTGGCTGCGAACGAGACGTTCGCCCGGAGGCTTGGCGTGTCTCTCGACAGCATCATCGGGACATCAGTCTATGGGTATCTGAGCAAGGATCTGGCAAAGCACAGGAGAGAGCAACTCAGGGAAGTGATTCAAAGGGGACATCCCCTTCGGTTCAGTGACGAGCGCGACGGGCGCTGGCTCGAGAACAGCATCTACCCCATTTTCGATTCCCGGGGCAGAGTCAACCGGCTGGTCATCTATTCCCAGGACATCACGGACAGGCGGCGCTCCGAAGAGGCCCTGCGCCAGAGCGAAGCACTCATGAAAAGCATTTTCCAGGCCGCCCCCATCGGTATCGGGCTGGTCTACAACCGTGTGCTCGGCTGGACGAATGACCAGGTGTCCCGCATGGTGGGGTACCGAAGCGAGGATCTGGCCGGGAAGAGCGCCCGCATTCTCTACGCCAGCGACGAGGAATACGAGCGCGTGGGCCTCGAGAAATACATCGAGGTCAGGCAGGGCGGCACCGGTGTCATCGAAACCCAGTGGAAGCACAGGGACGGCACGATGCTGGAGATTCTGCTCAGCTCAAAATCCATCGACCCCTCCGACATCTCCGCCGGCGTCGTCTTCACGGCTCTCGACATCACCGACCGCAAACGCACGGAGGAAGCTCTGAAGCACTATCAGGACGAGCTCGAGCAGCGCGTGCGGGAGAGGACGGCGGAGCTGATGGTGGCCAACCAGGCCCTGATCCTGGAGATCGAGGACCGGAACCGGGCCGAAAGGGCCCTGCGGGATTCCGAAAGACGCCTTTCCGACATCATCGAGTTTCTGCCCGATGCCACGTTTGCCATCGACCGCGACGGGAAGGTCATCGCCTGGAACAAATCGATGGAGGCCATGACCGGGATTTCGGCGGCGGTCATGCTCGGCAAAAGCAATTACGCTTATGCCGTGCCCTTCTACGGGGAAAGAAGGCCGCTGCTCATCGACCTGGTCCTTTCGCCCGATCAGGAAATGGCTGCAAGCTATGCAAGAGTGCAGAGGCGGGGCGATGTTCTCGTAGGCGAGAACTACATAACGAGGCCCGGCGACGGCAGGGAAAAGATCTATATTGCCGGTACGGCGGCGCCCCTCTTCGATTCCCAGGGGAATCTCGTGGGAGCCATCGAGTCCGTCCGTGACATCACCGAGAGCAAACGAGCCGAGGAGGAGCTGCGCTACCGCGATGCCATCCTGGAGGTGGCAAGCTTCGCCGCCGAGAGGTTCCTGAAGGCGCCTTCCTGGGAGACGGACATCCGTGAAATCCTCGCCAGGCTCGGCACGGTCACCGGTGTCAGTCGTCTCTACATATACGAGAACCGGACATCGGAAGAGGGTGTTCTTCTCACCAGCCAGCGCTATGAGTGGGTGTCGGAGGGCATCGAGCCGGAAATCGGGAACGCGTATCTGCAGAATCTTGCCCTGGAGAAAGAAGGGTTTGCGCGGTGGGCCGATATCATGCGGCAGGGGGGGCATCTCTTCGGCCTTGTCCGGGAGCTGCCCGCAAGCGAACGGACGCTGCTTCAATCCCGGGACATCCTGTCCGTTGCCGTGGTGCCTATCTTTCTGGGCGATCGCTGGTGGGGTTTCATGGGCTATGACGATTGCGTCAGCGAAAGAAATTGGTCCGATGTGGAGATGGAAGCCCTCAGTGTCGTGGCAAGCACCCTGAGCGCGGCCATATCGAGAAAGCATACCGAGAAGAGGCTGGTCCAGACGTCCGAGCGGCTCTCCGTCGTGCTGGAGTCCCTGCCGATCGTCACCTTCACGGCGAAGGGGGACGAGCAGTCGGAAATCACCTACATCACGGGCACCGTGGAGGAGATCACGGGATTTCAGCCCGAGGCATTCCTGAAGGACCCATCCTTTTTCTTCGAGCACGTCCATCCCGATGATCGCACGGGCGTTCGAAGCTGCCACCGGGGCATCGCCTCGAAAGGCATGTGCGGCTGCGAATTTCGATTCCGCGCCGCAAACGGGACATACCGCTGGTTTTCCGAGTTTTGCCGCCTGATCCACGGGCCGGGGGGGTCGGTGGGCCGCATCGTGGGGATGTGGCAGGATGTGACGGAGGAAAAGCGCATCCTCCAGGAATCGAGCACGCGCCTGCAGCAGGTGATCCAGGCCCACAAGCTTGCCTCCCTGGGCGAAATCGTTGCGGGCGTCGTTCACGAGATCAACAACCCCAACAGCTTCATTGCCTATAACATTCCGCTGCTCGAGGAGATCTGGAAGCTCTGCGAGCCGGTCGTGGCCGATTACGCCGCCGCCAACCCCGGGTGGGGAAAGCGCGACGTGAGCATCGAAGAGCTGCGAAACGACATGACGGAGATCATCAATGCCTTTCGCATCGGTTCGGACCGGATCAACCGGGTAGTTTCGAATCTGAAGGATTTCGCCCGCGTCGAGGAAGGCGTCCAGGCAAGGCCCGTTTCCGTGAATGACGTGGTAGAGAAGACACTCATGATCGTGGGAGGCCAGATCCGACGTTCCGTTTCCAAGCTGGACCTCGACCTCTCCGGCGATTTGCCGCAGGTGCAGGGCCATTTCCAGAAGCTCGAGCAGGTGATGGCGAACCTCCTCGTGAACGCTCACCAGGCGATCCCCGACAAGGAAAAGGGGTTGATCCGTATCTCCACCCGCTACATCCAGAGGCTGGGATCAGTCGTTATCGCCATAGAGGACAACGGGGTCGGGATGAACCGGCCCGTTCTCGACAGGCTCTTCGAGCCCTTCTTCACGACGCGGCGGGACACGGGCGGCACCGGGCTGGGACTTTCCGTCTCTTACGGGCTCATTCAGGAGCACCAGGGCGTGATTGGGGTCCTTTCCCGTCCGGGGATCGGAAGCCGGTTCACCGTATTCATCCCCGTGAAGCCCGGCGTGCAGATGAACCTCCGGCCGCTCATCCTTCCCCTCGAAAGGGACCTGGACCGGCTCGACGAGCTGCAAACGGAAGTGAGCGGAATCGATGACGGCTTCGTCCACTGGTTCTACCATTATGACCCGTCGGTCCGGAGGCTTGCGGATTACCTTTACCAGAACCCCGAGGTGGACACCATCCTGATGACAGAGCCGCTGCCGGGGCTGGATCCCGGAGCGCTGCTCCAGGCCATCCGGGAGCGGTTCCCTCTGCTCACGACGATCGCATGGGGGGATACGGAAAAGAAATTCATCGGGGCAGGCGGCGAAAAACCGGACATCTTTGTGAAGGGACTCCAGGATATCAGGAAGCTCAAGGGAGTTATCGACGGGCTCGCGAGACAGCGCTTTTAGCGGTGCAGCGGATAAAAGCAGCAGACAGCAGACAGCAAACAGCAAACAGCAAACAGACTTCTTAAAGGTGGACGATGAAAATCTTGGTGGTTGACGACGAGGACGTGACCCTGTCGTCCATGAAGAGGCTCCTGCGCTGGCAGGGCATCAAGGATGTCGAGACCTGCGACAGCGGCAGAGAGGCAATCCGCCGGATCAAGGAGGGCGATTACGATATCGTGTTGCTTGATCTTCTCATGCCGGAGGTGGACGGGATCCAGGTCCTGGAAGCGACAAAGCCCTTCAGACCCTACACGGAGTTCATCATCATCACGGCCGTCGACGTCCTGTCGCAGGCCGTGAAGGCCATACGACTGGGCGCCTACGATTACCTCGTCAAGCCCGTCGACAATGAGCACCTCATGCGCTCGGTCGAGCGCGCATATGAACGAAAGGGCCTGCTGGCCGGAATGAACCTCGCCCGTCGGGACAGCGAAACCGTTCAGCCTGCTGGGTTTTCCGAGATCGTGACCCAGTCATCGCAGATCCAGTCGCTTTTGTCCTATGCCCAGATCATGGCAAAGGGGGGAAACCCGATCCTCATCACCGGCGAATCCGGTACGGGAAAGGAATTGCTTGCGAGGGGCATTCACCTGGAAGGCCCGTCGCCGAATGGCCCCTTCGTGGCCGTCAACATCTCATCGATCCCGGAGACTCTTTTCGAAAGTCAGTTCTTCGGTCACATCAAGGGGGCTTTCACCGGGGCCCTGCGGGACTACGAGGGGTTCTTCGAGCAGGCGGACGGGGGGACGCTCTTCCTCGATGAGATCGGCGAGTTCCCCCACCAGATGCAGTCGAAACTCCTCCGCGTTTTGGAGGAAAAGTCCTTCGCGCGCCTCGGCGAGACGAAGCCGATACGCGTCGATGTGCGGATCATATCGGCGACGAACAAGGATCTGGACAAGGCCTGCCAGGAGGGCAAGTTCAGACTGGATCTCATGTATCGGCTCAAATCGGCCCACATCCATCTGCCCGCACTCCGGGAGCGCAAGGATGACATCCCGGTTCTGGCGGCTCACTTCCTCAAGCTCGCCACGGAAAAGCATCGGAAGCATGTCCACGGGTTCAGCCCTGAGGCGATGGATATCCTGAATCGCCGCGATTACCCCGGAAACGTGAGAGAACTGGCCCAGATCATCGAGAATGCCGTCCTGCTGGCCGACACGACCACGATCCTGCCCCGGCATCTGGGCGAAGAGATTGCCTCGCCATCGCTGTTTTCCCGCAGTCTCTGCAGTCTGAAGGAGAACTACGAGACCCATGTCATCTATGTGCTGAACCACACCCGCGGCGACCGCAAGCAGGCTGCACAGATCCTGGGGATCACGGTGAGACAGCTCCAGAGGAAAATCGTGGAGATGCGCCGCAACCCGCGATGGAAGTTGCTCCTGGGCGACCATTAAGTCACGGAAAGTGACAAAAAGGTCACTTGAAGTTTACCGTTTTATTTCATGCAGTTGGTATCGCTTTGGAGAAAAGGGTGCTCGGCGCTGAAACATTTGAGTGACATGCGATGCGCCGCCCCCATCAGCCCAGCCGGTCATTCCTGCCAATTTGATCTTTCCTGAAGCACACTTAAAAAATCTTTTGCGATCTTCATGTGTGGCATCCGGATTGCTAAACAAATATGGAGAGACATCAAGAATGTACGTGTTTTCAAGGTCTCTTCCAGGGCCGGATGTTTGTTTCGGCCGGATGGTGCAGCAAAGAGAGGGAGATAAATAACAATGAGATGGTCCCGGCAAGGGGAGAAATCCTGACCCGGGAAGGCAACTCGTAACGGACCTGTGCGGCATCGGACCTTCGGGTTTTGATGGAAGGAGAAGGGTCATGAAAGCGTTGACGACCACTGGCGGTCATAGGGATATCGGGAGTGACAAGAGGCCGACCATGGAGTCGAGTATTGTCGACACCATGCGCAGATATTTCGAGAACGATAAGGGAAGAACAAAAGGGGATCTGGAATACACGATCATCAACTCCGTAAAGCGTTACTTTGAAGGCAAACCCCCTGAACGATAGGTCGAAACAGAAGGAACGAAACAGGCATACCATCCGGATGATCCCATGTACCTATTAACTATTCTCGCGCCGCAGATTCTGGATGCGATTCGCAAAATCGAGGGCTGGATCGAATATGCCGTCGTGGATAACGATGAAAGCCCTCTGCTGACGACAGCGGGTCTCGTGATGGCCCTGCTCTTCGGGCTGTGGAGACGAACCGTCGTCCCGCTGTTCCGGATTCACGCAGCGGAGACTGCCGGGATCGGGCAAACGGCCTGTGTGCCGGACACGGCAGGCCCGCGTGGGAACGGAAGCACCCTCGAGTACCGTTTCGATCTGAACGGGAGGCTGATCGATGTGCCGCCGGGGGCTGAGACGCTGACCGGCCACAGCCGCGAATCCATGATCGGATCCCTTTTCAGCCGCTTCTTGCCCGAAGGGGATGTGGCGGCCATCATCGACGGATTCCTCCGTGTTCTGCGGGGTGAAGATGTCCATGATCTGCGCATCCGGCTGCGGACAGGCGACGGAGCCTCGATACCGAGCCTGATGGACTTGTATCCTGTCATCCGATCGGGGGAGATCTCGGCGGTGAGGGGGACGCTGAGGCCCCTGGTTGACCGCCCGTCGCAGAATCCGAGAAGCGCGCCCCGGCCTGGGGCCTGCGTCTACGTGTTCCGCAAAGGGGAAATGCTTTTTGTAAATTCCCGGTTCGAGCAGAGCAGCGGCTACGGCCGTCGTGAACTGTCGGCTGTTGACCCGATGCAGATCATTCACCCTGCCGACAGGCTGAGAGTCAGGCAAAGCAACATCGGCTATCTCAAGGGAAAACCCTCCTCGTCATGCGATTTCCGGATCATCACGCGCGACGGGCATGTCAAGTGGGTCCGGGCCAGGGTTCGACCTGTAATGTACAAGGGTGAGAAGGCCGTTCTCGGGAATCTCGTCGTCATGCCTGCCAAGGAGGATAGGCCCCTCCATTCGAAAAGCGGCAGAGGACATACAGCGGCTTCGACACGGTATGGCTGTTCTTCGCGGCTCTATGCCGGGAACCGATAATCGTCCCGCCTTTCAGTGATTCATCACACAGGCATTGCCGGAGCGCATCGATTTTTCAGCCGATGCAAATACTTCCCCTTTCGATCTCTCGCACTCATCCTCGTCCACCCGGGTCAAAGGTCCAAAGGAACAAGGCTGCAGGTCAAAGGCTACAGGCTAAAGGCTAAAGGCTAAAGGCTATAAGGACTTCACATCTCTCCCATTCTTCCCCCCTTTGACCTTTTTCCTTTATCCTTTATCCTCTTTTGCTGGAGGAAATCATGATCGAGGCAACGATCCGATGCGCCGGCTGCGGGTTCGAGGGAAGGTCCGAGGAGGGTTTCCGCAGCGAGGGGCATGACCCCTTCCGGGGACAACTCGTCTATCGCTGTTGCTCCTGTTCGAGGGAGCTGTTCGTGGATCCCATGGAGGCACTGGGTTCATCGCGTGTAACAGGTCTGCCGGTACGGCGCCGACTGATTCGATCCATCGAGCACCGGTGCCTGAATACCTTTCAGGGTCTCTTCTGCATCGGGCTTGCGCTGTTTCTTCTTGCCGGCTTCGGCTCGCAATGGTGGGCGTATGTCGCTGCCGGAATCATCCTGGTTATGGCCTGGCATTGTGCCGAGCCGGATGGGGAAAAGGGTTTCAGGGTGAGGGCCGCCGCAGGACGGCAATAACAAGGTTCGAGGTCTGAGGAACGAGGACCGAGGTACAAAAGAAATCCTTTATCCTCGCACCTCGAACCTTGATCCTGGCGAAGCCTGTTCGAGGTCCGAGGAACGAGGACCGAGGTACAAAAAGAAATCCTCGAACCTCGCGCCTCGATCCTCGATCCTCAATTTTGAGAGTTATGATCGGACATACAGGAGAATCATGATGTCAACTCTCGCGGGCAAGAAGGTTGCGTTGTTGGTCGAGGACATGTACCAGGAGCTGGAATTCTGGTACCCGCTGTTGCGGCTTCGGGAAGAGGGGGCCGAGGTCAGCATCGTCGGGCCCCAAAAGGGGCATACCTACTCCAGCAAACTGGGGTATGCCGTCATGTCCGAAATGGCAGCTCACGAGGCAGACCCCAATGCCTTCGATGCCGTCGTCGTTCCCGGCGGTTATGCACCCGACCTGATGAGGAGGCACCCCGAGATGGTGAACCTGGTAAAGCAGGCCTTCCTCTACGAGAAGACCGTGGCTGCCATCTGCCATGCAGGCTGGATGCTTGCTTCGGCGGGGATCGTCAAGAACCGCAAGGTGACATCGTTCTTTTCCATCCGGGACGACATGGTCCATGCCGGGGCCAATTGGGTGGATCAGGAAGTCGTCGTAGACGGCAATCTCATCACCTCGAGAGTGCCCGATGATCTCCCGGCCTTCATGCGGGCGGTCATCCGCTCGTTGTCGCAGTAGCGACAACGAGCGAAGGATCGAGGTCCGAGGAACGAGGACCGAGGCACAAAACAGAAATCCTCGAACCTCGCGCCTCGATCCTCGTGCCTCGTGCGAGGGAAGCCGGTAAATAGACAGAGCAAGGGGAAAAGACAGATGCGAAGTCGCAACCAGTCTGCCGCGCCGAAGATAGCCATGCTCTGGCGCGAGCGTGGCGAGGGGAACGTCGAGTGCTACCTCTGTCATCACCATTGCCGGATCACGGATGGGGAGTTTGGTGTTTGCGGCATGCGTGAAAACCGGCAGGGGAAGCTGTACACCCACGCATACGGCGAGTTGATCGCGGCCCACGTGGACCCCATAGAGAAAAAACCGCTTTACCACTTTCTGCCGGGAACGAGCTCATTCTCCGTAGCCACCATGGGCTGCAATTTCAAGTGTTCCTTCTGCCAGAACTGGCAGATCTCCCAGATCTCGAAGCGCGACGGCGGGCGCGTCGAGGGCATTCGGATGAGACCGGAAGAGGTCGTGCAGGTGGCTCTCGATCATCAATGCCGGAGCGTCTCTTACACCTACACGGAACCGACCATCTTTTTCGAGTATGCCTATGAGATCTCCCGCCTGGCCAGGCATGCCGGGCTTGCAAATGTGTTTGTCACAAACGGGTACATGACGACGGAGGCGCTGGAAGTCATTGCCCCCTACCTTGACGCGGCCAATGTCGATCTCAAATCCTTCCGTGATGATTTCTACCGAAAGACGTGTCGAGGCCGGTTGGAGCCTGTCCTGGAATCGATCCGCTTTATGAAGAAACTCGGCATCTGGATCGAGGTCACAACACTGGTTGTTCCCCGTGTCAACGACTCGGAGGAGGAGCTGGGCAATATCGCACACTTCTTGGCCGAAGTGGATCGGGACATCCCCTGGCACTTGAGCCGGTTCCACCCCGATTACCGGATGCAGGAAATTGCTGCAACCCCGCCGGAGGTATTGCAGGGCGCCTATTCTATTGGAAAGAGAGCGGGTCTTCGCTACATCTATCTGGGCAACGTAGTCGGGGAGCCTGCCGAGACCCTCTGCCCCGGGTGCCAGAACGCCGTCATCCGTCGCCGGGGATTCTGGCTTGAGCGCAACGATCTGCGCGAGGCCCAGTGCCCCCGCTGCGGGACCCGCATTGCAGGGGTCTTCCGCGAGCGACCGGCCCATCATGCGTCCCCGGAGAACCAGTACCAGGCAACGGGCGGACGCTAGCCGCCATCTCGTCTATCCAGTCTATTCCGTCTATTCAGTCTGTCCCGTCCAAATCCCCCCTGCCCCCCTTTTTCTAAGGGGGGTTGTTTTAAGATGCCCTTTACGAAAGGGAGGTCCTAATTGCTCCCTCCTTTGTAAAAGGAGGGTTGGGGAGGATTTATCTTTCCCTTTCTTCACTCAGACACTCAGACACTCAGGCACTTCTATCACTGCCGCTCCGCGGCACCTTTTCCCTTGATTTCTCCAGCCCGGGATGCTATCTGAAACTCAAAGCCAGTGCTGATTAAATCACGTCTTTCAAGGAGGTTCGAACCCAACGTCCATCGGTTAACCAACCCACATAATCCCATCAAAAACGCGGCAACGTGGCTTCCGGGTAACATCCTTCATCCCTCATTCTTCGAACCCTCACACGGTTAACGCATGACGGATCACGCCCCCATGAATCGATCGACGCAGAGCAGTTGGTCCACTGCCTGCCGTGCCCTGCGACGCGCTACCTCGACAAACAACACCCCCGCAGAAATCCATAAAACTGACCTTTCCATACGCTTTAGGCATTCCCAATCCCTGCATTGTTTATCCGTTGCTGTCCCATGCCTGAGCCGTTTAACGGCGCCAGCAAACGCATGGTGCTGAGCATGCATAACGACTGAGGGGAGGTGAATAAGGGGCATAGAGGAGGTTTTTTTCAAATAACGGCCTTCGACGGAAATGATCCGAGTGCTGCACTCAATCGATGCGGTCTTTAAAGGAGGGAACTTTATGACTGTTTTCAAGAATTACGCCGAGACCAAGAACAAAAGGCCCGGACCGCTCACCGGGCTCCGGGTCCTCGAAGTCTGCACGCTCCTCTTCGGTCCCGCCGGCCCGTCTTTCCTTGCGGGGCTGGGGGCGGAGGTCATCAAGATCGAGCTGCCCCCCGTGGGGGATGTGACACGATCGCTGAACCCCTTCGGCTGGTTCTACAAGGAGCAGGGGCCGATGTTCATGCACATCAACCCCGACAAGTACTATCTGGCCCTGGATCTTCACATCGACATGGCCCAGCAGATCTTCAAAGAGCTCTGTGCCAAGGCCGACGTGGTCGAGTTCAATCTGAGGCCCGCCGTCACGAATCGATGGAACATCGGTTACGAAGACATCAAGAAGGTCAATCCCGGCATCATCTACATCGAGAAAAACGGCTTCGGCCAGTGGGGACGCTACGCCGAGGAGGACCGGCCCTCCAACGACGGCGCCGCCCAGGCCCTCTCGGGCTATGCCTGGATGTCCAGCTTCGCGGGTCAGCCGCCGCTCAAGCAGAGCATCTGGATCTGTGACGTCTACGGGGCCATGATGGGCGAGGTGGCCGTGATGGCCGCCCTGCATCACCGCAAGCGGACCGGTAAAGGCCAGTACATCGAGATGTCCCAGAGCGAAAACATCATGCGCACCATGGGGTGGGTCTGGCCCTACCAGCAGATCACGCAGACGCACGCCGAGCCCTCGGGCAACCGCGACCAGTGCATCTGTCCCGCCGACACCTTCTTCTGCAAGGACGGCCTGTTTGCCGCCCTCGCCGCACCGGCGCCGGAGGAGTTCAAAGGCCTCTGCGCGGCCATGGGGAAACCGGAGCTGGCCGGCGATGCCCGCTTCAAGGAGCACACCGAACGTCTCAAGACGGAAAATGCTCTCGCTATCCTCAAGATCATCGCCGACTGGGCCGTCACGAAGACCGCCGACGAGATCGAAAAGCTCGGCATCAAGCACGGCTTTGCGGCAACACGCCTCCATACGGCCAAGGACGAGTGCGAGGATCCGCACCGCCGGGCCCGCGGCGCCGTCAAGGAGATCGACGACCCCATGTACGGCAAGTACGTGGACCACGAGATCCCCATCAACATGTCCAAGACACCCCCCAAGCACCGCTGGACGGTCAGGCCTGTCGGCTTCGACAACGATTACATCATGTCGAAGATCCTGGGCCGCAGCCAGCAGCAGATCGCCGAGCTTTACGGCCACGGCGTTCTGGGGAAGTGGAAGGATCAACAGGGCCGCAGGCCGCCCTCCGACTGGGACGGGCAGTCCGCATGCATCTTGAGGAGGTGATGAGCTATGGCAGA
>DASRZY010000104.1:0-8584 GCA_035685905.1 Syntrophales bacterium
GGGCTTTTCATTTTCGCCATCTACTGGTTCATCTACGAAACCGACGTGTCGCAGGGCCTGCTGCGGACGTATCTGCCCCAGGCCCTTGTCGCAGGGGTCCTGAGCCCGGCGTTCTTTACCCTATTCAAGTATCTGGAGCCATACATCCATGCTGGAGAAGCCCGATAAGCTTGTCCGGTATGACCCGGGCGAATACAGGCAGCGATTCACCTTTTTCTTCTGGGTGATCCTGGTGGCCATCTGCCTGCTCGTCATGCGGCTGTGGTATCTCCAGATCATCAAGGGCGAGGATCTGCTCAAGCGCTCCGAGAACAACCGGATCCGCATCCGCGATGTGAAGGCCATGCGAGGGATCATTCTCGATTCCCGGGGGGTCGTTCTTGTCGAGAACCGGCCGTCTTTCGACGTGGTCATTTTCCCCGAAGACGTGAAGGATCTCCAGGGGCTCGTGGAGAAGCTGGTAGCCCTTTATGCCAAGGTGAACCTGACCTTTCCCATGGACTATGAAACCATTCTCGAGAATCGCAGGCCCTTCACCCCGCTGCGGGTCGACCGCAACGTGAGCCGCGAGAAGCTTGCCCTGATCGAGACTCACTCGCTGGAGCTGCCCGGTGTCGGGATCGATGTCATGCCCGTCCGGGAGTATTACTACGGGGAGTCGATGGCCCACATCATCGGGTACATCGGCGAAGTGAGCCGCGACGATCTGGAACGGGACAAATCTTCCAGCTACAAGAGCGGAGATCTGATCGGCAAGTTCGGACTGGAGAAGGCCCTCGACCGTTTCATTCGAGGCAAGGCCGGCGGTGAGCAGGTCGAGGTCAATGTCATCGGCAAGAAGGTCAAGACACTGGGACGGGTCGAGCCTGTCCAGGGCTACCGGGTCGTACTCTCTCTGGATTCGCAGGTTCAGAAGGCTGCCTGGACGGCCATGGACGGGAAGGCGGGAGCCGTTGTGGCTCTCGACCCCCGGGACGGGTCGGTCATCGCCCTGGTGAGCCGCCCGGGTTTTGACCCGAACCTGTTCAACCGGGGGATCACCTCTGAGCTCTGGGAGAAACTTTCATCGAATCCCCTTCATCCCATGGAGAACCGGGCCATTGCAGGCCAGTATCCCCCCGGTTCGACCTACAAGCTCATCGTCGCGGCGGCGGCCCTGGAAGAGGGGGTCATCACGCCCGAGACAAGCTTCAACTGCCCGGGGCACTTCGATCTGGGGAACCACACCTTCCGCTGCTGGCGAAAACAGGGCCACGGGCGCATAAGCCTGCACCGGGCCATCGTCGAGTCCTGCGACGTATACTTCTACAATGTGGGGAAGCTTCTCGGTGTGGACCGGCTTGCCCAGTACGCCCAGGCCTTCGGGTTGGGGGCGCGGACGGGGGTTGCCCTCACAGGCGAGAGGCGCGGTCTGATCCCTACTCGGGAGTGGAAACTGACTCGTTTCGGCGTTGCCTGGCAGCCCGGGGAGACGATCTCTCTTGCCATCGGCCAGGGCTACAACACGGTCACCCCGATCCAGCTGGCCAACGCCTACGCGGCCGTCGCAAACAACGGGGAATACTTCACCCCGCGAATCGTGCAGCGCATCGAGACCGATGACGGGGAGATCATCGAGGAGTTCCGCCCGGAGAAGAAGGCCGTGCTCCCCGTGAGCCAGGAAAATATCCAGCTGCTGAAAAAGGCCCTCTGGGGCGTGGTGAACGAGCCGGGGGGAACGGGCGGGCAGGCCCGGGTAGCCGGCAGGGATGTGGCCGGAAAGACAGGGACCGCCCAGGTAATCGGGATGCCGGCGGGGGACGACGGCGCTGCCTATCCCTATGAATATCGGGATCATGCCCTCTTTGTCAGCTTTGCGCCGCGGGACAACCCGGAGATCGCCGTTGCCGTTGTCGTCGAGCATGGGGGCCACGGGGCATCGGCTGCCGCGCCGGTGGCGAAAAAGGTCATCGAAGCCTATTTTGAGGGGAAGAAAAAGCCATGAAGATCGATCGCCGGCTCATCTTCAACTTTGACTGGATGCTGCTGCTGTTCGTCCTGCTGATCGTCTGTGCAGGGATCGTGAACCTTTACAGCGCCGGCTACGGGATCTCGGGCGAGCCCTATCTCAAGCAGATCCGCTGGGTATTCCTCGGTCTGTTCGTCATGTTCCTGACCTTTGCCTTCGATTACCGCTGGATTGCCCGATATGGCTACTGGGTGCACGGGCTGGCCCTGCTGCTCCTCATCGCCGTCTTCGTGGTCGGGGCAGTGACGAAAGGCTCCCAGCGCTGGATCACCCTGGGGGGCTTTTCCATCCAGCCCTCCGAGTTGGTGAAAATCACGCTCATCCTGGCGCTGGCGAAATATTTCAACGATCACCGCCTCGAGGGGAAATACGGGATCCGTGAGCTGGTCGTTCCTTTTTTGATTGTCCTTGCCCCCTTTGTTCTGGTATTGAAGCAACCGGACCTGGGGACGGCCCTGATGCTCATGATCCTTTTCGGCTCCATGGTGCTGTTCGTCGGGATCCGGTGGAAGACGCTGCTGTCGCTTTGCGCGATTGCCCTCATGATCATCCCCCTGGGGTGGAATTTCCTTGCGGAGTACCAGAGGGAAAGGGTATTGACCTTCATCGACCCGGAACGGGACCCGCTGGGGTCGGGTTATCACATCATCCAGTCCATCATCGCCATCGGGTCCGGGGGAATTTTCGGAAAAGGGTTCATGAGGGGGACCCAGAGCCAGCTGAAGTTTCTTCCCGAGCAGCAGACGGACTTCGTCTTTTCCGTCTTTGCCGAGGAGTGGGGGTTTCTCGGCACCGTGCTCGTGCTCGTTCTCTTCCTGGTGTTGATCCTCTGGGGGCTCAAGATCGCCCAGCATTCCCGGGACTACCTGGGGACACTCATCGCCTACGGCGTGACGATGATGATCTTCTGGGGGGTGTTCATCAACGTGGCCATGGTTCTGGGCATCCTGCCCGTAGTGGGGATTCCGTTGCCTTTCTTCAGCTACGGCGGCTCCTCGATGGTGAAGATGATGGTTGCCACGGGGCTCCTGATGAACGTGAGCATGCGAAGGTATGTGCTGCAGTCCTAATCATAACGTTTTAAGTTTCGAGTTTTAGGTTTTAAGCAGAGAAGGAGGGGGGTTTTTTTGCCTAAAACGTAACGCAGTAAACTTAGAACGCAGGAGTTTGAACATGCTGAACAAGGGGAAAAAAGAATTGGAAATCAAAGCCTTTCTGGGGGAAGGGACCGAGTTCGAGGGAAAGCTCATCTTCACGGGGGCCGTCAGGCTCGACGGCAAGTTCAAAGGCGAGATCATGGGCAAGGGCACGCTTGTCGTGGGCCAGGGGGCCCGGATCGAGGCGGACATCCACGTCGACAGCCTGATGGTCGGTGGTGACGTACGCGGGGCCGTGGAGGTCCGCGAGAGAATGGAAATCGACTCCACCGGCAAATTCTTCGGGAACATCAAGACGAGCATTTTCATCATCCATGAGGGTGGACTCTTCGAGGGGAACTGCCAGATGGCGAAAGCAACGGCGGCAAAAGCCTCGGAATAAGCGAACCATCTCAACGTCATCGCTGCAATGTGTCGGCTCATATTTCCTCCCTTTGTCCGACCTCGACACGCTGCCCGCCGCAGAGGCCGATTTCCGGGAAAAAAAGCTTGACAATTTTGAGCGTTTGTGATTAAGAGACCGCGGTTTTAGCAGGACGGAGCAAAAGGACGTTTCATGGGAAAGCCGAATCATCCTGAATATTTAGAATCTTTTTTGCTCCGGATAGCTGTCATCGGCCCAACAGGGTGCGTTTCTGTCACAAACCGGGTGAATTCGTAATTTGCTCGGTTTTTTTGTGCCTGCGTGCGAGAGAGAGAGAGGTAGGTAGATGGTCGATATCGATTCCACCGTATTTATTCAGCTGGTCAATTTTCTTCTTTTAATCTGGATTCTCAATCAGGTTCTCTACAAGCCGATCCTGCGCATGCTGGACCGCAGGAAGGAAATCCTGGCAAAGGCCCAGGAAGAGGTCAAGTCCGTCCAGGAGACGATCGACCGCCGAGTGGCCGAGTACGAGGAAAAGATCCGGGCCGCCAAGATGGAGGCGATGGGTCAGAAAGGCGACCTTGCGAAAGAGGGCGCCCAGGCCGCCAAGGTGATCACGGACAAGGCGAAGGGCGAGATTTCCGGGATGATGGGTGAATTTCAAGCGAAACTGGAAAAGGAGCTGGCATCGGTGAGGGAGCTCTTGCGGAATCAGACCCAGAGAATCTCCTCTGAAATTGCCGAAAAGGTCCTGGGAAGGAGCATCCAATGAACAAAGGGGAGAGGACGCCTTTTCTGAGTAAATCCGCATGGTGCAGCGTGGTGACGGCTCTCGGGATCATCCTGGTTGCCGTCGTGGCCTGGGCATCCGGTGAAGGAGGGGAGCACGCCGCGGATCACAAGGCCGAGATGATCGATTTTGGCTGGAGGGTCGCCAATTTCGCCGTCCTGCTGTTCATTCTCTACAAGCTGATGTGGAAGAAGATCGTGGTCTTCTTCGGCGGCCGTCGCGAGGAGATCAAGGCATCTCTGGAAGAAGCCGAGGTGGTCAAGGCCGACGCGGAGAAGAAGTTCAAGGAGTACGACGAGAAGATCAAGAAGGCCGAACAGGAGATCGAGAATATCTCCGCCATGATCAAGGCCCAGGGCGAAGAAGAGAAGGCACGGATCATCGCCGATGCCGGGCGCGCCGCGGAGAAGATGAAGGAAGACGCCAAGGCGCGGATGGAGCACGAGCTCAAGAAGGCGAAAAACGAGCTGCGGCTGGAAGCATCCGAGCTTGCAGTGCAGATGGCCGAAGACATACTGAAGAAGAAGGTCACAAAAGAAGACCATGAGAACATGGTTCGCGAATACCTTGACAGGATGGTGAAGAAAAATTGATCAGCAGCGATCTTGCAAAGCGGTATGCTAGAGCCTTTTTCGACATCGCCGTCGAGGAGGGGAAAATTGAGGATTACGGCAGGGAGCTGGCGGCCTTCACGTCCCTCATCGTGCAGAACAAGGCTCTGCAGGAGTTCCTCGCCAACCCGATCTTCGAGCTGAAGTCCAAGAAGAACGTCATCGAGGAGCTCTTGGGCCGTACCCAGATCTCCGGCCGGACGGCCAACTTCCTGAGGCTGCTCGCGGACAAGCAGCGGATCAGTATCCTGGGGGAAGTGGACAACGCCTACAAGGATTTCATGGACAAGTCCCTGAAGAAGGTCCGCGTGTCGGTGAAGACCGCCTGGCCGCTCACTTCCGAACTGGAGGGGACCCTCAAGAAAAGGGTGGCCGAAATGACGGGCAAGGAAGTGGAGATGACCGTCGAGGATGATGCCTCGCTCATCGGCGGGCTCATCGTCCGGGTGGGCGACACCATGTACGACGGAAGCATCAAAACACAACTGGGAAATATCAGGAAGCTCTTAGGAGAGGAGAGATAGGAGAATGGAAGCGATCAGGGCAGAAGAAATCAGTCAGATCATCTCCAGTCAGATCAAGGAGTATGAGAAGAAGCTGGATATCAGCGAAACCGGCACGGTGCTGTCCGTCGGTGACGGCATCGCCCGCATCTACGGCGTCCAGAACGCCATGGCCATGGAGCTCCTCGAGTTCCCCGGCGGCATCCTGGGCATGGTTCTGAACCTGGAGCGCGACAATGTCGGTGTCGCCATTCTCGGCGAGGACACCCTAATCAAGGAAGGCGACATCGTCAAGCGCACGGGCCGCATCGCCGAGGTCCCCGTGGGTGACGGCCTTCTCGGCCGAGTCATCGACGGCACAGGCAGGCCGATCGACGGCAAGGGCCCCATCGAGACAAAGGAGTTCCGCCGCATCGAGATGGTCGCCCCCGGCGTGATTGCCCGGCAGCCCGTCAACCAGCCCATGTACACGGGGTTAAAGGCCATCGACGCCATGACGCCCATCGGCAGGGGCCAGCGCGAACTGATCATCGGCGACCGCCAGATCGGCAAGACCGCCATCGGCGTCGACGCCATCATCCGGCAGAAGACGGAAGGCGTGAAGTGCATCTACGTCGCCATCGGCCAGAAGAAATCAACCGTGGCCCAGGTCGTGGAAGCCCTGAGACGAAACGGCGCCATGGACTACACCGTCGTCGTCGCCGCCTGCGCAAGCGACCCCGCCACCCTGCAGTACGTCGCCGCCTACTGCGGCTGCTCGATCGGCGAATACTGGCGTGACCGGGGCCAGAGCGCCCTCATCATCTACGATGATCTCTCCAAGCAGGCCGTGGCCTACCGGCAGATTTCGCTTCTGCTCAGGCGGCCTCCCGGACGCGAGGCCTTCCCCGGCGACATCTTCTACAACCACTCCCGGTTGCTCGAGCGCGCCGCGCGCGTCAGCGAGGAGTACGGCAAGGGCGGATCGCTCACGGCCCTGCCTGTCATCGAAACGCAGGCCGGTGACGTTTCGGCCTACATCCCCACGAACGTTATTTCCATCACGGACGGCCAGGTCTACCTGGAGCCCAACCTCTTCTACTCGGGCGTCCGGCCCGCCATCAACGTCGGTCTCTCCGTTTCCCGCGTCGGCGGCGCCGCCCAGGTGAAGGCGATGAAGCAGGTGGCCGGCACCCTGAAGCTCGACCTCGCCCAGTACCGCGAGATGGCCGCCTTTGCCCAGTTCGGAAGTGACCTCGACAAGGCGACCCAGGCCCAGCTCGAACGCGGCGTGCGGCTCGTGGAGCTCCTCAAGCAGCCCCAGTACAAGCCCATGTCGCTCTCCGAGGAGATCATCGTTCTGTTCGCGGGTTCGAAAGGATTCCTGGACAAACTCCCCGTCGAAAGGATCAAGGCGTACGAGCCCGAAGTCCTGAACTTCGTGAAGAGCAAGTACCCCGAAGTCATGACGGAGATCGAGGACAAGAAGGTCATCAGCCCCGAGCTCGAGAAGAAGATGAAGGACGCACTCACGGAGTTCGACGCGATCTTCGTGGCGGGCTGATCCTGCACGCAGGCATGACACTCACGTCGGGCACCGGATCTGCAGGAGCCCGGCTCAAGCCGGTTGCCGGAAACGTACGGGAAGAGAGATAGAGAATGGCACTGAGAGACATCAAGCGACAGATCGTTGCGGTTGGCAAGACCAAGCAGATCACCCGGGCCATGAACATGGTCGCGGCCGCGAAGCTCAAATCCGCCCAGTTGCGGATGGAGAACTTCAGGCCCTACGCCATCAAGTTCATGGACGTGCTGAGCAGCCTCGCGCTGCGAGTTGACACAAGGGCTCACGCCCTCCTGGCCGTGAGGGATCCCCGGAGAATCCGGGTCATCCTCATGACCTCCGACAGGGGGCTCTGCGGGAGCTTCAACACCAACCTGATCAAAACGGCCGAGCAGTTCATGAAGGCCAAGGCGAGTGAAGGCAAAGAGGTATCGCTCATCCCCGTGGGTCGCAAGGCCCGTGACTACTTTCGCAGGAAGGCAAAGGTGGTTCAGGCGCATGCCGACGTCTTCCGGAAGTTCGACATGAACCTCTCCATCGCTATCGGGGAGGATGCAATCCCGGCCTTCGTGGCTGAGGAGTACGATGAGCTGTACCTGATCTACAGCGAGTTCCACAACGTCGGCATCCAGAAGCCCAAGGTCGTGAGGCTCCTTCCCCTGCCTTCCATCGGGGGCGAAGACGTGGACATCGACAAGCGCATCGATTACATCTACGAACCCTCAGACGAGGTGCTTCTTGACCAGCTGCTTCCGATGTACCTGCGCGTCCTCATCTACAGGGCCCTGCTCGAGACCTCGGCCGGCGAGAACGGCGCCCGCATGGTGGCGATGGACAATGCAACGACCAACTGCGAGGAGATGGTCCGCTCACTGAGCCTGAAGTACAACAAGGCAAGGCAGCAGGCCATCACGATGGAACTCATGGACATCGTGGGCGGCACCGAGGCCCTCAAGGCAGGCTGATAAACGGGACCGGATCCCCTGAGGGACAATCCGGCGTGAATGAATCAAGAAGGAAAACACTTTTCACAGGAGAGAGTTATGAATATCGGAACCGTTGTACAGGTCATCGGGCCTGTTGTCGACGTGGAGTTCGGAGAAGGGAAACTTCCCACCATCCTTACGGCCCTCACCATCACGAATGCGGCCATTGATGCCACCGAGGACAACCTCATCATCGAGGTGGCCCAGCATCTGGGCGACAACGTGGTGCGCTGTATCGCCATGGATATCACCGACGGCCTCGTGCGCGGCATGCCGGTGAAGGACACGGGCGCCCCCATCATGGTTCCCGTCGGCGAGGCGGGCCTTGGGCGCATCATCAACGTCGTCGGGCGGCCCGTGGACGGCCTCGGACCCATCGTGACGGACAAGAGAATGCCCGTTCACCGACTGGCCCCCATGTTCACCGAGCAGGACACTTCGGTCCACGTCCTCGAGACGGGCGTCAAGGTCATCGACCTGCTGGTTCCCTTCCCCCGCGGCGGCAAGATGGGCATGTTCGGCGGCGCCGGCGTCGGCAAGACCGTCGTCATGATGGAGATGATCCACAACATCGCCATGCACCACGGCGGCATCTCCGTGTTCGCCGGCGTGGGCGAGC
>DASRZY010000105.1:0-12373 GCA_035685905.1 Syntrophales bacterium
CTCATGGAAATCGAGGGACGGGAGATGCTTTTCTACAAGTTGCCCCCCATCAACGTGGCCATCATACGGGGGACGACGGCAGACACGAACGGCAACATCACGATGGAGAAGGAGGCCCTCACGATCGAGGTGCTTGCCCAGGCCATGGCGGCCAAAAACAACAACGGCTTCGTCATCGCCCAGGTCGAGCGGATCGCCGACCAGCACACCCTGAACCCGAAGCACGTCAAGATCCCCGGCATCCTCGTGGACTGCGTCGTCGTCGCACGGCCGGAAAACCACTGGATGACCTTCCTCGATCAATACAACCCTGGCTTCACGGGGGAGGTGCGCGTCCCCATGGCCACCATCGCGGCCTTGGAGCTGGGCGAACGGAAGGTGATCGCGCGCCGGGCCGCCTTCGAGCTTCGGCCCAACCAGGTCGTGAATCTCGGCATCGGCATGCCCGAGGGGGTGGCCCGGGTAGCCAACGAGGAAGGCGTCCTCGATCTCCTGACCCTGACGGCGGAGCCGGGCGTGATCGGCGGGATGCCCAACGGCGGGCTCAACTTCGGCACCGGCACGAACATCGATGCCCTCATCGATCAACCCTACCAGTTCGATTTCTACGACGGGGGCGGTCTCGATATCGCCTTCCTGGGCTCGGCGGAAATGGACCAGGCGGGCAATGTCAACGTGAGCAAATTCGGCCCCCGTTTCGTGGGGCCTGGCGGGTTCATCAACATCAGCCAGAACACGAAACGGATCATTTTCATGGGGACGTTCACGGCAGGAGGCCTCAAGGTCGCCGTGTCGGACGGCAAGCTCAAGATCGAACAGGAGGGCCGTGAACGCAAGTTCCTCAAGCAGGTCGAGCAGATCACTTTCAGCGGCAAGTACGCCGCCCAGAAAGGACAGCCCGTGCTCTACGTAACGGAACGCTGCGTTTTCACCCTTACAAGGGACGGCATGGAACTGACCGAGGTCGCTCCCGGTGTAGACCTCGAAAAGGACATCCTCTCCAGGATGGATTTCAAGCCCGTCATGAAGACCCCCCCGAAGCTCATGGATGCCAGGATCTTCAGGACCGAGTCGATGAACCTGAAGCGCGACATGCTGGAAATCCCGATCGAGGACAGGCTGACCTACGTCCCGAGCGAAAACACCTTCTACGTCAATTTCGAGAATTTCTACGTGAAGTCGAGTTCGCAGATCCAGAGGATCCAGAACCACGTCGAGAAGATGCTGAAGCCTCTCGGCAAGAAGGTCTTGACCATCGTCAACTACGACAATTTCAACATTCTCCCCGAGCTCGTGGAAGAGTATGCCGAGATGGTGAAGTACGTGATGCAGTTCTACGAGAAAGTCACCCGTTACACGACAAGTACGTTCCTCCGAATGAAACTCGGAGACGAGCTTGCAAAACGGGAGGTGGCGCCGCACCTCTACGAGTCGAAAGACGAGGCCCACAAGCACCTGCAAGAGAAGGAATAGAACAACCGGGAGAAGGGCCGGGTTGACTCCGGCCCTTCGATCTGCTGACGATCATTTTACGTGGGGGTATAGCGATGGGGAAAAAATTCAATTGGGTGTCAATTTGCCTCATCGCGGTACTCGGTTTCAGGAGCGCCGTCCACATCGAGCCTGCCCTGGCGTCGCTCCAGTTCGGCTCCGTCATTGCCTTATCTCTCTATCTGATCCCTCTCATCGGCGTGATACTCCGCAGGCGCTGGGGGCCGATCATGAGCGGTATCGTGGGAATCCTGGACCTTGTGATGACATTGCTCTACGTCCGGGGTACGGGCATATTCGGTGCCGTTTTGGTCGACGCTGCACTTGTCATCCTGTCTTATCTTGATTACCGGCGGATCGTGATGAAAGAGAGGGCGAGATCAGTCGCGAATCCCGCCGACCCGATTCAAAGCGAGGCTCAATCTGAAAGCGGGTGATCAATCCGGATGAGGATGGTGAAATGGAAAAGGGGCCGACGTACAACGGCCCCTTTTCTGTGTGGTCTGCGTCCCAAACTTACGATGGATCGGCCGTGTCGGCCTTCCCCTTTTTTTTATCCCGGATCTGCGGGACGAGGTACTGGAAGAGCAATACGCCCAGGATCACGAACGCGGTAACCGTGATCAAAGCGTCCTGATAGAAGTAGATTACACCGGCGAGGATCAGTCCGTAGACAATGAGCGTGACAGCGTACGTCTTATTCTCGTCGGTCTTCTTTTTCCCGTTCAGGCTCATGTCATGGCATTCTCCGTCCTGTCGGTCGAACCCGGGGAGTTCATACCATAAAGTCCCGCAAGGGGTCAATTCTGCATAAAAAACCCCATCCGGATCAAGCCGAACGGGGCATAGCGATGCTGATGAAGAATGATCGGGTGAGCGCAATCTGTTCAGATCGCGATCAACGTTGCCATCATCTCCAGTGCCTCCTGTACCTCGTAGTTCCGGTTCTGGATTTCATAGGGGCAACGAGAATAATAGAAATAGCAACCCATGGGATCGTTCCAGAATTTGAACAGGTTTTTCCCCGCCGCCACGAATTTTGCCATGATTGAATCTCCTTTACGGTGAAAAGGCTGCTGCTTGTTTTTGATTTCATTCCGTTCTTTCTTGAACGGTCATCGACACCTGTTATCTCTTACATCAACGGAGGGCCATTTTGTGTCAGACAGAGTCTGATTCTCGCATAGGACATCGTCTGATGCCGCTGGAGTCTATCGCGGGGCCCGCCTCCGTACTATTTGCTTGCTCATTTCATCGCCTGTGATTATGCTTTGTGCCTTTGATGACATGCGGAGGTGCTCATGAGACGATCCGTTCGCAAAATGATCGATGAATTCCGGCTCCACTGGAAGAACTACGTTTTCCAGAGCCTCTTTGCCACGGTTGCCGTTTTTATTGTGCTCTATTTCCTGACCCTGCAGAATGCAGTCATCATCGCCTCCCTCGGGGCGACGGCCTTCATCGTGTTTGCGATGCCCAAGGCCCTCACGGCCAACGCGAGGAATGTCATCGGCGGTCACATCGTCGGTCTGTTCTGGGGATTTGTGTTTTCCGTGATCCCACATGCTACCTTGTTCGGAAGCCTCGTCTGCTATTCAGCGGCCGTCGGCCTCTCCATCTTCACCATGGTGGTGATCGACACGGAACACCCCCCCGCCTCGGGAACCGCTCTCGGGGTAGCCATCACGGGGATGCACCCGGACGTGCTGATCGCAGTCATCCTGAGCGTCGTTATGCTTTCCCTGATACACCATTTTTTCAAGCCCTATCTGAGGGATCTGACGTGAGGAGAAGGGACTCGGGACGAGGGTGTAGGGACGAGAAAAGCGGCCGCAAGCCACAAGGCAAAGAAAAAGGATCGGGATAATTCCTCGATCCTTTTTGCTCTAGCCTGATGCCTGTAGCCTGTGGCCTGCGCGAAGCGCGCGTCAGTTCGACTTGAAGAAGTCGTTCACCAGTGTGAGGTATTCCGCCAGCAGGACCTTGCTCACCACGAAGATGTGTCCCACATTCTTTTCGATCATTCGATTCAGGCCTCCACGTGAGACGCCGAGATTTCGTTTTCCCACTTCCCCCCAGAGCTCGCAAGCTACGCAGGAGCCCGTCGGGGCGATCGGGTCACGGGTCCCGCGGTAGCAGAAGATGAGGACCCCGGCCTCGTCGAGAGCATCCATCCGCACGGGTTTGCCGTCCAGTTCAGGGACGGAGGAGGGCAGGGTGTAGGTGCCCTCGACCAGCGCATTGCCCAGGAAAAACTTGCTGAGCCACTCCCGGTGCGCCCGGGCGGGGAACTTGGTGCCGTGGGTGAGCCAGTACAGGAATGGCGCTGAGTCCTCGATGGCGTTGGGCCAATAGGCGCGTCCGTAGAAACCCATCGAAACACTGTGCTGGACGCCGGGCTGGATCTCGTTCATGCCCGCCTCGATGACCTGGGGCGGGACATTGACCTCCCCGAAAAGCTCCTTCATCAGGAGCGGATCGTATTCCGCCCGGATGAGTTTCCTCATGGCGCTGTGGCCGCTCTCCCCGTCATCGAATTTCACAGGGCTGGCCATGACGGCGATCTTCCAGATATCCATCGGCTCCTTGCGGGCCAGCCGCTCCTCGGCCCGGCGTGCGAGCCAGGCCAGCATCAGCGTGCCCGCCATACAGTAGCCCATGACGTGGATTTCAGCGCCGGGATGGCGTTTCTGCAGGATCTCGATGTACGTGTCGGGGACGGTCTTGCCATAGAACTCGAGCCCCAGGTTCGTCTCCGCGGGCCCCGGGTCTCCATGGTCCACGAGGTAGACGTGGTACCCTTCCTTGATCATGCCTTCGATAACGGACTTCCCTTCGGCCAGATCGAAGATCTCGGGCAAGTTGATCATGGGGGAGACGATGTAGACCACCTTCCCGTTCGGATTGATGTCCTTGGGAAGGGGATAATATCGAAGACGGACAGTGTGGAGTCTCGAGCCTTTGATGACCTCGTAGGGCAGATAGCCGATCTTGCCGCCCATGAAGCGATCGGCGAAATCACGGATGTCGAAGGCGTTGTGCCGCCAGAGGGCTTCGATTCGGGCCCGGCCCTCCTCCAGGTAGGCGCCGAGAGACATCCCGTCCGTGCCGTCGGCGTTCTTCTTCATGAAGGGCATTTCTTCGCCCTCGAGGGGCTGCTCCGTGATGAGGACCAGGATCGATTTCAGGAGGTCCTTCATGGCCTTGAGACGGGTAAGCCCGCGGGAATTGTAGGAGAGCTCGAGCCACCGGAACTCCTTCATCTGGTCCCGCAGGAGTTGCTTGCCTTCTTCCGACGTGGATATCTTCAGTGCCGTCTGCCTGTCGAATTTCCCGTTCTTGATGAAGCAGCTGCAGAGGTTGTACAGGAGCCTTGCGTAGGTCTGATAGATCCAGCTGTTCATCTCGGCGAAAATGTCGGGGTTGCGGCCGGCCCTGACAGCGATCCGCGCCTGCGTCTTGATGGGCCCCGTCACATAGGCATCCATCAGGGAGGCCTGCAATCCCGCAAGCGTTGCCCAGGGGCCGAAGAGCAGGGGTTCACCCGCTACCGTTTCCATCAGTTCCTGGTACTTGAACAGCGACTTGACCTGTCCGCCTGCCAGCTTGCTCTTCCACGGCATGACCACGTGGTATCCTTCCAGGTTGTCGGCGGGGGTCTTCCCGATCAGGGCAAGAAGTTCGTTGGGCGAAATGCGCTCCGCGTTCTCTTTCTTCATGGGCCTCTCCTTGCAGGTCAAAGCAAAAACACGCTCTTGGCCGCTCCCTCAGCACAACATCGACGGTGCGGGGACGAAAGACAGACTGCCATTTTCTCTGACATGCAAAAGCCCGACCAATCCAGCCCGAGTGCAGCAGTTTTGTAATCGGGTCAGATGGGCGGGCAGTTTACGTTGAGGTTTCCTCGTTCTAGGCAAAACACAGGTGAACGATCTTGTTTCCCAGCTGCGGCAGGGTCTGAGGGGAAAACAGGTTAAGCCATCCCCATCGCTCACGGTACTGCTCGAGGACGTTCCATTCCTGGAGAACGTGCAGGCCGCAGCTCCAGGACTCCATGGCCCGGCAGTCCTCCAGGGCCCAGCGGAAGTCGAGGCACCCGCCTGCGATTTTTGACAGGCAGGGGTCGTATTTCCCCATCCCCAGAGCGCAGGGGGCAAGCATCTCCAGGAGTATTTCCGCTCCCGGAAAGCGCCTTGACAGGCGATCGAAGACCACCCGGACCTCTTCTTCGGGAAAATACATGAACAGGCCCTCGGCAATAATCAGGACCGGCTGCCGGCCGGTTGTGATGCGTTCCAGCGTGGAAGGCTCCGTCACCGAACCGGAAATGAAGCGGTATCGTTTCGTTTCACGGAAAAAGAGCCGCCGCAGCCCGATGACCTCCGGCAGATCGACCTCATACCACCGGATGGTGCCGTTGTCGAGTCTCGAGAAGCGTGTGCTGAGCCCGGCGCCCAGGTTGATCACGACGGCTTTCGGATGCCTGCAGATGAAGTCCGTCGTTCCCTCGTCGAGGATCTTCGTCCGGATGGCGATCCCCGTCTGTGTCATCCAGGCCCCGTCGAATTTGGAGAAGTCGTAATCGAGAGTATCGTAGATGGCGAGGGCTTTCGGGTCCCGGATAATCGCATCGGGGCGTCTCGTCTCCACAGCTCTGGCCCAGAGGGGGATCAGCAGGGTCTCCGTGATCCCCGAGAGCTGAACAGGCTCTTTTGACGGGCGTCGCAGAACTGCTGTCTTCATGACATGCCATCCCGGCAGGTTTTAGAGGAGTTTGATGACGTGTTAACCGCTGAACGGGTCCGATGGATCGGACTTGCCTCAACTGCATCCGGGGAGAAGCTTCCCCGTTGGGTCGCGTTGCGTTCTGTTGCAGTTTGCAGGGTTAAGAGGAGAGTGACGTTATCCATCTAGTGGATAAGTGTAACAAATGTAACACTTTTTTGCTCTGAGGGCAAATCATTTTATTCAGACAAGACACCCCCCGGGGTCATCCTCGGGGGGCGGGAACGGCTGCAACATGTACAGGACGAAATTACTTTTTCGGTGCCTTCGGCGGCATGATCAGGGCTTCACCGTCCACCAGAAGGGTGCCGTCCTGGTTGACGCAGGTCGTCCGGAGCTTCACGCGGTTTTTCTCGGCCACCTTTTCCTTCACTTCCACGCGGGCCGTGACGGTGTCGCCAATCCTCACGGGGGCCTTGAATTCCATGAACTGGCTCAGGTAGATGGTCCCCGGGCCGGGGAGTTTCATGGCAAGCACCGCCGATATGAATCCCGCCGAGAGCATCCCGTGGGCAATCCTTCCCTTGAAGAAGGTGTTCTTTGCATAGGCCTCGTTGATGTGCGCAGGGTTGAAGTCCCCCGTGATCCCGGCAAAAAGGTAGACGTCCGTTTCGGTGACGGTCTTGGCCATTTCCGCCGCGTCGCCTACATTCATCTCGTCAATCGTCTTCCCGATCATGTTTCCCCCTTTTCAAATATGGGGTATCGGGTATGGGGTATCGGGTATCGGGCTGAACGAAGATTTCAGAACCCGGGACCCTGTACCCTGAACCCTGCCCCCTGGTTAAAACCAAGATTTGAAAATCCAGACGTTTTCGCGCAGATCCTTCACGTCATCCTTCAGCATCGACAACAGGCTCATGTTCTGGATGGCCACCCCGCCCATGTAGGCGATGGCCGTCACGAACTGGACGTCGTCTTCGGTGAACTCCCGGGTCGTTGAGCTGTAGAGGCGAAGCACGCCGATCACCTCGTCCCGGGACTTGATGGGGACGCTGAGGATGGTGACGATGCCTTCCTCCTTCTTCTCGTCGCGGTACTGGACTCCGGCGTCGGATGCGGCGTCCTTCACGACCACGGGCTTTCCCTGGAGGGCCTGGGCGATGCTTTTCTCCGCCGAGATGGGGCCTTTCTTCAGGTACTTCTCCGAGAGGCCGTAGCTTGCCGCAAGGCGCAGCGTCACGCGGTTGTCGTCAAGCAGACGGATCGTTGCAGCCTTGACGCCAATGGCCTTGGCCACGTCTTCCGTGAGGGTCTGCAGAATGGTTTTGATGTCCGTGCTGGCTGTAATGTGCGTCGCGATATCGCGGAAGATCCGCGTGTTGTTGCGCAGCTTCTCGATGAGCTGGGCCTTTTCGATGGCCATGCCCCCGTCCTCGGCAAGCACCGTGAGGAACTCGATCTCTCTTTCCGAAAAATCGCGGACGTCTTCCGTATAGAGGGCGAGGCTTCCCATCATCTCGTCCCTCACGAGAACAGGAACGACAAGGATGGAGCCGATCCCTTCCTTGACCTTGGCTTCCTTGTTCAGGACGCGCTCATCCTTCGAGGCTTCCCGGTAATGGATGAACCCGTCCTTCTTGAGCAGTTTCATCGTCGGCGCCATGCGGGTGGGCGCGGCGTGGATGTAGCTTTTGGACAGCCCCGTCTGGGCCACGGCCACGTATTCGTCCTTCTTTTCATCGGTGGCCAGGAACAGGCAGGCCGCCTTGCCCTTCATCGTGTCGACGGCGGCCTTTACAATCATCTGCAAAAGCTTGTCCCGCTCGATCGTCGTGCCCAGGGCGCGGCCGACCTTGCTGATCGCCTTGATGTAGTCGTTTCGCTCGCTCATATCTCTCCCTTCCTTTCCCCGGTTATTCCGTCGCGGCCGCTTCACCGGCCTTTTTCTTTTTCGAGGCAGTTTTCTTCGTTGCAGCGTTTACAGGCTCGGGCGACTCGTCGCGCTCCGTGAGCCAGCGGATGATCTTCGGCCCGAATTCCCTCTGTGTCTTGGAGCTCACGTAGATGCCGATGTGGCCCGTGTCGAGGCAGAGGTCCTCCTTGTCGGTGCTTCCGATCTTGCTCGTCAGCTGATCGCAGGCCGCGGGCGGTACCAGGTGGTCGTACTTGCCGTAGATGTTGAGCACCGGCATGGTGATATTTTTCAGGTCCACCTTTTTGCCGCCCAGGACCAGTTCGTTCTTGATGAGCCGGTTCTCCCGGAACAGCCACTGGATGAACTCCCGGAAGGCTTCTCCCGGAAGATCGGGGCTGTCGAAGATCCAGCGCTCCATGCGGACGAAGTTCTCCACGAAGTCCTTGTTGTCGATGTTCTCCAGGAACCCCACGTACTTGTCGATCATGAGCCGTGCCGGGTTGAGAAGCAGAAACCCCAGGTTCAGGATGTCGCCGGGGATGTTCCCGTAGGAGGCGACCAGCTTGTCCGGGTCGAGGGAGCGCGCCCACACATTGAGCAATCCCGCGTCGTGGTCGAAGTTCGTCGGTGTGACCGTCGTGACCAGGTTCTTGACCTTTTCCGGGTGCAGGGCCGCGTACATGACGCACATCGTGCCGCCCTGGCAGATCGCCATGATGTTGAGCTGATCGATCCCGTGCTTTTCCAGGATGAAATCAACGGCACCGTCGATGTAACCGTTGACGTGATCATCGAGGTTGAGGTACCGGTCCTTGCGGGTCGGGTACCACCAGTCGAGCATGTAGATGTCGAGGCCGGCGTTGAGGAAGGTCTCCACGACGCTGCGGCCGGGCTGCAGGTCGAGCATGGTCTCCCGGTTGACCTGGGCGTAGACGATAAAAAGCGGCGTCTTGAGCGAGGGTTCCGTCCTGGGCCTGTAGTGCTTCAGCTTGACGCGGTCCTCCTCCCAGACCACGTCGTAGGGGGTGACGGCAATGTCCGTCTCCAGGGGGCTCATGAGAACATCCTTGGCCTTACGGATGTGATCGTAGAACTTTGCCGTGTCGCCGGCCACCCGGGCCATGATCAGCTCGCCCGCCAAGGCATAGGGCGCCATCATTTCGGAGAGAGGGCGTTTTTTCTCACTTTCCATTGCGCTTCACCTTCCTCTCGAGTTCTTTGACCCTCTTTTTCAGGATGTGCAGGTCTTTGTACAGTTCGTCCATGTCCCTGTTGGTGGGGATGGGCAGGTTCTGCAGCTGGTCCATGAAGAACTCCGCCCGTGCCGCGCGGAAATCGTGCAGTTTGTTGAGCGTTTCCCTGAGGGTGTTCATGTAGTCGTCGGACCGAAGGAGCGCCATGTAGTGGTCCTCGAGCTTCTTGATCCAGAGCTGGTAGAGGGCCTTGGAATCCTTGATGGCGGCCTTGCCCTCCTTTTCCATCTTGGCGATCTCCTCCTGGACGCCGTAGTAGGACTTCTCCATGGGGATCATGAGAAGCTGGAGAAACTCCGTCAGGGCCGACTGGAACTCCGTCGCCTTCTCAATCGCCTTGTTTTGGCGTTCCTGGTAGTAGCGATTCAGACCCAGCTGGGGGACGTTCAGGAACTTGCGGAAATCCTCCCCCTGGGTATCGTAAAAGGATTTCGTCATCTGCTTGATGAGCTCGGCCATGTTTTCGGGCTCGCCGGTGGCGGTGGCTCCCGTCATCTCCGCCCACTGCTGCTGAAGCTTGATGGAGTATCCCCAGAACGGTTGAAGCACCTTGAGCATCATGTCCGGGACGGATCGTGCGGACTCGAAGTCCTTGGGCTTCGGCGTGCCCGCGATCGAGGAAAGCGTCTGGAAAAATTCGAAGAGGCCCTTGCCGATCTCATCGGGGCTCGGCTGCTTTCCCGGTTCCCCCGGAATCGGGGAGGCCGTCCCGAAGGGGGCCTGCCAGACCTGGGCCGTCCGCTTCAAGGAATCTTCCCAGGCGCCGGTTTGGGCTTTGACCCAGTCTTCGAACACGACATGCTGTGCGCTGTTCGATGTCTTTTCCTTTTCGCTCATGACTTACCTCGCTTAATCGACGCTTCTGGGGGTTTGGTTTCTGTTGACTGCGTGCCCGGCGTCTGTGCTTCGTACATCGTGCCGTAGGATGCTATCAGGGCTTGAAATTGTTCCGCCTGTCTGTTCATGAGCCCCTCGAACCCCTTGACGACCTCGGAGGCATCCATCTCGCTCACGCCGGGCTTTGCCCTGCCGCGGCGATGTTTTTCCTCGAGGGCGGCGAATTTTTTCTTCAGAGCCTCGTGTTCCCTGGCAAGGGCTTCGTAGTCTTCCCGAGGCACCACTCCCATCAACCCGAGGAATTCGTGGTAGGACGTTGTGAAATCCGAGGCGGCCTTGGCCCACATCTCTGCATAGGGAGTCGATGGTTCGGGTTTTTTGTCGAGGCCGTACAGCTTCTGGAAAAGGCTCAACTGCTGTTCGAATGACTTGAATCCATCCTGGACCAGGCGGTTCATGTTTTCGACCTGCTCCTGTCCCTTGGCAGCATTGAGCAGAAAGTTTCCCCAGAATTCGAGAAATTTTCTGTCCACGGGGCAATCCTCCTTGTATTTTCGGGAGTTGGAGTGCAGGAATTATGCCCGGGTCACGCCCGGCGTTTGTTTTTCCCGTCTCAGGTGAAGCCTTCGGCAATACCGTCCAGGTCGAGCTGATAACGGACGGGGCCCCGGTAGCCTTCTCTGAAGCTCCGGTGCAGGGCGCATTCAGAGGTCGGCAGGGACCACGACGTGGCAATGGCGCCGTGCCCCTTGGGGAACACGGTCACCTCGACGTCGACGAAGTCCGCAGGCGCGAGCGCCGCATCCCGGTCGACGAGGTCGTCCTCTTCGGCGTAGCAGAGGAGCCACTTGATGCCCTTCTCCCGGATGCGCTTGAAGTTGAGAGGCCTTCCGAAGAGCTGGATCGGAAGCGTGCCGTCGCTTGCAACGGGCTTTGTGAAGGAATCGAAGCTCAACTGGGTGATCCCAATCGGCAGATCGTTTCGTTCGTAGATAAGCCAGTAGTTCAGGGCGGCGGCCGTGGGAGTGATCTTGATATTTTCGAGATCAGGGCGATTGAACATCGTGAGGTCGCGGTAGTAGGTGAAGATGGGAGCTTCACGCTCCATGCTTTTGAGCTTGTAGACCCAGCTCATGACCTTGCCGTCGACGATCCGGTTGCCGTTCGGGAGCGTCTTGGCGGCATAGCCCAGATCGCGAAAGCGCTGCGGGATGTGCTCGAGGTACTCCACGAGGGCCTTGCTGCGCGTGCCGTCCATGGGGGCAACGCAGGTGATGAATGCGTCCACCAGGCCGTCGAGCTCCCCGGACATGAGGTTGAGGGCTGCGACGAACCCGCCCTGGCAGAAGCCGTTGAGGGTGACCGGCTTGCCGTGACGCTCGCGGATCACTTCGCAGAAGGTTTTCATGTCGAGGCAATCATCTTCCCCGGTCATGGTCTGCACGGCCGGGTTTGAGTGGATGTCCTTCATGATGCGAATGTACGTGGGAATGCCCTGGTTGGCGAAGCAGTGCGTGTAGCTCTTGTTCTCGCCGGGCAGGAACCCGAGGATCGATGCCCCCAGCACGTAAGGCGGAATGATCAGCACGGGCTTTCCGTTGGGGCGGACTTCGGTGCATTTCTTCCAGGGCAGTACCTGGTAGAGTGTGAACCGGTCCGTCTCGGCCGCCTTGATATAGCCGCCATCGTCGAAGTGGAAACCGAAGTGAGGCTCGATATCGCGGATGGCCTTCGGGTATTCCACCGTGAGAAGTTTCACGAGATGGGAGAGGCGCTCCGCATGCTGGGCGATGTCCTCTCCCTCACGGTCGAACAGAGTGTTGAGCCAGGCCGTGTAGCGTCTCTGCATCTCGTGGGCGTGAAACTCGTTCATCGTCCGCATGGTGCTGAGCATGCCCTTCCTGGCGATCTCCATGTTGAAATGGAGAAGCTCGAGATAGTCCCGCGCCGTTTCCTGCGGCTGGTGCTTCACGAGCTTCTCATTCTCGGTCCGCTGGAAGGAGTTGAGCGCCACCCAGTAGGGGGCCATGAAGTCGAAATAGTAGCTGTAGACCCCGTTGAGATAGGTCTGTGAGGCCTTCGCCAGTTCCGCCGATGACAGGGCCCATTTCAGGCCGAGCTCGGCGGGCTTCAGCGGCAGATTGAGAAG
>DASRZY010000106.1:0-5153 GCA_035685905.1 Syntrophales bacterium
TACGTGCGTGGCGGCGTGAGCGGCGAATACAACTACAGCACCTATCCCGTGGCGGGGATCACCTTCGAGCAGAGCTACATCCACTCGAAGACCTTCAACGTCACGGGCGGCATCTCTTACGATCTGAAAGTCTACGATGGGGATTACACGAATGTTCTTGGCGCATACCTTACGCTCAATTGGTATTTTTAAAAGGAAGGCCACAGGCCACAGGCTGCAGGCTGCAGGCATGGGGCTGTTGCGCTTGAGCCTCGCGGTCGCCATGGCGATTGCGCTGATGGCGCCGGCCTCTCACGGGGCGGAGACATTCATCACGCTTTGCTATCACGACATCCCCGATACGGCCGTCGAGAGGGACGACATCTCGCGGCGCGATTTCATCAACCAGCTGGAATATCTTCGGAGCAACGGCTACACCTTCGTCAACCCTCAGGATATCCTTGCGGCTGCCCGGGGCGGGAAGGCCCTTCCCGAGAAGGCCGTCCTTCTGACCTTCGACGATGCCTACGAGAGTTTCTACAGCTATGTCTACCCTGTGCTCAGGCTCTACAACATTCCGGCAATCCTTTCCGTCGTGTCCTACTGGATCGACCACCCGGAGATCTCGCCCTACAAGTCAAAGCGGTTCATGACCTGGCGGCAGATCCGCGAGGTGTCCGACTCGGGGCTTGTCACGGTCGCATCGCACAGCTGGGGACAGCACAATCTCCTGCAGGCAAACCCCGCAGGCAATGTCGAGCCGGCCCTGGCATCGTTCCTTTATTTCCCCGACCGGAAGCGCTACGAGACGGAGCAGGAATTCCGGGCCCGTATCCGGGATGACCTTGCGAAAAGCATCGATTCACTGACGGCACAAACCGGAAAGAGGCCCACCGTCTTCACCTGGCCTTATGGGTCCTACAACTCCATCGGAATCGAGGAGGCGAAAAAACAGGGCTTCGACATGCTCCTCACCCTCGATGACGGGTATTCCCGCATCGGCAGGCTCGACCGGGTCAACCGCTACTACATGGAGGCCCGGCTGGACTGGCTGGCGGCCTTCAAGATTGCTCTGGCCCGCGGCCTGAGGGAGGATTTCCGCATCCGGGGCGTGCAGGTCGATCTCGATTTGATCGTCAACCGCAACTCCCTCGAAGAGAGCAACAAGAACCTGGGGATTCTCATCGATCGGCTCGTGAAGATGGGGGTGAACACGGTGTTCCTCCAGGGCTTCTGCGACGTGGGCGCCACGGGCAATGTCAAGTCCCTCTACTTTGCAAACTCGGTTCTCCCTGTCGAAATGGATTTCCTGAGCCATGCCGTTAACCGCATCCGCTCGAGAGAGATGAAGGTCTTCGTGTGGATGCCCGCTCTTGCCTACGAGCTTCCCGATCCGGTACTGAACGAAGAATTGAAAGTCCGGGAGTGGAAGGACGGCAGGGCCGTCGTGACAACGTCCTGGTACCGGAGGCTCTCGCCCTTTGACCCGAGAAGCCTGGAGGCCACCCGGAAGATCTACCGGGATCTTGCCGCCTATGTGTCCTTTGACGGCATCCTGATCCAGGACGACGCCTACCTGGCCGAGACGGAGGATTTCCACCCTGCCGCCGTCGAGGCCTTCAGGAAGCTCTACGGCGTTGCACCGGACCCGGAGAAGCTCAAGGCGGACGGGGACCTCAACGCAAAATGGATCGCGTTCAAGACGGAGGCCCTTGACCGCTACATCGCAGAACTGGTTCAAACGGTCCGGGACTACCGCTCCGGTGCAGCCATCGCGCGCAACATCTACGGCTCGGTGGTGACGAACCCCGAGGCCACGGCGTGGTTCGCCCAGGATTTCAGGGATTACCTCAAGCACTACAACTACACCGTCATCATGGCCTACGCTTCGATGGAGGGCAAGAAGGACCACCCAACGTGGTACAGGAAGCTCTTCGAGGCGTCAGGCGGCCTCGCGAATGCCGGCAAGGTCCTCTACAAGGTGCAGGCCTTTGACTGGAAGAGCCAGAAGTGGGTGAGCGACGAGGTGATGAAAGACGACCTCACGTTCCTGCTCGCCCTTGGCGCGACGCATGTGGCCTACTACCCGGACGACCCGTACGAGAACAAACCGGACGTGGATAAGATCTCCGCGATCCTCTCGTCCAGAGATGAAGTGAAGCAGAAGGAGACCCCGCCGGCGAGCACCCCGGAGGGAGTCTTCGACAGGCTGTTCAGGAAGCTGTTCAGCACTAACCCGTAAACGACCCATTCGAAGAAAGCCGGCGGTGCGGGAATTCGGCATCACGCCCGTCATCGCCAAAAGCAGGACATGTCAATATTTGAATTCATCGGGCTCTTCGTTTTCCTCTACCCTCTCTACATGAGCATCGTGTGGATGATCGGGGGCATCTTGTTCAGCCTGCGCCGCGAAGGGAAGGGAAGTCCCGATCTCGAATACTACCCCTTCTTCACCGTCATCGTCCCCGGCCATGACGAGGAGCAGGTCATCGAGGAGACGGTCCTCAACCTGAAGGATCTCAACTATCCCAACTACGAAGTCATCGTCGTCAACGACGGCAGCACCGACCGCACGCGGGAGATCCTCGACCGGCTCGTGGCGGAAAACGCAGGCTGGCTGCGGATCATCCACCTGGAGCCCAACAGCGGCAAATCGAAGGCCCTCAACGCCGCCATCCTGGTGAGCCGCGGCGAGTTCATCCTCACGATCGATGCCGACTGCCTTGTCGACAAGGACGTGCTTCCGTGGATGGCGACTCACCTCGTGAACTTCCCGCGGGTCGGCGCCGTCACGGGCAACCCCCGGGTGCGCAACCGAACCTCGCTGCTGGCAAAGATCCAGGTCGGCGAGTACTCCAACATCATCGGGCTCATCAAGAGGACCCAGAGGATTCTCGGGAAGGTCCTCACCGTCTCCGGCGTGATTTCGGCCTACCGCAAGAGCGCCGTCATCGAGTGCGGCCTCTTCGACAGCGACACCGTCACCGAGGACATCGACATCACCTGGAAGCTCCAGCGCAAATTCTGGGACATCCGCTACGAGCCAAGGGCGCTGTGCTGGATCCTCGTCCCCGAGACCCTCAAGGGCCTGTGGCGCCAGCGGGTGCGATGGGCCCAGGGAGGCGTGGAGGTGCTCAGGAAGCACCTCGACATCTGGAAGGACTACCGCCATCGCCGGCTCGTGCCTGTCTACATGGAGTACTGCATGGGTCTCCTGTGGGCCCACACCTTCATGGCCATGGTGTTCCTCTGGCTTTTCTTTGTCGTCATGGACGGCTTCTGCCGTATCGCCGATGTGCCGGTCTGCCCGCCCGTCATGGATATCTACCAGCATTTCTTCATCGGCTGGAATCCCCTCTACCCCCGCTGGTACGGAGCCATCCTGGGGTTTGCGTGCCTGTGCGAGTTCATGACGAGCTTCCTCATCGACTATCGGTACGAGAACAAGGCCTTCGCCAGGTATTACTTCTTCGTGATCTGGTACCCCGTGGGGTACTGGATCCTGTCGTCGCTGGCGGCGATCAAGGGAGTCTACAATTTCACATTCCGCAGCAAGGAGGTAACCGTCAGATGGAAGAGCCCGGACAGGGGTCTCCACACTCTGAAGTCATCGTCCAGGACGAAGTAAAGTCACCGCTTCGCAGGGTCGTGGAAGACACAATCACGGTCGTCTGCTGGGGGATCTATCTTTACCTGCTGCTGCCGATGTTCACGCTGGTGCTGTGGATCTTCGGCATCCAGACAATCTTCGACCAGATCATCGGCGAGAAAGGTTACGAGGAGCTCATGCGGCTTCTCGCCAACGGCGGCATTACGACACTGGTGATCTTTCTCCTTGTGACGGGCTGGACCTACTACAACTACCTCTGGTTCATGCGCAGGGGCGAGCGCCGGGGAAACCAGGTCCGGATCAGCAGCGACGTGGAAATGTCCGCCCTGCTCGAAACGGACATCACGGCCATGGAGGAGATCCGGAACGCCCGCCGTATGGAGATCCGCGTCGAGGGTTCGAAATACCGCATCACGGCCAAGGATTGACATAAAAACAACGGTTTCACCTGCAGAGCGTGAGGTTGAGATTCCTGGCTCACGATTGATGTCGGATTGAAGAGTGGAGCGATTTGGATCAGCAGTGATCGATTGCGTCGTGAAACCGGAACCGATCAAATTAGAAGAAGGCAACAAAAAGGCGGTCACGGAAAATCCGATGCCGCCTTTTCGTTTCTGATTTCGTGGGTCTCCGCCCACGGCCGTATTTCTACTTTTTCATGGATTTCATGAACATCGCTTCGGTCTTCTTGGCGTTGTCCGCGGCCAGCTTCGCCGAGGCGTCTGCCCGCGCCGCCGCCTGCTCGGCTTTGGTTGCCGCCGCATTGCAAGCCTCGGACGCCTTGGCACAGTCGGCCTGGCTGGCTGCAGCCGTTGACTTGGCTGCCGCAGCATCCTTTGCAGCCATATCGGCCTTCGCCGAGGCCTGGTCGGCCTTCATCGCGGTTTCCTTGACCTGGGCCTGCAGCTTTTCCAAATCACCCGTCGTGGCGCAACCCGAGAAAAGTGCTGCAACAAAGACCAACAACGTTAAAACGACAAACCGTGACTTCATCCCCATTTCCTCCTTTCCAGGCAAATTGTTGAAAATTTGAAATCAATTACCGGCGACTCTTATTCCTCTTCCTCGAGGATCAGCAAAATTGTGACGATGAGCAAATGAACCTCCGATCTAACCGCAATAACCGTACCGGATGGTTTTATTGATTGGTAAGAGGCTGGTATAATTAAGTATTTCTGTCAACGGGTTTGTAAAAAAGGAGCCGCCGATCTATACAAAGTGCAGGGATAATCATACAGGTGAATCGGTCAACGTCTGATAAGTCCTTAAAACACGTTAATATTGAGGTGAAGGATTATCCCGTCACTGCCGTCATTGCTTACTTGTGGCTTTCAATTGGATGGTTTTACTCGCAGATCAAGGCATGAAGTTCTTGAAAGTAGACGATTACGACTAGAAATGATGACGAAGAAAAATTTATTTAACTTTTTACGCGGGAAATATTTCCGATATTGAATTTATCCGTCGAAATTGGATTAAAAGGGATATGTCGTAAAAATACTTTACATGTAACCATTTCAAGCCAATAGGACTGAATTTTTCACGAAATTACAAAATTTATCAA
>DASRZY010000107.1:0-10370 GCA_035685905.1 Syntrophales bacterium
CTGGGCGGAAAGCCGGTGTTCTACAAGGAGCGCCAGCTCTGCTGCGGCTACTCGGTGGGCAGGGGCTTCACCCACAAGGAAGACACCGTGCAGCCCCACCTCTTCAAGAAACTGACCAGCGCCCGCGAGGCGGGGGTTGAATTGATCACGACGGTATGCCCGGGATGCAACGTGGCCCTCGATCGCGAACAGCCCAATCTTGGCAAACGCTACGGCGCAGATTTCAAAATACCCGTGATCGACCTGTCGCAGCTCATCGCCCTTGCCATGGGCGTGCCTCCTCAGAAGCTGGGATTCGAGGCCAACACGATTCCCCTGGCGGGCATTCTGAAAAAGCTGGGCCTATAGAAAGGACTTCGCGTCATGCAGGAAAGAACGAAAACGGCCCTTGTCATCGGCGGCGGACCGGCCGGGATGGAAGCCGCCCTGCGAATCTCGCAGGCGGGGTTCAATGCAGTCCTTGTCGAGAAAGGGCCGGATTTGGGCGGCACGCTTCGAGACCTGCACAGCAGCTTCCCGAAATGGGAGAATCCCCGCGGGCTGATCGATCACAGGATTGAGCTTCTCAGGAAATCCCCCCGGGTCTCGATCCGGACACAGACCGTGATCACGGCGGGCACTCGCCTGGACGCGGGTTTCCGGGTTCGGCTGAAAAGCCTGCGAGGCGAAGGTGAAGAGCTCATGGATGCGGATGCCGTCGTCCTGGCCACAGGTTTTGAGTTGATGGACGTCTCTATTTACGGTGAATATGGCTACGGGATCTACCCCGGTGTCGTGACCTCGCTCGAGTTCGAAAGTCGTTTGAGGCAATGGGATCATGGGCAGGAAGAAAAGCCCCGCGGCGTTGCCCTGATCCAGTGTGTCGGCTCCAGGGACCGCTCCAAGGGCAAACCCTACTGCTCGAAGATCTGCTGCATGTATACGGCCAAGCAGGCAGGACTTGTGAAGGATCAATTCCCGGAGGCACAGGTCTATGTCTTCTACATGGACTACCGTGCCGCCGGGAAAGAATACGAGGAATTCGTCAGGCAGGTCATCGAGGAAAAGCACGTGCGCTATGTCCGGGGGCGGCCGGCCAAGGTCCTGCCCGAGGACGGCAGGCTGCTCGTGCGGGCCGAGGACACCCTCATGGGGATACCCGTCGAGGCGGCCGTCGACGTGGTGGTCCTGGCCTCGGCCATCGTCCCGCGCCCCGATACCCGCATGCTCGCCGGGATGTTCTGCGCCCGCACCGACGAGCACGGATTCATCGAGAACGAGCTTCACGAGCCTGCAAGATGCGCCGACCGGGTCTTCTTCGCCGGCGGTTGCGGTTTTGCCGTCGAAACAGCCGGGGCGCTCAGCCAGGGGGCTGCCGCCGCCGCAGGCGTGATCGCCCTGTTCAACGAAAACGGATAAGGTTGGCTGATGGATCCCGATTATCACACGCCGATTCGTCTCGAACGGATCGACAGCCCGCTGAAACGAGAGCTGAAAGAACTCTTCAGCATCGATGTCGACACCTGCCTCGAGTGCGGGAAGTGCTCCGGCGGCTGCTCCAACGCACACGTATTCGATTACACGCCTCGCAAAATCGTCCAGCTCGTAAAACTCGGGGCGGAAGAGACCCTGCTGAAAATGGATGCCCTCTGGATCTGCCTTTCCTGCCAGATATGCCTCGATCGCTGTCCCTCCGGCATCGACATCCCGCGGATCCTGGATCACCTCCGTGAAAAGGCCCGCCGGAAGGGAATACCAGCCAGCCGGCCCGCCGTAGGGCTCTTCCACGAGCTTATGCTCGGGCAGATACGGAAGACCGGGCGCATCTCTGAAATCGGCCTCATGCTTCGGTTCGCGGCGGCGACGGGCCGGTACGGCAAAGATGCGGGGCTCGGCATCAGGATGTTTCTCAAAGGCAAACTGAATCCGATCTCTGCGGCTGTCAAGAAGGTGAAAGAGGTGCGTCGGCTCTACGATCACACAGCAGACGGAAAGAAGGCCTGACGGCAATGGATATCGCCTATTTCCCCGGATGCTCTCTGCATGGAATCGCCCGCGAGTACGGGCGCTCGGCTGCCCTGGTCTGCCGGCGGCTGGGAATCCGTCTCGTCGAGGTGCAGGACTGGAACTGCTGCGGCGCCACGGCCGCCCACAGTCTGGATCGAGAGTTTGCGCTGGGCCTGAACGCCCGGAACCTGTCCATCGTCAGCCGCATGGGCCTGGATCGCGTCACCGCCCCCTGTTCGGGCTGTTTCAGCCGCCTCAAGGGATGTGCACACGAACTGGAAAAATCGAAAGGCGCGCGGGAAAGCATGGAAAAGCGGATCGGGGCGCCGCTGGCGAAACTGCCCGAGGTGACTCACCTGCTGCAGTTGATGGTGGAAACGGTGGGGCTCGAGAGCCTTGCTGCCGCTGTCACAAGACCGCTAGAGGGACTGCGGCTTGCCGCCTACTACGGCTGCCTGCTCACCCGGCCGCGGGCTGTCACCGGCTTCGACGACCCCGAACAGCCCACCTCCATGGATCGTATTCTCCAGGCGATGGGTGCGGAAACGGTCCAATGGTCTCACAAGGCCGAGTGCTGCGGGGGCGGTTTTGCCGCATCGGAAACGGGAATCGTCGTCGACTTGGGGGGACAGGTGCTGGAGGCCGCCCGACAGTCAGGCGCCGATGCGATCGTGGTGGCCTGCCCCATGTGCCAGGTGAACCTGGATACCCGGCAACAGGCCATCGAAGAGGCTCGCGGCGTTCGCTATGGCCTTCCCGTCATCTATTTCACGCAGCTCATGGGACTTGCCTGCGGGTTCTCGGCGGGCACGATGAAGCTGGGCAGGATGCTGGTCAGCCCCCTTCCCCTTCTTCGACGGGCGGGGCTTGCATGACAAAATGAAAACATCATCGGGTTAACGGACTGCTTTCCGGCTCCCGGAATGCGGCATTGGGATTGATGGCAGGGTCGAAGGCGCAGGTGTAGCAGTAATAGGCCGGCCACACGCATCCGCAACCCGAGCCGATGAGCTCGAAGCGGACACATTTTTCGCAGACGGGCATCCCGCAGCCGAGGCATGTCGTAAATACTTTTTCCCGCCCGCACTTCTGACAGAGGGCGTCTTCCTTTTCTCTCATCGCACACTTCCGCAACGCGCACCAACCATCGCATGCTGTCCCGGACGAGGAAGCGTCATCACGAGCGATCCTCTTCTTGCCGGGATCTCACTTCGCCCTGGCACTCTTCCTGGTCGGAGCGGCCTGTTCCGATTTCTTCACCCAGTCGTGGAAAGCGTTCACTGCGATCTTCGCCGCTCCTTCGATGCCGGTCATCTCGGTGTTGATGACCAGGTCGTAATGCGAGGGGTCCGACGCGTCGGCCTTGAAATAATTCCTGACGTAGCCCATCCTGTCTGCATCCCTTTTGTCGACGTATTTCGTCGCCTCCTCCTTTGTCATCCCACGGGACTTCATGAAATGCTGAACCCGGTACTCTTTCGGGGCAACGAACCGGATGCGGAAGGTTATCTCCTTCGGCAGGACGAAATTGGCTCCCCGTCCCACAACGATTGCATTGCCGTGCTCGCCGATCGTCCCGAGGACCCACGTGAGGTGTCGCAGATAGCTGTCAGGCGACAGGTGCCGGGAGACGAAAAGCGAGTTGATCATGCTGTCCACCCGGCTGACGGCCTTTTCGTCGAGCGTCTCCACGACTTTCGTGCTCATCCTGGCATTCTTGGCCACACGCTCGATGATCTGGCCGCCGATGAGATCCATTTTCAGCTCGTCGGCGAGACGCCTGGCAACTTCGCTGCCGCCGGCGCCGGTCTCCCTGGAGATCGTGATGATGTAGGGTGACGGCTTGCTTGCGGCCTGCCGCCATTTTTCCAGGTGGAATTTCACTTTGTGGTCATCCAGTTCGCTCTCCCTGATGGTGACGTCCCGGGTGAAATCGGGGCAATTCACGTTGAGGGCGAAGTCCGTACCTATGCTGAAACGCTTCTGACACTTCTCACGCCAGGCGCAGAGGAAACAGGCTGTTACGCTGGTAGTCATGGTATGCACCCCCTTCGATGGTGATGATGATCGATTCTCTATTCTATGCCCGCGCAGCCGCTTCTTTCGTCCCTCCGAGCGCCTCGAAGCCGGCGACAATATCGAGAAGCTCTTCCGTAATCGTCATCTGGCGCTGACGGTGATACTGCAGGTGAAGCTCTTCCAACCGCTCCTCGATGTTCTTCTCCGCGCTCTGCATGGCGGCCAGCCTGCTCGCATTCTCGCTGGCCAGAGACTCGGCAAAAGCCCGGTAGAGAGAGACGAAGAGGTATTCCCGGATCAGGGAGCGGAACAGGGCCTCCCAGTCCATGGTGAACAGGGGCAGGGTCTTCGACGGCCACTTCTTCATTTCGAGGTCCTTGAGCCACTTCTTGTCCACGGGAAACAACCTCACGGTCGTCGGCCGGTAGGTGGCGCCGGAGACGTAGTGATTGAAGAACAGGTACATGTGCTCGATCTGCCGCTTGAAACGCCAGTGTTCCAGCAGGACCGTGATATCCTGCACCATGGGCGTGATGCCGGCGGTCGAACCCGGGGTGGTCAGCACCTCCAGGACTTTCTGGCCCGTGTCCTCCAGGATGTCGGCGGCCCGCATGCCCACGGCAATGACGATGCGGTTCTCTTTTTTGACCCCGATGCGATCCATTTCATCGGATGCGTGAGCGGCGATGATGTTGTTGAGCTGACCGCAGAGTCCCTGGTCGCTTCCGAAGACGATGGCGCCGATGCGGTTCACCCTTGCCGGTTCGGAAGCAGCCCCGCCGCCTCTTCGCTCCCTCAGGGCAATCTGGAGACCCATCTCCACGGTCCGGTTGTAATCGCCCAGGGACTCCACGGCCTTCTGGTACTGGCGGATGCTGACCGCCGCGAGCGCCTTCATGGTCTTCACGACGCCCAGCAGATCCTGGGCGCTCTGGATTCGTCTCTTCAGGGCTTCACTGGTCTGCACGTTTCTTCTCCTCCTGCATGGGCTTGGCGCTCTCGGCGGCAACATGCACCATGGCATCCCTGTCGGGCATGCTGAGCTTCTCTCCGGATTCGATGCGGCTGCACAGGTCGCTGTAGTGCTCCGTCAGTGATTTGCGGAGTGCGGCCTCGGCTTCCGTGATCCTCTCCGTCGGGACCTCGTCGAGCTTTCCGGCCGTGATGGCAAGCAGCGCGGCGATCTGCTCGGACACCCGGATGGGCTTGTACTGGGGCTGCTTCAGGATCTCTCGCACCCTCCACCCCCTTTCCAGTACGCGCCGGGTGGCTTCATCGAGACGGGTCCCGAAACGCGAGAACGTCTCCAGTTCCTCGAACTGCGAGTAGGAGATGCGAAGGTCGCCTGCAACGGCACGGTAGGCCGGCAGCTGCGCCTTGCCGCCGACGCGGGAGACGGACTTGCCCACGTCCACGGCGGGCAGGATCCCCTTCTGGAAGAGCCGCGGCGAAAGATAGATCTGCCCGTCGGTGATGGAAATGAGGTTCGTGGGGATGTAGGACGAGATGTCCTGCGCCTCCGTCTCGACAACGGGCAGGGCCGTCAACGACCCCCCTCCGTGTTCTTTTCGCAGGTGGGTCGAGCGCTCCAGTAACCTCGAGTGGATGTAGAAGATATCCCCGGGGAACGCCTCGCGTCCCGGCGGGCGGCGCAGCAGAAGCGACAGCTCCCGGTAGGCCCTGGCGTGGTAGGTCAGGTCGTCGTAGACGATCAGGACGTCGCGGCCCTTCGACATGAAATACTCGCCCATCGTAGTTGCCGCATAGGGCGCAATGAACTGCAGGCCCGGGGGGTCCTCGCCCGTGGCCACGACGACAAGGGTGTAGCTCATGGCATTGTAGGCCTTCAGGTCCGCGATGACCTTGGCCACGTCGGATGTTTTCTTGCCCACGGTGCAGTAGATGCAGAGGACGTCCTTGTCCGACTGGTTGATGATGGTGTCCAGGGCGATGGCCGTCTTGCCGGTCTGCCGGTCACCGACGATGAGCTCCCGCTGTCCGCGGCCGATGGGGATCAGCGCGTCGATCACCTTGATCCCCGTCTGCAGGGGGACCGTCACGGGGTCGCGGGCCATGACGGCGGGGGCTTCCCGTTCGACGGGCAGGCGCCTGACCGCACGGATTTCACCCTGGTTGTCCAGCGGGCGCCCCAGGGCGTCGACGACCCGCCCGATGAGGGCCTCCCCGACAGGCGTGTCGAGGACCCGTTCGGTCCTCCTGACCTCGGAGCCGGCCGTGAGGTGCTCGCTCGGCCCCAGCAGGATGACTCCGATGTCATCCGCATCGATATTGAAGACGAGGCCCTGCAGGTTTTTCGGAAACATGACCAGCTCTTCCGCCTTGATGTTGGGCAGGCCGCTGACGCGGACGATCCCGTGGCCGACGTAATGAACGACCCCCACCTCGCGCTGCTTGAGTTCAACGTCCTTGTCCGACAGGACGTTGTCCATCGTTTTGAAGGTGTCTTCGAGGAACGATTTCAGCTCTTGCTTTTCCGTGGCAACGCTGTCCATGTTTCGCTCTCCTGTTGTTGTCATTTCCTCTCCTGAGTCTCTTCGTAGAGGGCGAAGTAGAACTTCTCCTCCAGCGTATCCAGGTAATCCTTCATGCTCCAGGCGATCTTGTGGCCGTCGGTCCTGAGTTCGTAGCCGGACATCATGTCCGCAGATTTCTCGTACTCGACGTCGATCGCGCCCTTGATGCATCGCCGGATCACCTCATCAAGCTTCTTCCGGGCCTCCGGGGGGATGTCGAAGGCGCACTGGACGGTGATTTTCCCCTCCGTGGAGATCGCCTCCTTGAACTTGCGGCATTCCTCTTCGTCCATGGCCTGGATCCTCTCCGAGAGAATCTCAACGATCCGTTCGTCCAGGTCCAGGTCTGCGAGATCCTTCAGCACGCGGCGAGTGATGGAGTAGATCTGCGAGCCCGCCAGCCGTCGCAGCTCATGGAGAAAGGTCTCCCGCTCGGAACGCAGCGTTTCCAGCCAGCGGCTCTGTGTCAGGTCCACTTCCCCGCGTGCTTTCTCCATCAGTTCCTGCCGGTGGGCTTCCGCATCCTCCCGGGCCTTGTTGAGCATCCCCTGGTAGCGGTCTTCCAGCTCCCGGAGCCGCTGATCGTGCTGCTCAGCAGCCAGGCGGGCTTCCTCCCTTGATTTTTCGGCATCGGCAAAGATCGCCGCGATCTTGGCCTCCCGGGTGTCCATGGCCTTGATGATTCGACCGTAGAGAAACCGCTTCAGGAGGTAGACCAGGATGAGGAGATTCACGATCTGGCAGAAAAAGACAAACCAGTCTAGATGCATGGGTTAGCCTCCTGCTTTTCTGATGACAAACCCCCAGAACGGGTTGGCAAAGACCAGGATCATGGAGATGACGAAGCAGTAGATGGCGATGGATTCGATCATGGCCAGGCCGACGAAGAGCGTGCGTGTCAGCGAGTTTCGTTCGTCGGGCTGCTGGGCGATCGAATGCAGCGCCCCCTGAACGGCCCTGCCCTGCCCCAAACCCGGTCCCAGTGCGCCAATGCCCATGCAAAATCCCGCGGCAATGATCGATGCCATTGCAACGATGCTCATGCTGTCCATAGAGATCCTCCCTTTCTTTCTTGATGATTGATTGCCGCGCCGTCAGGCCTTCTTTTCCGCAACCTTGTGTTCCGCTGCCTCGTGCGCCTGCGTGGCGGAGGCAATGTAGACCATGGCCAGGATGGCGAATATGTACGCCTGGATCAGCCCGATCAGGAGCCCCAGGGCTTGCATGACCACGGGGAAGAACAGGGGTGTGACGACGAGCAGGATGCCGATGATCTTCTCGTGGCTCATGATGTTGCCGAAGAGCCGGACGGCCAGGGCCAGCGTCCTGGAGAACTCCCCCATGACGTGGAAGGGGAAGAAGATGAAGATGGGCCGGAAGTATTCCTTCACATACTCTCCCAGGCCCTGCTTCGAAATGCCGTAATACGGAACGGCGAAAAAAACGACAACGGCCAGGGCCGCCGTCGTGGTCAGGGAGGACGTCGGCGCCACGTACCCCGGGATGAAGGTCAGCAGATTGCACAGCAGGATGAACAGGAAAAACGTTCCGATCAGCGGAAAGTACCGGTCCACATCCTCGTGGGCGATATCCCGGACCTCGGAGCGGATGCCGCTGACGACGACCTCCAGCAGGTTCTGCCAGCGGGACACGGTAATGTCCGTTGACAGGTTACGGGTAATCAGCATCGACCCGACGACGAGTATTCCCATGATGAGCCACGTGTAGACCAGGGTGGCATTGATGGTGATGTATCCCCACTGCAGCAGGATCACCATGTCCGGGCTGATCTGATCAATGCGGATGACTTCCATGATGGTCTCCCTTTCAGGCCGGGTCTGTAAATCTCCCCAGGCGGTGCACCAGGATCTGCCGCGCGAGGATGAAACCGGCCATGGCGATCGCAAGGCGGTCGAGATGGCCCTGCATGATGAAGTAGAAGCCGGACATCACGATCCCGACTCGCACCGCGAAGCTCCAGGACATGGACCAGACGGGGCGCCTGAAGTCGGGCAGTCGAAGGACCGTTTGCCAGAGTCCCCGGAAATAGACAGTCCCGAGGATTGCGCCTGCGGCAAGGGATGCGATGAGATGCACGGTGTCGGTCATGTCGATGCCTTCCATAGTCCCGTCAAACGTTCAGACGCGGAATCCATCCCGTTATTCTTCCATGATCTGATCCCGTGCCTTCTTCACCCAGTACCAGGCGTTCATGCAGCCCACAGCGATTCCGGCAATGAGAAACATCAGGGTCCAGGAATAGCGGCTCGGGAACGTCTTGTCGATCCAGAGGCCTGCCGCCACGCCGATGAGGGTGGGGATGGCGATGGACCAGCCCACCACGCCGAACATGCCGAGGCCGAACCAGATGGTGTGGTCCTTCGCCGTTTTGCCCTTCAGCCTGCGGGCCTCCTTCGAGCTGATATCCTTCGTGAAGGCTTCGGCCTGTTTTTGCCGTCGCTCCCTCGGGGTCAGTTCATCGTCACTCATGTTTCCCTCAATTCAATGAAGCGGCGCAGCAGATCGACTTCCAGCTTCGCGGCAGCGGAGCGGGCCTTCTTTTCGCGTTCATCCAGTTCCTGGAATTGCTTCACGACTTCCATCTTGAGCTCTCCGAGCTCCGCTCCCTTCACGGCATTTCTCACGGACACCAGGATCTCGTCGCCCTTCTTGACGAGAGTTCCGACGTCGACGGCCAGGTACTTCTCCTCGCCTTCCGTCTCGTAAAGGAAAACACCCGGGACCAGCGCGGCCGTGTAGTCGACGTGGTGGGGAAGAAGGCAGAAGAAGCCGTTGGCGGCCTCGGCCACGACCTTTGCCACCTTTTCCGAAACAATCACTTCTGCCGGGAGTAGGATCTTAAGATTCATTTTTCTTCTCCTCGGCTGCTTCCTTCACGGCCTCGTCGATTGTCCCGATCATGTACAGGGCGCTTTCCGGGTACTCGGCAAACTCGTCGTTGAGGATCCTCTCGCAGCCGTCCAGGGCATCCCCGACGGCAACCATCTTCCCCTCTTTTCCGATGAACTGCTCCGTCACGTAGAAGGGCTGCGTGAAGAACCGCTCCAGCCTTCGGGCCCGGAACACGGTTCGCTGATCCTCCCGGGAAAGCTCGTTGATGCCCAGCATGGCGATGATGTCCTTGAGCTCTTCGTAGATCGTCAGGTTTCTCCGGATGTCCTGTGCGATACGGTAGTGCCGCTCGCCGGCGATGTTGGGCATGAGCATCTTGGAGTTCGACTGCAGGAGGTCGATGGCCGGGTAGAACCCTTCGCTGGCCCTCTTGCGGGAGAGCACGATGGAGGCGGTGAGATGGCTGAAGGTGTGGGAGGCCGAGGGGTCGGTGAAATCATCGGCAGGGACGTACACGGCCTGGATCGACGTGATCGCTCCCGTCGTTGTGTTGCAGATCCGCTCTTCCAGCTCGGCCAGGTCCGAGGCCAGCGTGGGCTGGTAGCCCAGCCGCGAGGGCAGAAGCCCCATCAGGCCGGACACCTCCTGGCCTGCCTGGATGAAGCGGAAGATGTTGTCCATGAGGAGCATCACGTCCTGCCGCTGCTCATCGCGGAAATACTCCGCCATGGTGAGTCCCGTGTGCCCGACGCGGAAACGGGCCCCGGGGGGTTCATTCATTTGTCCGAAGACCATGACCGTGTTGCCCAGGACGCCGGCCTCCCTCATCTCCCGGTAGAGCTCCTCGCCCTCGCGGCAGCGCTCGCCCACACCGGTGAAGATGCTGATTCCCGAGTGCCGGCCGACCATGTTGTGGATCATCTCGGTCAGGAGCACCGTTTTCCCGACGCCGGCGCCCCCGAAAAGACCGGCCTTGCC
>DASRZY010000108.1:0-24872 GCA_035685905.1 Syntrophales bacterium
CAGTTCTTCTGTTTTCCGTGACCAACACGGCACTCTCGCAACGGTTTTTCTGAAAGAAAATACCGCTAGAAATCATCTGGTTACGGGGAACAAGGCTGCCCTGATCTCCTGATTTTCCGGCTGCTGCGCCCATGGTTCGGGTTCGTCTGAAATCAACCCCTCTTTTCTGCATAACTAGCTGTCATTATTAATGATATGTCCTACATTTTTTTTCTCGACAGGCCCCTTGAAATGGGATAACCTGCAGCCATCCATGATGTGAAACAACGAAAGGGGGTCTGTCATATCGGGATGTAAGGCCTTATATTAGAGTGGGCTTGAAAAAATGCCTGGGTGCAAGGTGCCCGAAATCCTGGGGATCGAGGCGTACGTTGCAACGTGAGCTGAGCGACGAGAGACTGGGGCAGCTTTTTTCAACAGCCTGTAACATAAAGGCTTTATATTCTGCGAGGACAGGAGGTCATCAATAATGTCAACGGTTGATCGCGGGGATCATTCCGCCGGGAAGGGCAGTTCTTCCGAAAGCCGGACGGCCCATATCATCGATTTCGATCTCGCCCGCTGCAGAAAAATTATATCCGATCTCCATTACCGGCTTACCCGTTTTTCCAATTCCGATCGCTTTTACGAGGAATACGAACTCGCCCTCTACGAGTACTTTGAAGGGCGTGGTGTCTACGGCGAAGACGAAGACGATCTCTACGACAATTTCCAGAGTGAAGAGGAGTTCTCCCGGTTCCTCACGTGGTATTCCCTGCATTTTGTTACCGATGAGTACGACAAGACCTTTCCGGAACTCTACCTTGAGCGAAGGAAGAATCAGCTCTCCGCACTGGAGCGCGAGATCCTTCAGAGTTATGCTCGCGCTGTGCTGAGCGTCTACGAGGTCCAGAAGGTCGACCCGGGAAAAGGGGTCGAGATTCGCGACATCTTCGGTGACCGGGTCTGTGTTGTCTCCGACAGCAATGCCGCAAAGACTCTCTGCAAGTGGGATCTGTTCTACGGCGGTCTCATAGAGATCCGGGGTTATCACATCCTGGGCGGCATGCCGCTCATCGTCATCCCCCAGAAGCTCAGGCGTTTCATCGAGCAGAACCTGCTCGATATCTATCACGAGGAGCGTGAAAACTACCGGAATTTCCGCGATTATCTGAAGCGGGCCTCGGCTGAGATCTGCGCCCTCGTCGAGAACGCGGTCCGGGCTGTCGACCGGCCCGAGCCTGCCGATCCCGATGCGGACAAATTCTCCCTGACCAGCATCCTCTACCGGGTTGCGGATTACGACACATTTCTGAAGACCATCGAAAAGTCCCCCGTCTTCACCTCGCTGGAACAGCGAAAGCCCGGAGCGCCACCTGCGAAGGTGCTTCGCTTCTACTGGCTCCACAAGGAAGGGACGAAGGGGTCCCTGAAAAATGCCCCGGGCATCCTCTTCCTCAAGCGGGATTCCCTCGTGGCCCAGTGCTCGTCGGCAAAACGAGCCGAAACCCTGCGTGCGATTCTCGAAAAGATGTTTGGTGCGGTCATTGTCTACCGGACGACGATCCACAAGAGTGTCGAGAAAAGGACTGAAGCGGCTGCTTTGGGTGGAAGCACCGAGCCTTCGGCAGGCGGTGTGGTCGGCCGGGAAACGGTATCGCGCCAGTTTGATAACTGGATAGACGAAAAAATCCCGTCCATCGGTAACATCACCCCGCGGGAGGCCGTCAAAACCCCCGATGGCAAGAGACGCCTGATCGACCTTTTGAAGGAGTTCGAGAACCAGAACGAACATGCCATGCGCAGGGGGCTCAAGAGCCCGGATGCAATCTTTTTCCCTGTCGACAAGATTCGAAAGGAATTGGGGCTGTAGAAGGAGGCTGTGGCCGGGGGGCGAATCCTGCAAGGAGGCACAATCGTCTTCAGGAGCGTCCAGTTGCTCCTCGGGATGTCGGGCGCTTGCATCCGGGCATTTTCTCGACCAGCCTCAAAGAAAATCCATTCAGTGAAGTGGCTGATTCCGGCCGTCATATCAAAAACACAGGACTTTTCGTATGAAGTGGGACCTCTTTGCCCCGGATAGAAAGGATGGGGAGCATGTATCCCATTATCGAAAGGGTTTTATCCGGGAGAAGCGCAACTACCTGAAGGGGAAGCTCCACGGAATATACGAATCCTACTACGAGAACGGGCAGCTCCTCGTGAGGATGTCGTATCAGGAGGGGCAACGGCACGGGGAGGCGGTTTCCTATTACAGCGACGGGAAGGTCCGTGAAGCATGCACCTACGAGAAGGACCGGCTGATCGGCGAGTACCGGACCTACTACGAGACGGGCCAGTTGAGGGAGCAGGAGATCTACAACAAGGATGGCAAGCTCGACGGCGAGTATCTGCTCTATTATCGAAACGGCCAGCTCAAAGAGAAGGAAAACTTCCGGGACGGGAAGTACGAAGGGGAGTATATCTCCTACTACAAAAACGGACAGGTCAGGGAAAAGGGAAGTTTCCTCAATGACAGGCGGGAAGGGCCGTATGCCGCCTATGACCGGAAGGGCCAGCTCCTGGAGCAGGCCAACTTCAAGAATGGCAAACTCGTCGGCGCCTTCACGCTGCTCGGTGCAGCAGCCGGGTCGGCTGCTGCCGTTTATGACGGGCAGGGTGACGAGGATCTGGACGAAAACGAATTCGACCGCATGCTGAAAAAGCTGGGCGACTTCGACAAGAAGGCCGAGGAAAAACCCGAGAATGAAGAAGATGATGAGGAGGACACCTGATGTTCCAGAACATCCTTCTTCCCACGGACGGATCCGAATACAGCAAGACGGCCCTCGAGTATGGGATCTATCTTGCCAGGAGGCTTGATTCCCGTCTCACGGGGCTCCATGTCATCGACATCAAGGTCCTCCAGGGGCCCGTCCTCAATGACATCTGCAGCGCTGCGAGTCTTTCCCCCGGTCCGGAATTTTTCTCCGTCATCGAAAAAGCACTCGGGGCCAGAGCCGACAACATCCTTCGCGAATTCCGGGAGCGGTGCGAGAAGGAGGGACTCAAGCCCGAGTTGAAGAAGACGATGGGGATCATCGACGAGGAGATCATCCGCGAAGGGCAGGATGCCGACCTCATCCTGCTTGCCCAGCGGGGCGAGCACTATCCCCTGAGCCGCAGCGTGCTCCTCGGCTCCACGGCCGAGGCCGTGGTGCGCAAATCCGGAAAACCCGTCCTCGTGACCCCCGTCTCCTTTGCCGAGATTGAAAGCATGGGTCTCGCCTACGATGGAAGCCCGCCCGCCGATCGCGCCCTCAAGATCGCCGCCGAACTCTCCGACAAGGTCCGCTGGCCGCTCACGGTGCTCATCGTAACCGACAATGCAAAGTTCTCGGCCGATCTGGGCAAGAAGGTGGAAGCCGCCCTGGAGGATTACTCCATCGACAGCGACATCATTGTCATGGGGGGAAAAGAGGAAAAAGAGATCATCAAGTTCATCGAGGAAGGGGCCGTCGAGCTTCTGCTGATGGGGACGCATGGGCACAGCCGGTTCAAAGAGCTTTTCCTCGGCAGCACCACCTCCCACGTCATCCGCAAAAGCCGCATCCCCGTGCTGCTCACCCGCTAGCGGGCAAGCAGCACGCAGGTTCGAGGTCCGAGGATCGAGGGGAAGAAATAAAAAAGGATCGGAAAATCAGGTTCTCCGATCCTTTTTGTTTTTTATCGATTCGTTTTCCTCGAACCTCGTGTTTCAACCCTCGATCCTGTTTTTCTCTTCCTGCTTTTCCTCGAACCTCGCGCCTCGATCCTCGATCCTTCTTAAGGTGTGAGCTCCCCGATCTTTTCCCGCAGATCGTTCATCACATCGTAGCGAGTCATGTCGTAGTAGATGGGCGTAATGGAGATCATGCCGTTGCGCAGGGCCAGGAAGTCCGTTCCGTTGTCCTCCGATTCGCTGACCTGCGTCTCGCCCGCAAGCCAGTAGTATACATTTTCCCTCGGATCGGTCCGACGCTCGTATTCCTCCATGAGACGGGCCTGTCCCTGGCGGGTGACGACCACGCCCTTGATGTCCTTCTCCGGGATGGCCGGTACGTTTACATTCAGGGGGATGTGCCTGTTGGGATTGTGTTGCAGCATAAAGCGGGCTACCTTCCTGGCAAAGCTCGCTGCGAAACTGAAATCAGCGTCGCGGTTGTGGGTCCCCAGCGACACGGCGATGGCGGGCACCCCCAGGATAGCGCCCTCGGTTGCGGCGGAAACGGTCCCGGAATACAGGACATTGATGCCCACATTGGCCCCCAGGTTGATGCCTGAGACAACGAGGTCAACGGGCTTGTCCGAGAGCTCGCGAAGACCGATCTTGACACAGTCTGCCGGGGTTCCGGCCACAGCCCAGCCCATGAACTGGCCGTTTTTCCTTGCGGGGCGGACCATCAGGGGTCTCGAGATTGTGATTGCGTGCCCCACGGCGCTCTGCTCCACCTCGGGAGCCACGACGATGCACTCGGCATCCTTCGACAGCTCGTGGTACAGCGCGCTCAATCCGCGCGCATAAATTCCGTCGTCATTGGTCAACAAAAATCTCATTTTTGACTCTTTCTTCCCCTGGACCCTATCCCCTTTACCCTGAACCCTTTCAGTATGTCGGAGTGACGTCAATGATCTGCTTGCCTTCCACTTTCAATATGAAGGATCCCCGCTGCATCTGCCCCGCTTTTGTGATGCTCACCCAGCCCGTCACTCCCTCGAAGGCCTCCGTCTGTTTCAGCCTGTCTGTCAATGACCTGCGGTCCGTCACTTTCCCGTCGCGCAGGGCCTCCCGGAGCATCCTTGCCGTGTCGTATGCAAGCGCTTCTCGAAAGTCCGGCTCGCGCCCTGTGGCCCCGTAGAGCAAGTCGGTGAAATTTCTCACCAGGGGCTTGTTGCTCTCCGCAAAGAACGGCGCTGTCATTACGGCGCCCTCGAAATAATCCACTTCCTTGTGGATTCCCTCGGGAGAGTACCACTGGGATGTGCCGAGAAGCTGCACTCCTCTCACGTCGTGAAATGAGAGCTGAGGCAGGATCATCCTGACGCGCCGAAATGTGTCCGGCAGATAGAGAGCGTCAAAATCAAGAGACGGCGGGGGAATTTTCGCCGCCTCGATTCCTTTCTTTTTCGGAGGGGGACGCGGCGCCTTGATGGCAGCAAGCTTCTTGATCTCGCTTGAGAAGTCCGTCTGGTCTGGTTTGTAGGATTGCACGCGGCGGACCTTCCCGCCGAGGCGGAGGGCCTCCGCCCGGAAGGCGGTCATCATGGCCGTCCCGTAGGCCGTGTCGGGGTAGAGGATCACCAGGCGGGACAGGCCGAGGTCCTTGACGACGTAGGTCGCCATGGTCATGGCCTCCCTCTGGTCGGATCGCTGGTCGCTGAAGACGAAATCCCTTGGTTCCTCCGGCGCATTGACAGGGCAGAGGGCAAGCAGGGGCAGTTGCGCCGACTGGGCCGCTTTTGCGGCTTCCTTCGCTGCGTCGGGATCCGGGGGGCCGATGATGGCCAGGACGCGATACTCCTCTGCAAGCTTTGCGACCGCCCGGCTGACGGCAGCAGGGTCGCTGCCGTAGTTCTCGATGCGAAGCTCAACCTGAGCGGCCTGCTTCCTGTCAAAAAGACCAAGCCCCGCGATGATTCCGTCGAGGGCGCGGTTTCCCAGCGGGGCCAGCTTTCCCGTCAGGGGCAGCAGCGCCCCGATCACAGGCCGCTCCTCGACCGCCATGGCCGGAACGGAGATCCCCGCGACGAGAACCATTCCCGCCGCAGCAAGCGAAAGAATCTGGAGACGTGCTTTTATCATCATCTTCGTTCCCTATATACTCTTTCGCGTGGATATTTCAACAGGTCCTTCCTTCTTCAGGACGTTCACCCAATCCAACGGACCCGCATTCCATGATTCGCTGAGCTCCGTACCCGAAGCCTGTCGCGACATCAAAAAAAAGCCTGACGCCCTCTGTGAGCGTCAGGCTTTTGGATTCAAGCCCGTTTACTTGTTTTCCTCGAACTCGGCGTCGACGACATTGTCATCCTTTTTGGCACCGGCCTTCGGCCCGGCTTCAGGCCCTGGGCCGGCCCCGGGCTGCTGCTGGCCCGAGGTCTTTGCGTACATGGCCTCGGCAAGCTTGTGGGATGCCCGCGCAAGCTCATCCTGGGCGCTGCGGATGGCCCCTGCGTCATCGCCCTCCATGGCCTTTTTGACCGTCGCCACGTGCTCTTCGATCTTTGCTTTCTCCGAGGCATCGATCTTGTCTCCAAACTCCCGGATGTTCTTCTCGATCTGGTAGACGAGCGAATCGGCCTGGTTGCGCGCCTCGATGAGATCTTTCTTGCGCTTGTCGTCTTCCACGTGGGATTCCGCTTCCCGCACGAACTTGTCGATCTCTTCCTTGGAGAGGCCGCTCGATGCGGTGATCCGGATGCTCTGCTCCTTGCCGGTTCCCAGGTCCTTGGCTGCCACGTGCACGATGCCGTTTGCATCGATGTCGAAGGCGACCTCGATCTGCGGCACGCCGCGCGGCGCCGCAGGTATCCCCACGAGCTCGAAGCGGCCAAGCGTCTTGTTGTCCTGCGCCATGGCCCTCTCGCCCTGGAGCACGTGGATGCTCACGGCGGGCTGGTTGTCTGCGGCCGTGGAAAAGATCTGGCTCTTTTTCGTGGGGATCGTCGTGTTCTTCTCGATGAGCTTCGTCATGACGCCACCCAGCGTCTCGATCCCGAGGGAGAGCGGTGTGACGTCGAGAAGCAGGACGTCCTTTACTTCACCGGAAAGAACGCCCGCCTGGATCGCGGCGCCCACGGCCACGACCTCGTCGGGGTTGACGCCCTTGTGGGGCTCCTTCCCGAAGATCTCGCGGACTTTCTGCTGAACTCGGGGCATGCGGGTCATGCCGCCGACAAGAATCACTTCGTCGATCTCCTTCGGGGAGAGCCCGGCGTCCTTCAGGGCCATCTGGCAGGGCGCGACGATCTTCTGAATCAGCTCCTCCACGAGGGCCTCGAGTTTCGCGCGGGTCAGTTTCATGAGAAGATGCTTGGGTCCCGAGGCATCGGCCGTGATGAAGGGCAGGTTGATGTCCGTTTCCATGGCGGTCGAGAGCTCCATCTTGGCTTTCTCCGCAGCCTCCTTGATCCGCTGGAGGGCCATGCGGTCCTTGCGAAGGTCGATGCCCTGCTCTTTCTGGAATTCGTCGCAGATGTAATCCATCAGGCGCTGGTCGAAATCCTCTCCGCCGAGGTGAGTGTCGCCGTTTGTGGACTTCACCTCGAAGACGCCGTCGCCCAACTCGAGCACGGAGATGTCAAACGTGCCGCCGCCCAGGTCGAAGACGGCGATCTTCTCGTCCTTCTTCTTGTCGAGCCCGTAGGCAAGCGAGGCCGCCGTGGGCTCGTTGATGATGCGAAGGACGTTGAGACCGGCAATCTTGCCGGCATCCTTGGTGGCCTGGCGCTGCGAGTCGTCGAAGTAGGCGGGGACGGTGATGACGGCATCGTTTACCTTCTCGCCCAGATAGTCCTCGGCGGTCTGCTTCATCTTCATGAGAATGAATGCGGATATCTCGGCCGGGCTGTAGTTGCGGCCCCGGATGGTGACCTGCGCATCGCCGTTCGGGGCTTCCGTGATCTTGTAGGCCACGATCCCCTTGTCATACTGAGCCTCTTTGGTAGCGAATTTCCGCCCGATGAGCCGCTTGATGGCGTAAACGGTGTTTTCCGGGTTCGTGACAGCCTGGCGCTTGGCTGCCTGGCCCACGATCCTCTCGCCTTTCTCCGTAAAGGCAACCATCGACGGTGTGGTGCGGCTTCCCTCCTGGTTTGCGATGACGACGGGATCGCCGCCTTCCATGATGGCCACGCAGGAGTTCGTCGTGCCCAAATCGATTCCGATCACTTTTCCCATGATGTTCAAACCTCCTGTACTGCTCGCAGTGCTGGTTTATTGCCCCTCATCCTCTTTCGGTATGTTCTTGGAAACGGAGACCTTCGTGGGCCGCAGAAGCCGCCCGTGCAGCGTGTAGCCGCTTTCGTACTCGTCAACGACCCGGTTGCTCTCGATCTCCGGCGTTTCCACCTGCATGAGAGCCTGATGCCTGTCCGGATCGAACTCTTCCCCCTTTGCCGTGATCTTGACCACCCCGTGCCTCTCCAGGCATCCCAGGATCTGGGAGTGGATGAGCTCGAGCCCCTGCTGGAAGGCCTCGAAGTTGTTCCGGACCGACAGATCCGATGACTGGTGGAGGGCCCGGTCCAGGCTGTCCAGGATGGGCAGAATGTCCTTGATCAGCTTTTCGTTGCCGTACTTGAATGCCTCTTCCTTGTCGCGGGCCGCGCGCTTTTTGTAATTATCCAAGTCGGCCAGGGCTCTCAGGTACCGGTCATGGTTCTCGGCCGCTTCCTTTTCTTTCGCTTCCAGGCGTGCGCGAAGATCATCCGCACCCGCCGTACCCTGTGTCGACTCGACCGCAGGTTTTTCGCCCGGCATCCCTTCCGGCGCCTCTCGGGGCGTTACCGGGTGGACGTTATCGTTTTCTTTCCGATGCTTTGATTTGTTTCCCATGTCTTTCCGGTGCTCTCCTGCCTGTTATCCCTGATCCGGCCGCTGGAACAGCTTCCAATCCACAAGTTCGCAGATGGCGTGCGAAACGATGATGTGCACCTCCTGGACCCGGGGGGTCACGTTCGATGCAACATTGAGATGATAATCGGAGATCAGGCCCACCGTCCCGCCGTCGCGCCCCGTGAACCCGATCGTCACGAGCCCCTTTTTCTTTGCAGCCTCCAGAGCCTTGACGACGTTGACGGAACCCCCGCTGGTGCTGAACCCCCAGGCGACATCTCCTTCCTGGCCGAGTGCCCGGATCTGCTTCGAGAAGATTTCCGAGAAATCGTAATCGTTTCCGATGCTCGTTAGGACGGATGTGTCCGTCGTCAGCGCAATCGCCGGCAGGGGCGGCCGCTCGATCAGGAACCGGTTTACAAACTCGCCTGCGATGTGCTGGGCGTCTGCTGCGCTGCCGCCGTTTCCGAAGAGCAGGACTTTGTTGCCTTTCTTCAGGGCTTCTGTAATGACATCGACGACCTGCGTGATCCTGTTAAGGTTATCCCGCAGGAAAGCCTCTTTCACCTGGCTGCTTTCACGGAAGATCCGCTTGATGATATCGTCGGCGTTGTCCACCCGGCGCCCCCGTCGGATTCTGAAATGGTCAACTGCCCATCCTCCAAGAGGGAGAATGGATCCAATAGGCTGATTTAAAAGATATTTTGAAAGGAAACCGGATGTGCCGCTTTGTTTCCTCGATCTGCAATTTATGTATCGGTCAGGTTGATGTCAAGGAACCTGATGAGATAATACGTGATTTTGTCAAAAAGACCGTTGACAGGGCTAGGCGGGGGAGGAGTCCCGGCAGGTATCGCGAAGCTCGGCAATTTTCCCCCGGTTGAGCCGGGACGTGTGGGTCAGGTACCCGCCGACGCGGCTGATCCCTTCCACCCGGGAGGAACCGCAGCCGGGACAGGCTGGTTTGAGGCCGCGAGCTGTCTGCCTGCAGGAAAAACAAACGGTGAATTCCGGCGAAAAAACGATCTGGCTGCTTGCCGTTTCGTGAAAAGCCCGCGTGACAATTCGGGCAAGCGCCTCGGCGGACGGTTTGATCTCCCCCAGCCAGATGGATGTGATGGCATTTCCGTCGATGAGGGGATGGAAGAGCCCCTCGCTCTTGATTCGGGTAAAGGGATCGATCCTGGCAGAGATGTTGAGCTGTGTCGAGTTTGTGTAGTAGAGCTCGCCCCTGGCGATATCGCCGCGGACAAAATGCCCCGACCGGGGGGAGTGGTACTTGAGATCAAGCCTTGCAAACCGGTACGCGGTGCTCTCTGCGGGAGTCTGTTCGAGGATGAACCGCATGTTGTGCTGCCTGCCGAGCCTGGCCGCCAGCTTCTGGATGTGGCCGAGAACCTTGAGGCCAAACTTCAGCGCCTTTTCATTCTCGTGAAGCTGCACACCCTTGTGTATCTGCACAAGTTCGTTGAGCCCCACCATCCCGATGAGGTACGTTGCCCGATCCTGCTTCAGATAAGCCGACCCGTCACAGTCCATGGACAGCAGGGCAAGGGGGCCTCCATCGCCGACAGCGAGGAGCCTCTCGATGAACTGCCTCTTCTGGATATGCGCCCGGATGGCGATCTCCATGCGCTCCGAGATCAGGGAAAAGAGATGTGTGTCGTCGCCCTCGGCAAGATATCCCAGCCTCGGGAGGTTGAGGGTCACGTTCTGGATGGAGGCATAACGCATTTCCCAGGGTTTTCGGGCCTCCTCGCGCGCCTGACGGTCGTTCGCAAAGTCGAGGCGGCAGCACCGCAGGGCCTTGAGGGTCTGGTTTCGATCGAAGGTGAAATGGGGATTTCCCTTTTCGGCGGCCACACCGCAGACGTGCAGAAGGAAATCCTCGTGGCCTGGCGTGTCGAAGAAATCTTCCGTCATCCTCAGCAGGGGCTTCGGGAAAAAGAAGGGGCTCCCCAGGGCATCGCCCTCCCGATACATCTCGAAAAGGGCCCGGGCAAAACGCTGTGCGTCCTTCGTGTAACGCCCGTACGTCTTTCCCGTGAACTCCCCTCCCGGCCCGATGGCGGGCACGTCCCGCAGGTGCCGGGGGATCTCCCAGGTAATGCCGATCTCGGTAAAAATGGCCTGACCGCCCCGAGATGCTGCAAGCTGTGAGAACTCGAAGATGAGCATCTGGGCGATCTGCTCGATTTCCCGGTCCGTCAGTTTTTCCAGGTAGGGGGCAAAAAAAACGTTCACGGCGTCCCAGCCGATGGTCCCCGAGAAGTATCCCTGCAAGACGGCGCTGTAACGGACCATGTGGGCCAGCAGCACCTCCGCGTGCCTGGCCGGCTTCGACGCAGAAAACGTGTTGGGAAGGGTGAGCCCGAATTTCTTTACGAATTCCAGGGTCTGGCTCGAGCAGTAGGGCCGGTCGACGTAGCCCAGGTCATGGAGGTGCAGATCCCCCCTGACATGGGCATCCCCTACCTCTGAGGAAAAGACCCCGTGCAGGGCGTACTCCTTCTTGATGCCCTCCGCGAGGATCAGGTTCGACGCCTCGGGGCCGTGCGGGAGATTGGCGTTTTCCTTGTTCTGATGAAGGATGAGCTGGCTGACATCGTACAGCGGGAACCCGATGCGGGTGTGCATCCGTCGGGCCTTCTCGAGGCCGCGCTCCATGAGCTTCGCATCGACGAGTTCGCGGATGAGAGGAGCCGTGAGATGGGTGAGACCCGAGGCCATGATCTGTCTTTCAACATCGAGGCTGATCGCCTCGGCCGTATCGAGATCGACGTAGGTCTCCAGAGTAAGGGCATCGACGATCCTTTTTCGGTCCCAGTGAGCAACCTCCTCGTCGGAGGTCCTGACGAAAAGGGTGATGTCCGTTGTTTCCTTTGCAGCCACAATGCTTCCTTTCAGACGAAAGAACCCCTTTTAACAGCTTGTACCCCCGGTGTCAAATCCACCGGGATGCGATTCAGTGAATGGGATTCGGGAATCAGGCTCCGGGCTCCGGGAGCCTGGATCAAGAGATGTGTTGATGGGATATTTTCTGGTCCCTCGTCCCGCGTCCCTGGTCCCTTGACGGGCTTTCGCCCGTCAGATGTTCGTTTTTGATTGGCCGCTTAATGAATCCAGCGCCTTCTCGGCGGCTCGCGCCAGGGTCTCGTCGTGGTCGTGGGTGAGGGCGAAAACCCGGAAGTGGACAACCCGGGCCGGGATGAACCGGTAGATGTCCACGAGGGGCTCCGGTGAGGTGATCCCCGTGGAGGGATTGAAGATGTTGATGCGTTTGTTCTCCTCCGTGATGGGGTTGAGCGGCCTCGGGTCCTGGGTGGCCAGATCGACGCGGAAGCGGTTCTTCCGCAATTCCCGGGGGAGGTGCCTGCGGATTTCGTCCTCGTAGTCTGCGGCCCCCGAGAAACGGATGCCCCGGGGAAGCTCATCGACGGAGAGCTCCGTCACAAAGGACATTTTCCACTTGACCTCGCGGTTGTTGAGCTTTGCCCACTCCCTGCCGAGCTTTCTTTTCTGCGGGTCCTTGTCCCGGGCCCAGCGCTGGACGTCCCGGAAGAGTGTCCACTCGTCGCACTCGAGATACTCGTCGAGATACTTCGAGGGGTCGCCGGGCAGCAGCAGGCCCATGGTGTCGCGAAAGATCTCCTGCAGGTGCAGATCGAGGGCCCGGGTGGTGCGATGATAGTAGACGTTCCTGTACAGGTTGAGCCGTGCGTTGAGGAACCGGGAGAGGGCCGAGATGCCGGCCTGGTGCAGTGTGATCCCCTTCTCGGTGAAAAACGTGTAGAAGCGAAGGCGCGAGATGTCCACCATGTCCAGCGAAAAGCCCGTCATGAAGGCATCGCGCTGGACGTAGTCGAGATTGTCGGCCGTGTAGATGCCCGAGAAAAGCTGCCGCAGCATCTCCAGCCAGCGTGGCTGTTTGCCGTCCCTCCCGCCGGGCATCTTGATGATATAGGCGATGTGGGCCGGGTCGATCATCTCCCCTTTGTCGAAGGGTCCCGTGGGGCTGCGCCTCATGGCCGTGATCGTCCTGGCCAGCTTTTTTGTGATGATTTTCTGTCCGAGGTCCTCGTGGGTGATCCCGTACAGGTCGAGGTAGTGATCGTCGAAGAAGTGGCCAAAGGGGCCATGCCCCACGTCGTGCAGAAGCCCGGCGAGCCGGGCGAGCTGCTCGACGAAGTTGACCGAGGGGACATCGGGGCAGACACTCTTGAGGCTGGGGTGAAGGTGCCGGCTGAATTCACCCGCCATGTGCATCGTGCCCAGGGAGTGCTGGAACCGGCTGTGCTCGGCGGCGGGGTAGACCCAGCGGGCGCTCTGGAGTTGATGGATGCGTCTGAGGCGCTGGAGCCAGGGCGAGTCGAGAAGATCCTTTTCCGTCTTCTCTTCCGGGTGCTCTTTCTCCGGGACTGTGAACCAGGCGTACTGATAGATCGGGTCGGCGATGAGCGCCTTCCCCGTGTAGACCTTCGCGAACTCGGGACCCTTCTGATCCATGAAGGTTTTTTATCGGAAATCGACGCAATGTTCAATCGATAATCGGTGCCGGATGGAAAAAGGTTTTATTTCAGAGACTTGTTTGATAAATAGAAATCAGGTTCACGCCCCGGGGGGAGCCGACAGTTGCCCAACAATCTCAAGATAGCCCTGATCTTCATCATGATCCTGATCGTGATCGGCACGGTGGGCTTTTATTTCATTGAAGGCTGGAATGTCCTCGAGTCCTTCTACACCACGGTCATGACCCTGACCACGATCGGTTACGGGGACTTCGTCCCCAGGACGCAGGGGGGCATGCTCTTCACGGTCATTCTCGTCATCTTCGGTGTCGGCACGATGCTCTACACGGTGGGACTCGTGGCCCAGACCATGGTGGAAGGACGATTGATGAATCTCATGGGGAGAGGGAAGATGGAAAAAGCCATCGAGAAAATGAACAACCACTACATCATCTGCGGGTGCGGCCGGATCGGAATGCTCATCGCCCGGGAGCTGGCTGCGGAGAAGGTGCCCTTCGTGGTGATTGACAACAACCCCGAGGCGATCCAGAGGATTCAGGAGGAGGGCTTTGTCTTCTTCCGTGGAGACGCGACCCATGACAAGTGCCTTATCGGGGCAGGCATCAAGCGGGCCAGGGGGATCGTCTGTGTGCTTTCCTCCGATGCCCAGAACCTTTACGTGATCCTCACGGCCAAGGAATTGAATCCCAATCTCTGGATCCTCTCGCGCTCCGAGGAGGAGCAGTCGGAGCACCGGCTGCTGCGGGCCGGTGCAGACCGCGTCATGTCTCCCTACACGCTGGGCGGCAGCCGGATGGCGATGGCGATCCTCCGGCCGGCCATGCTGGATTTCATCGAGATCACAACCCGCCGGCAGAGTCTGGAGCTGCGGATGGACGAGATGGAAATCTGCGAAGGCTCTCCGCTCATCGGGAAATCCCTCGAGGAGTCCGAGATCCGGCAGCGCTATGGGCTCATCATTGTGGCGGTGAAGAAGGAATCCGGCAAGATGATCTTCAATCCCGTGGCGAGTTACGTCATCCAGAGCGGGGACAAGTTGATCGCCCTGGGGGAAGAGGACAACGTCTCTAAGCTCTCGCAAGTGTGTCTTGTATGAGCGAGGAGGGGATCATCCCCTCTCGGAGGACCTTCGGCGGATACACTGTCACATCGACCAGGGTCGAGCCCTTCCCCCCCATCGTCTGACCGCCGTCGACGACATCGTCGATTCTTCCCTGCAACTGAGAGAGCACTTCTGCAGCCGATGAACATTCCGGCGCGCCGGAACGGTTTGCGCTCGTGGCCGTGACGGGTCCGCCGAGCCTCTTTGCGATCGCCATGGCGATGGGATGGCTGGTGAGCCGTATGCCGATCTTTGCGCCGCCCGCCGTGAGCTTCGGCGAGACGGACGGAGCCGCCCGGAAGACGATCGTCAGCGGCCCCGGCCAGAACCGGTCCATGAGCTTTCGCGCCGCCTCCGGGATCTCTGCCGCGAAGCTCTCCAAGTGATTCCTGTCACCGATCACGACGAGGATGGGGTTGTTGAAATCACGGCCCTTGATCCCGAAGATCTTCTCGATCGCCTGCTCGTTGCGGGCATCGGCGCCCAGGCCGTAGAACGTCTCCGTAGGGAGCGCGATCACGCCGCCGCTTTTCAGAATGGCAACGGCCTCGTCGATCCGATCAGGTTCGGGATGTTCAGGGTTGATTTTTATCATGGCAGGCATCGTTCTAAAGGATAAAGGTTAAAGGAAAAAGGTCCAAGGGAAGAGAAAGGCGAAAGATCCCTTTATCCTTTGACCTCTTACCTGCCTTACAGGCATTCCAGCTTCCTATGCTTCTCCTCCACCTCGCGGGCCATCTGTTCCGTGTGCTGCTCCAGTTTTTTCCGGAGAGAGGAATCGTTCAGTGCAAGGATTCTCGCTGCCATGAGTGCGGCGTTGCGCGCACCCGCCTTGCCGATGGCCATGGTCGCCACGGGAATGCCCCCGGGCATCTGGACGGTGGAGAGAAGCGCATCGAGCCCCCCGATGGAGGTTGAATCGATGGGCACACCGATGACGGGCAGCCGCGTCTGTGAGGCGATGACCCCTGCAAGATGGGCAGCCGCGCCGGCGCCGACAATGAGCACTTTGACGCCTCGTTCGTCGGCCTTCCGGGCAAAGTCGGTCGTCCGCTCCGGGGTGCGGTGGGCCGATGTGAGGAAAAGCTCGTAGGGGATACCGAATTTCTTGAGTGTCTCCAGGGCTTCCTTCATGACAGGAAGATCGGATTCGCTCCCCATCAACACGCTGACCAGCACGTCACCTTTCACTTTTTTCATGCCCATTCCTCCATGATCGATGGTGGCCTGTTCAATGCTGCGAGTTGGAATAATGGAGTGATGGAATAATGGAATGATGGGTTGATTGAAAAAATCTCTGCCCAATCCTCCAGTAGTCCAATATTCCAGTACCCCGCACGAATCGCCTCCGGCGATTAGTGCTTGAAATGCCTCACGCCTGTGAACACCATCGCGATCCCGTGCTCGTCGGCTGCCTGGATCGATTCCTCGTCGCGGATCGACCCGCCGGGCTGGATGATAGCCGTCACGCCAGCCTTTGCCGCTGTATCGACGACGTCCCGGAAGGGGAAGAAGGCATCGGAGCCCATCACGGTGCCCTTCGTGGGGCTTGTCGCCTTCATGATGGCGATCTTCACCGAGTCCACGCGGCTCATCTGGCCCGCGCCCACTCCCACGAGCTTGTCTTTCGTGGCAAGCACGATGGCGTTCGACTTCACGTGCTTGACAACCCTCCAGGCGAAGTCGAGGGCCTGGAACTCCTCTTCGGAAGGCTTTCGTTTCGTGACGACTTTCGCGGTGCGAATATCCATGTCGTCGGCGTCCCTCTCCTGTACGAGAAGCCCTCCCACGACACGGCGGAAATCAAAGCCCTTCTTGCTGGCGATGCAAGACTCGCCGATCTCGATGAGGCGGAGGTTTTTCTTCGATTCAAATGCCTTCAGCGCATCGGGTTCGAATTTCGGCGCAATCACCACCTCCAGGAAGAGCTTGGCGATCTCCTCTGCCGCCGTTTTGTCGACGGGGCGATTCACAGCCACGATGCCGCCGAAGGCCGACAGGGGGTCCGTCTCCAGGGCCTTCTTGTACGCTTCGAGAAGGTTCCCTTTGGACGTGGCGGCCCCGCAGGGGTTGGCATGCTTCATGATGACCGCCGTGGGCAGCTCGAAGTCGCAGGCCATCTGCCAGGCGGCGTCGCTGTCCATGATGTTGTTGTAGGAAAGTTCCTTGCCCTGGAGCTGCCTTCCTCCCGCTATTCCAGGCATCAGCTGCACCCCCTCCCGGTAAAAGACGGCTTTCTGATGGGGGTTCTCGCCGTAACGCAGGTCCTGTGCTTTCAGGAACTGCAGCGTGTAAACGTCGGGAAAATCTTTCTTGCCGTCGCCCGGAACGATCGTTCCCATCCAGTTGGAGATGGCGGCATCATAGCGGGCCGTAAGCTGGAAGGCCTTCGTCGAGAGCATGAAGTTCGTCTGTTCGGAGACCTCGCCCCCCGTCTTTTTCATTTCCTCGAGGATTTTCGGGTAGTCCTCAGGGTCCGTGACGATGCTGACAAAGCGATAGTTCTTCGCCGCAGAGCGAACCATGGTCGGCCCGCCGATGTCAATATTTTCAATCGCTTCCTCGAGCGAGCAGCCTTCCTTTGCCACCGTGTCCTCGAAGCGGTACAGATTGATAACGGCCATGTCGATCATCTCGATCCCGTGCGCCGTGGCTGACTTCATGTGTTCTTCGTGGTCGCGCAGCGCAAGCAGTCCTCCATGGACCTTCGGGTGCAGGGTCTTGAGCCTGCCGTCCATCATCTCGGGAAACCCCGTGTAAGAGGACACGTCCGTGACGTCGATGCCGGCCGCCTTGATCTGGGCCGCCGTGCCGCCCGTCGAGAGGATCTCTACACCGAAGGCCTTCAACCCTTTTGCAAAGTCAACGATGCCTTTCTTGTCCGTGACGCTGATTAACACACGTTTGATCTTGTTGCCCATTCATTGCTCCTCTGCTTGTGAGTAATGGAAAAATGGAATGATGGAGTGATGGAAAAATGGGTTTCAAAATAAATCTTCACCCAATATTCCATTACTCCAGTATTCCCAGGGGTTCCTAGCCCCTGATCTTCTTCATGTGGTCGATGCGCCGCTGGATGAGCGCCTTCGTTCCGATGTCGGGCCGATGATCGACAGGGCCCTTCACGGCCGAGATGGCGTTTTCGGCAATCTTTTCCGCCTCATCGAGACTCGCGGCGATGCCAACGACCCCGATGGCCCGCGAGGTTGTCATGTAGAGCCCGTCGGCCTTCTTGTCCACCGATGAATAATACAATCTTGCGGGGCCTACATCGCCTACGTCGATCTTTGCCGAGGTCGATTTGGCATCGGGATGGCCCTTGGGGAGCCCGTAGGCCTTCGGGACGATATACTTGCACACGGTTGCCTTTTTTTCGAACTCCACGGGGAGCCTGTCCAGCGTCCCGTTCACGACGGCCCGGCAGATCTCGACAAAATCCGTTTTGAGCAGCGGCAGGATGTTCATCGCCTCCGGGTCGCCAAAACGTGCGTTGTATTCCACCAGCCTGACGCCGTCGCGGGTGATGATGAAGCCGCCGTACATGATGCCCTTGTAGTAATCGCCCGTTTCTTTATAGATCGCCTCCGCCACGTTCTGCGTGATGGCAAGCCCTGCCTGGACGTCCTCTGGCTTCATGAAGGGCAGGCTGTGATCCCTGTCGGAGTAGGAACCCATCCCTCCCGTATTGGGTCCCTTGTCGCCGACGAACCGCCGCTTGTGATCCTGCACGGGGGGTGTTGCCACGACGGTCTTGCCGTCGGAGATGCACTGCAACGAGAACTCCTCCCCCTCCAGCTTCTCCTCGATCACGACGGCGGTGTGTTCCTGCAGGACCTCTTTGCAATACTCAAGGGCGTCTTCCTTCGTTTGGAAATGATCGCCCTGGACCTTCACACCCTTGCCGCCGGTGAGGCCGTCGGGCTTCACGACGACGCCGGGGAGCTCTTTGAGAAAAGCTTCGATCCCGTCAATCGAGGTGAAGGTCTCGTATCGGGGGTTTCCGGGGATGTTGTGTTTGCGGACGAGATCCCGAGTGAAGGATTTGGATGTCTCGAGTCGAGCGAGCTTCTTTTTGGGTCCCACGGCGGGGATTCCAGCAGCGAGCAGCGCATCGACGATGCCCAGATTCAGGGGGTCTTCCGGTCCGATGACAGCGAACTCGCAGCCGTTCACCTTCGCAAAGGCCATGATGGCGGCCAGATCCTCATAGGGCCCGACGAGGGATTTTGACGAAAGGGCGGCAATGCCGGGGTTATTTGTCTTCATGCACGAAAAGAGTTTCGGGGTTTGGCTGGAACGCATGATCGCCTCGGCGATGGCATGCTCCCGGGCCCCGTTTCCGACCAGCAGTACACCCGGCATGGAACACCTCCCGATGGCCCCCTATCGACCACGGAAATCATTGAATATAAAGGGGAAATGAATCGAAGAACGGAGTGCATCATAACGGAAAAGGGCAATCAAGTCAATCAATTCCGAGACGAACGGCGCAACAGCATGTTGACTTTTTGCCGATTGTCCGATAAGCTCCACCCATCGTTAACCCGTCGAATCCGCTAAACAATTTCTAGCCCACGGGTATTCAAATCCTTGGATCCGTACGTCACGTTCAAACTGATCCTCCTCGGCTTTTGCCTGCTGTTGTCAGGCTTTTTTGCATCGTCCGAGGCCGCCCTCTTTTCCCTTTCCCCGCTTCATCTCCACAAGATGAAAGAAGAGAGGTTTCCCTTCCTGTCGCTGGTGGAGAGGCTCCTGCAGACACCGCGGCGGCTGCTGATCACCATCCTTGCAGGCAACGAGGCCGTCAACATAACCCTCTCCGCCGTGACGACGGCCCTCTTCATCGGCATTTTCGGTGAACGGGGGGGATGGCTCACCATCGTCGTTGCAACCCCGGTCCTGATGCTCTTCGGAGAGGCGATCCCCAAGACCATCGGGAAGACCTACTCCATGAGGATTTCCTCGATGGTTTCCCCGCTGATGGCACTCGTGCAGAAAGTGGAATTCCCTGTCGTCTGGGTCCTCGAGAGACTGTCCGGATATATCCTCGGACCCCTGCGCAAGAAAGGCAGCGAGGGGGAAGATGCCATCATGGAAGAGGAATTCCGGAGTCTCGTCGATGCCGGCCATCAGGAGGGCATCCTCGATGCGGGCCAGCGCGACCTGATCCACCGGGTCTTCGAGCTGGCCGACACGCCCGTTTCCGACATCATGACGCCCCGGGTGGACATGATCTCTGCGCCTGTGACGAAAGCTCTCGGCGATTTGCGTCGGGAGATCATCGAGCAGGGCTACTCGAGAATCCCGGTCTACGGCACGGGGCCTGACGACATCATCGGCATCCTGTACGCCCGGGATCTCCTGGGCCTGATGGCGGAAGGAAAAGCGCCGAGTTCCGTGGAGCCGCTCCTGCGAAAGCCTTACTTTGTGCCTGAAGAACGAAGTGCAGACCAGGTTCTGAGGGATTTCCAGAAACGAAACATGCATGTGGCACTCGTTGTGGACGAGTACGGCGGGATCTCGGGCCTCGTGACCATGGAGGATATCCTGGAGGCGCTCTTCGGGGACATCTATGACGAGCGGGATACCCGGGAGAGGCCCTACCGCCGGATCGACGATCGAAACCTGACGGTCTCGGGCGCCATGTCCATCGATGAATTCAACAGCCTGATCGGGACGTCCATCCCGTCGGAGGATTACGGGACCGTGGGCGGGTTCGTCTTCCATCTCTTCGGGAGGCTTCCCTCGAGAGGCGACAGGATTTCCTTTGACGGTCTGAGCTTCCTGGTCCGGAAAGTCAAGGGGACTCGGATTCTCAGTGTCCGGGTGACGCAGGGAGAGGGGGCAGGCCATGAGTGATCTTTTCATCGTGGCGCTCATTGCGTTCTGCATTTGCCTGGAGGGGCTTTTCTCGGGCGGGGAGATTGCCCTCGTGGCATCCGATCCGAACATCATCCGGCCCAGGGAGAAAGAAGGGCGGGCTTCTGCGCGGCTGGCCCTGTGGCTCCTGGATCGGCCGGAATGGTTTCTCGCCACGACGCTCACGGGAACCATCCTCTGCGTCACCACCAGCACTGCCCTGGCCACATCGCTGCTCATCGGGCGTTTCGGCCTGGCCCGCGGGGAGTGGATCTCCGTGGCGGTCATGGTGCCGGTGATCCTGATTTTCGGAGAGATCATACCAAAGAGCGTGTTCCGGCAACGCGCCGAGGCGCGGGCCGTCACGATCGCGCCCTTTATCTGGGCGGCCTCCTGGCTTCTCTATCCCCTGGTGTTCGTCACCTCGAAGATCGCCCGCGGCGCCGTATTTGTTCTGGCAGGCGAACGGGGGAAGCTCTCCCTGCCTTACATCACCAAGGACGGCCTCAGGTATCTTCTCCTCGAAGAAGCTGCGGACACGGATGTCAAGCGCTCGGAGAAAGTCATGGTGGAGCGCATCTTTGATTTCTCCGAGGCAAGCGTGGGGCATGTGATGGTGCCCATCTCCAACGTCTCGGCGATCGAGGACGAGGCAACATTCGGGGATGCGGGGCGGCTCATCAACGAGACGGGTTTCTCCCGGCTTCCCGTCTACCAGGGCAGCATCATCAACATCGTGGGCGTTGTGAACGCCTTCGACATCCTGAGACAAATGCCCGACGCAGCCGGCCGTTCCGTCCGCGACGCGCTTCGCCAGATCCCCTACGTGCCGGCCAGCAAGACGGCCGGCGGGCTTCTGATCGAGATGCAGAAACGGGGCGAGCCGATGGCTGCGGTTGTTGACGAATACGGAGGGGCCGTGGGCATCGTGACCATCGAGGACATCCTCGAGGAGATCGTCGGCGACATCCGCGACGAGTACGACAAGCGGGAGCGTGCCTGCCGGAGGCTGGGCCCGGGACAGTTCCTGGTCCATGCGCGCATCGACATCAAGCGGCTGCAGGAGATCGTCCCCCTGAGCATCCCCGAGGGGCCATACGAAACGCTGGCAGGATACCTGCTGCACCAGATGGGGAGGATCCCGCGAAGGATGGATCAATTCAGGGCGGGGAACATCCAGTTTGTCATCGAGGATGCCGATATGAAGTCGATCAAGCAGGTGCAGATCATCCTGCCAGGAGCAGCGGGCGCCGCGTCGAAAGGCGAAGGCACCGAAGCGGAAACAACGGGGCAGAAAGGAATGAAATGATCGAAGGGGAAAACTCGTTTGCGACACTGATCCTTGCCGCTGGAAAGGGGACGAGGATGAAATCGGACCTGGTCAAGGTCCTGCACCCCGTGGCCGGCAGGCCCATGCTGGATTATGTCCTGAACCTCGCCGAGCAGATGGGGTCCTCGCGGATCGTCGTCATCATCGGCCACCAGGCCGAGCTTGTGGAGGACCGTTACGGGAGTCGCGGGCTCTCCTTTGTCTATCAGCGGGAACAGCTCGGAACGGGCCACGCCGTTATGCAGGCCAAAGAGGCCTTCGCCGCGTACAGGGGGACGATCCTGATTCTCTGCGGCGACGTGCCGCTCCTGAAGGTTTCGACGGTCCGGGATCTGATGGATCGCCACCGAGCTTCCGGGGCGGCCATCACGGTGCTGACCACTCTTCTCGAAGATCCCTCCGGTTACGGCCGGATCGTCAAAGACAGAGAGGGAAACGTGCTGGGGATCGTGGAGCACCGGGATGCCTCGGAAGAGCAGAGAAAGATCCGGGAGATCAACACCGGGATCTACTGCGCCGAAAATCCGTTCCTGTTCGAAGCGGTGAGCGAAATCGGAAATGACAACGCCCAGAAGGAATACTACTTCACGGACATCTTCGACATCGCGCGCCACAAGGGCGTCCGGACGGCCTCCGTCATCGCCCCCGACCCCGGCGAGGTCATGGGCATCAACTCGCCGGAGGATCTAGCCCGCGCTACGCAGATCATGCAGGAGCGGCTGAAGGAAAAGTTGAAAGACAGCCGGTGATAGAGAAAAAAGGCCCGCGGAGCGGGCCCTGGCAGTGGCAAGTGATCAGTGAAAGAAGAAGGGACGAGGGACCGGGGTGTAGGGACAAAAGCAAAAAGGAGCACAGTAAAGAAATCACATCAAGACACAAACGGCGGGAATCTATCCCGCCGTTTCTTTTCTGCCCTTTACCCCTGACCCTATACCCTGGCCCCTATCTTTATTTCATATTCTTCTTGATCACGTCCGCGAGTTCGTTGGCCATTGCGGTGATCTCCTTCTGCGAAGGGCCTTCGATCATGACCCGGCAGAGGGCCTGGGTCCCCGAGAAGCGCACCAGGATGCGCCCCTTGCCCGCCAGTTTCTGTTCGGCGTCGGCAATCGCTTGACCGATGACGGGCACCGAATCCAGTTCTTGCCGTTTTTCCACGGTCACATTCACCAGCACCTGGGGAAGGGTTGTCATGACTGCCGCGAGCTCCGAAAGGGGGCGATCCTTCTTTTTCATCACGGCGAGAACCTGCAGGGCCGACAGGATCCCGTCGCCTGTCGTCGTGTGGTCCAGGAAGATGATGTGCCCCGACTGCTCGCCGCCCAGATTGTAGCCCTTCTTCAGCATGTGCTCCAGAATGTAACGGTCCCCGACCTGGGTCCGGATCAGCCGGATGCCGGCCTGCTTCATGGCGATTTCGAAACCCATGTTGCTCATGACGGTTGCCACAACGGTATTCTTGCGGAGTTGCTTCCGCGCCTTCAAATCGAGAGCACAGATGGCCATGACGTGATCACCGTCGATGATCCCCCCCGACTCGTCGGCGAAGATCACACGGTCTGCATCGCCGTCCAGCGCGATGCCCGCATGGGCTTTGTGTTTGCGGACTGCGGCGGCGACAACTTCGGGGTGCATGGCCCCGCATTTCAGGTTGATGTTCTTCCCGTCGGGATTGTTGCACAGGGGGATCACCTCGGCCCCCAGCTCCTCCAGGACAAGCGGGGCGATCCGGTAGGCCGCGCCGTTGGCGCAGTCGACGACGACCTTGAGCCCCTCGAGGGACAGGGCTTTCGGGAAGGCGTTTTTCAGGAATACGGCATAACGTCCATCGGCGCCGAAGATGGCCTTGGTGCGTCCGATCGATGCGCCCGACGGCGCCGATTCGCCCAGTTGCTCGGATGCAATCAGGGCCTCGATCTGTGCCTCTGCGTCGTCGGGGAGCTTCAGGCCGTTTCCCTGGAAGATCTTGATCCCGTTGTCCTCGAAGGGGTTGTGGGAGGCGGAGATCATGATGGCCGCATCGGCCTTCATGTCCAGGGTGAGGAAAGCCACGGCCGGTGTGGGGAGCACCCCCACGGTGAGGGCATCGACGCCCATGGAACTGATGCCCGCCACGAGGGCATCCTCGATCATCGGGCCCGAGAGGCGCGTGTCGCGGCCGATGAGGATGCGGTGCCTGCGATTCGCATTGCGGTAGAGGCCTGCGACGGCCTTGCCCACGCGAAGGACGATCTCGGGTGTCATGGGGTACTGGTTGGCCACCCCGCGAATCCCGTCTGTACCGAAAAGCTTTCTTGATAGTTCCGCCATGGGCCCGTCCTGATTGGAAAACCTTCTGCAAAAATTGGCCCGTTTATAGCACGGACACCCCGTGATGCAAAGTTTTTTCCTTGCATTGGCTCTCTGCGCCCCCTAAGGTAGTGGCAATTTTTTACAGGAAATGAAGCGATGAGAATCGGCAGCCTTCAGCTGTCCAATAATCTGATTCTGGCCCCCCTGGCAGGGATCACGGACCTTGCCTTTCGGACCATCGTCCGCAGATACGGCTGCGCCCTGTGCTATACGGAGATGGTGAGTGCCGACGGTCTTGTCCGGGGACAGAAGGCGAGCTTCAACTATCTGCGCACCCATCCCGGCGATCGGCCCCTGATTGCCCAGATTTTCGGCTCCAATCCCGATGTGTTGGCTTCGGCGGCGAGGCTGATCGAAGAGGGGGGGCTCGCCGACGCAGTGGACATCAATATGGGCTGTCCCGTGCGTCCGGTGATCCGAAAGGGCGCCGGCGCCGCCCTGATGAAAGACCCGCAAAAAGTCCAGCACATCATTCAGACGGTAAGAAGGGCAACATCGCTTCCCCTGACGGCCAAAATCCGCTCCGGATGGTCGGCAGCGGACAGGAACGCCGTGGAGATTGCCCGGATTGCCGAAGGCGAGGGCGCTGATGCGATTGCCGTCCATGCGAGGACGGCATCCCAGGGATTCAGCGGCCGCGCCGACTGGGCTGTGATCTCGCAAGTCAAGGCGGCTCTGAAGATTCCCGTCATCGGCAACGGCGACGTGGAGACGCCTCAGGACGTGAGCGCCATGCTCGGACAGACGGGCTGCGACGGCGTCATGATCGGCCGGAGCGCACTGGGGAACCCCTGGATCTTCCGCAATGCCCTGCGCATTCTGGCCGGCGAGGGCCTCGAGCCCGCAGCAGTCGAAGAAAGGAAACAGCTCATCGGGGAGCAACTGGCGATGTCCGTTGAGCTCTACGGAGAGGAGTCGGGGGTGAAGAACTTCCGGAAGCATCTTTTCTGGTACACCCGGGGGCTTCGCGGCAGCGCGACGTTCAGGAAAGAGGCCGGGACGATCACAGGAAAAAGCAACGTCCTGGCAAAGGTTTCTGCATACTTCGACATGCTGGCCGACGGAGCCGCGGAATAGAAAAAGGCTCTTGACATTTAAGGAAATTTGGACATAAGCTTCAGTCAAAGCAAGGCGTTTCCCCGATTG
>DASRZY010000109.1:0-8264 GCA_035685905.1 Syntrophales bacterium
CCGAAAACAGATTTTATGCTACGATTCGACAGCCTCGAGCAGGTCCTGCAGACTCTCCCGGAAGGGATCCACTCCAAGCGGAAGCGCCCGGAGATTTCGTGTTGTAACCTCCCGGGACTGGGGAAGTGCTGCCGCAATCCGGATCCCGCGGCCCTCGAGCAGGGTCCGCATGAGAGACTCCGTGTCGCCGTCCGTTTTGTTCAGAACGACGCAGAGACTTTTTCCGCCCTCGTCGGCCATCGCCTTGATCTTCCCGATGAGCATGACCGCGTCCAATGAGGGGTCGGCAACAGCCACGAGGGCATCCACTCCCTCCAGGACCCCCCTGCCGAAGTGCTCCACGCCGGCCTCGGTGTCGATCAGGACCCACTGGCCAGGCTGGATGGAGATGCCGCCGATGAACGCCCGGGCAAGAACTCCCATGGGGCAGGCACAGCCCTCGTGGGCATGCTCGATCTTGCCGACAGAAACGAGGGTCAGCCTGTCCCGGCGGCTGGAGGCGGATGCAGGCAGGGCGGCTATCGAGCGAAGCGCGCTTCCCAAGACATTCTTTTCCTCGAAGGCGGCCGTCTTTTTCCCCATCGACCGGCGGAAAGCCGTCTTGCCGCCCAGGCTCTCCATCAGTGTCTGCTGCGGCGCATCCAGACCCATCATCCGGGCCAGGCCCGGATTGGACTCGTCGGCATCGACGACAAGAACGTCATGCTGTTCGCTCAGATAGAGCGCAAGAAGGGCAAGCAGCGTGCTCTTCCCGCTCCCCCCCTTCCCGCAAAAAAGTATTTTCGGCATTTTCTCCCAGAGTATTACAGTATTTATTCTTTTCGGCGTGACGTGGGCGGGATTCTGGACAGCGAAGTTCGACGCGTTTTGGGTAACCGCTCTTCGCGAAGCGAAACGTCCGCAGCGCAAACTGTCCGAGCCCAAAGGGCGAGTTTTTGCGTCTGCAGTGAAGCAAGCGTTAGAGCGGTCCAAAACCGTCGATTCGCGGGAAGAATATCGCTCACCACGTCAGACCACAATCTATCACAGACATTACAGCAAGTTATTTCGTCTCTTTCCCCATCCCCGTCATGCTCAGCGTACCGTGCCTTACCCCCTTGAGGGCCTTCAGGGCATCGGCCAGCTCGAGGACATCCCTTGCTATCCCTTTAACTGCCACGATCTCCAGGCAGTTGTCGTGATCCAGGTGGATGTGTTGCGTCGAGATGATGATCTTCTGGTAGTCGTGCTGCAGGTCCATGATCCGGTTGAGGAGGTCCCGCTTGTGGTGATCGTAGATGAAGGTGATGGCCCCGGCCACCTCCCCGCCCTCTTCCCACTCCTTCTTCACCATTTCCTGGCGGATGAGGTCCCGGAGGGCCTCGGAGCGGTTCGTGTACCTCTTTCCCCGGATCAGCCGATCGAAGCGCTGAAGCAGGTTTTTCTCCAGGGACACACCGAAACGGATGATCTCTGACATGGAACCTCCGATGACACGGTTTTCCCACTGCGTGCCACAGACGGCGGCACCTGTCAAGGGGTATGTGAATTAACAGATTCGCGGGACCAGCTCGCCGACGGGCAGATCCACCTCGCGGGAGCCCCCGATAGCCGTCCGAAGGATGAGCCTTCCCCGCCCCCGCTCGCCGACGGCGCCGATGACGGCAGCATCCCGCCCGTGTTCGTGCGCTTTCATCACCGCCAGGACCCGCGCCGCGTCTTCCGGGGCGCAGAAGAGGGCCACCTTCCCCTCATTGGCAAGAAACAGCGGATCGAATCCCAGGATCTCGCAGATCCCCCGTACTTCCTCACGGACGGGCACGTCCTTCTCGCGCAGTTCGACGAGACAACCCGACTGCCCGGCGATCTCGGCAAGGATCGCCCCTAAGCCTCCCCGGGTAGGGTCGCGCATGCAGTGAATGTTGGGGCTTGCCTCGAGGATCGCCCCGATGAGGCCGTTGAGAGGGGCCGAGTCGGAGCGGATCTCCGAGATCACCCCCAGTTCCCTGCGCTTGCTCAGGACGGCGGCGCCGTGATCGCCGATCGTGCCGCTCACGATGACCACGTCCCCCGGCTCGATGCTCTTCACGGAAAGGGGCGTCGCGTACTCGATGAGGCCGATGCCGGAGGTGTTGATGAACAGGCCGTCTGCGGCCCCCCGGGCGACGACCTTGGTGTCTCCCGTCACAATGGGGACGCCGGCCTTCCTTGCCGCCTCGGCCATGGAGCGCGTGATCCGCTGCAGGTCCTCCATGGGAAATCCCTCTTCCAGGATGAAGCCGGCGCTCATGACCAGGGGCTTGCCCCCGCAGACCGAGAGGTCGTTGACCGTCCCGTGGACGGCAAGCGACCCGATGTCGCCACCGGGGAAGAAGATCGGGTCGATGACGTAGGAGTCGGTAGTGAAACACAGCATCTGATCGCCCACGCGCAACACGGCGCTGTCCTCGAGCCGATCCAGGCAGGGGTTTTTCAGCAGAGGCAGGAAGACCTCCGTGATCAGCTCGTGGCTCAGAAGCCCGCCGCCTCCATGCTCCAGAAGAATCCGATCATGCTTCATCGTTCGACCTTTCAATGCGCAAGCGCCAACTGTTCATATTCTCTTCTTTCCTGTTCAAGGTAAAAGGCTAAAGGATAAAGGTCAAAGGTGAATTTCAGAAAAACGGTTGTATCGTTCTCTTCTCTTTAACCTTTTTCCTTTCACCTTTATCCTCGATCCTCGGTCCTCGTTCCTCGCGCCTGTAGCTGCGCTGCAGCTACGACGGCCTGCCCCAGCGCAATGCAGCCGTCATTGGCCGGCAGCATCTGGTGAGTGTAGACCTCGAAGCCGGCCTTTTCGAGCTCCTGAACCGTCCCTTCCAGGAGCACGCGGTTCTGGAAGCAGCCCCCGCTGAGGGCAGCCTTGCCGAGCCCCGTCTGCTCCCGAACCGCCGCCGCCATGGCGACAAGGGCCCTGACGATTGCCTTGTGGAACGCCGCGGCAATCGCTGCCGGGTCTTTTCCTTTTATCCTGTCATCGGCAATGGCCCGGACAAGCGGCCTGAGATCGAGAACGGTTTTGTCTCCATCCTGCATGATCTCGTAAGGGTAGCTCTTTCTTGTCTGCCCCGATGCCAGCGTCTCCAGTTCCATGGCCGCCTGCCCTTCGAAACTCACCGCCTGCCGGGTCCCCAGAATGGCCGCCACGCCGTCGAAGACGCGGCCCAGGCTCGAGGTGAGGGGGCTGTTGAATCCCTGGGCCATCATGTTTTCCAGCACGTCGAAGTGGCCTTCTCTCTCCCCCAGCGGGAGCTTTCCCGCCACGTCGCGCCAGGCCTCGCCGAAGCTCTCCCTCAGCAGGCTTGCCGCCACCCGCCAGGGCTCCTTCACCGCCTTCTCCGCACCGGGAAGGGGATAGGGCCGGATGTGGCCCGCCCGCAGGAAGTCGATCTCGTCGGCCACGAGTACCTCGCCGCCCCAGGCCGTCCCGTCGGGCCCGTAGCCCGTGCCGTCCATGGCAAGGCCGATCATCTTGCGGGAAAGCCCGTTTTCTGCCATGGCGCTCACGATGTGGGCGTGGTGATGCTGGACGCGGATGATCTCACTGTGCGGAAGCTCTTCGGCAAGCCTCGTCGTCCAGTAGGCCGGGTGCAAATCGCAGGCGATGACGTCGGGCCGGCACTCGGCGATGCGCTCCATGAGCCGCAGGCTCTCCCGGTGGAAGTCCCGCGCCTCGGGGGTTTCCAGGTCCCCGATGTGGGGGCTCAGATAGGCAAGGCCCCCCTTGAGGATGCAGAGCGTTGCCTTGAGCTGCGGCCCCAGGGCAAGCACCTCGGGGTAGGAACGCTTCAACGTGACGGGTTTCGGCGCCCAACCCCGGGAGCGGCGCATCAGGACGGGCACCTTCCCTATAACGGTCGCCACCGAATCGTCGCAGCGCACCAGGATGTCGCGGTTGTGGAAGAGATAGAAATCGGCGATGCCTTTCAGACGAGAGAGGGCTTCGCGATTGGCGATACAGATGGGTTCGTCTACCTGGTTTGCGCTCGTCATGACGAGGGCCGGGACGTTTTTTTCGAGAAGCAGGTGGTGAAGCGGTGTGTAGGGAAGCATGATTCCCTGGTTGGGCACGCCCGGCGCCACGGAGAACGCGATGATGCGAGTATCTCGTTTGCGGCACAGCACGATGGGCCGCTGCGGGGAGAGCAGAAGCTCCCGCTCCGCCCTGCCGATTCGTGCGACTCGCGATGCCGCCTCGATGTCCTTCACCATGATGGCCAGCGGCTTTTCCTCGCGATACTTCCGGGAGCGCAGGTTCCTTACGGCTTCTTCGTTTGTGGCATCGACGGCCAGGTGAAAGCCGCCGAGGCCCTTTACGGCCAGTATGTGTCCCGCCAGGAGCAGCTCCACCGCCTTTTTGACGGGATCCCTTGAGGGGCCCAGCGGGAGTGGATCTCCCGTCTCATCGGTGATCCAGAGCCCGGGCCCGCAGACGGGACAGGCATTGGGTTCGGCGTGAAAGCGGCGATCCGCGGGGTTTTCATACTCGGCGCGGCAGCGGGCGCACAGGGCAAAACAGGCCATGGAGGTGTTCGCCCGGTCGTAGGGGACATCGCGGATGATCGTGAGACGGGGGCCGCAGTTGGTGCAATTGATGAAGGGATAGCGATAACGGCGGTCCCGGGGGTCCTTCATCTCCCGCAGGCAGTCGGCGCAGGTCGCAATGTCGGGCGAGATGAGGACTTTCTTCCTGCCCTCCTGCTCGCTTGCGACGATGCGGAAGTCCGTCTCCCCGAGAACGGCGACATCGCTGCTCGATACACTTGACACATCCGCGGCAGGGGGAAAGCTTTTCAGCACCTCGGATGCGAATTTTTCAACCCTTGCGGCAGGACCCTCCACCTCGAGGGTCACGCCCTCCGGTGTGTTGCAGACAAATCCGCCCAGCCGGTGCTTTATTGCAACCCTGTAAATGAAGGGGCGAAACCCCACCCCCTGGACGATCCCCGTAAAGAGGTATCGGATGCGCCTTTTCGCTTCACTCATCGATTCCGGAAAGCCTCGATCTGGCCGGCAAGCCATTGAACCCAGTTCTCGAGCCCCAGGCCTGTCTTGCAGGAGACCTCGAAGATCTTGAGATTGCGGTTCAGGGTCAGGGCGTCCCGCTTGGCCTTTTCCAGGTCGAAGTCCACGTAGGGCGCAAGATCGATCTTGTTGATGATCATGACCGCCGACTCCTGGAACATCAGGGGATATTTGGCGGGCTTGTCGGCGCCCTCGGGGGTGCTCAGGATCATCACCTTGGCGTTCTCGCCGATCTTGAACTCTGCGGGGCAGACGAGGTTCCCCACGTTTTCGCTGATGAGCAGGTCGATCTTGTCCAGGTCGAGCGCCGGCAGGGCCTCGCGAATCATGTTTCCATCGATGTGGCAGGCCCCGCCCGTGTTGATCTGCACGGCGGGGATGCCCAGGGCCGCAACCCGGTCGGCATCATAGGTGTCCTGGATGTCCCCCTCGATGACGGCGATCCGGTAGCAGTCCTTCAGCGCCGTGATCGTCTTCTCCACGAGCGAGGTCTTGCCCGCACCGGGAGAGCTCATGAGGTTGATGACATAGATCTTCTTTTCGTCGAACAGCTTGCGGTTCTCCGCCGCAATCCGCTCATTGGCATCGAGAACATTCTTCACAACGGTGACTTTCATTCTTCATCCTCCCCTCTTCTTCACTGGTCACCGGTCACTGGTCACCGGTCACTGGTTCTTTCATACTTATAGTACGCCGCACATGTTCCTTCTGAAGATACCATGCAGGGCCCCACGGGGTTTGACGGTGTGCAGGCCTTCATGAACAGATGGCACTCGGCAGGGGCCATCACCCCCCGCAGGATCTCCCCGCACCGGCACCCCCTGAACTCGACGGAGCGGATTTCCGGCAGGGTGAATCGTTTGAGCGCGTCGAAGCCTTCGTATTCATGCCGGATGCGAAGACCGCTTCCGGCAATCACGCCAAGCCCCCTCCATTCGGCATCTCCCGGCTCGAACACCTGTGCCATGACCTCGCGGGCCTTGAGGTTTCCCTCTGCCTTCGGGCCTCTCACATACTGGTTCGCGACCTCGAAGCGCCCTTCCATGATCTGGCGCAGGATCATCAGGATCCCCTCCATGACATCGGCTGGCTCGAAGCCTGTGATGACGGCCGCCCGGCCCGCCCTCGGGATCATCTCGTAGGCCTCTTTCCCCGTGATGATGCTCACGTGCCCGGGGCAGAGGAAGCCGTCAATTTTCAGCGACGGATCCTCGATGAGGGCCCGGATGGCCTGCGGGACGGTCTTGTGAACCGAAAAGACGGAAAAATTTTCGACTCCCTTGCGCCTTGCGCTCAGGATGGCCGCAGCCACGGTGGGTGTTGTCGTCTCGAAGCCGATGCCCATCAGGATGACTTGCTTGCCGGGGTTTTCCGCGGCGAAACGGACCGCATCGGCGGCCGAGGAGATGACGCGCACATCGGCCCCCGCGGCGCGAAGACGCTGAAGGCTCTCCCCGCCCGTGCCGGGAACGCGGAGCATGTCGCCGAAGGTCGCAAAGATCACGTCCGGCAGAGCCGCAAGATAAAGCGCCCGGTCCACATCCCGGATCGAGGTGACGCAGACAGGGCAGCCCGGCCCCGAGATGAGGCGGATGTTCTTGGGCAGAAGCCGGCGGATGCCGTAGCGCCCGATGGCGTGGGTGTGGGTGCCACAGATCTCCATGAGGGCGACATCCCGCCCGATGCCTGCGGCGAGGATCGACACGGCATCCAGCAGCCCCCGGACGAGCTCGGGGTTGCGGTATTCGTCAATATATTTCATTGTCGATGAGCTCTTTCAGGAAGGCAAGCTTCTCCTGGGCCGCCTCCTCGTCGATGCGCTGAATGGCATAGCCGGCGTGACAGATGACGTAGTCTCCCACCGTGACGGGCTCGTCGACGATGTCCAGAGAGACCTCGCGCCGCGTCCCGCTGATATCGATAATGGCAAAATTATCCTTGTCGATGGTCAGGATCCTGCCTGGAAACGCAATACACACCCTTGTTATCCTCCTGGAATGTTCGGGTATCCCCTAACTCCCCGTTCAAAGTCAAGCCGATATAGTGTCTGAGTGATTATGTGCCTGAGTGAAAAGAACTGAATCGGTATCGTCTGTTCCCCTCTTCACTTGCACACTCAAACACTCAGCCACTTAGACACTTGTCGTTCATTCGACATCAAGCTCGATCAGCTTCAGCTCCTCCGTGCCTCCCACCAGCAAAACCTCGTAGCCCTTGCACTCCGGGCACTGGGCCTCGAAATGGTCCACCTCGATGTCTTTCCCGCAGGCCAGGCAGTGAATTGCCGCAGGCAGGATGTCAAGCTCGAGCGCCGCCCCCTCCGCGCGACTGCCCTTCGACTGGACCTCGAAGGCAAAGCTCAGGGCCTGCGGGACCACGCTGGAGAGCTTTCCGCAGGAGAGTCGCAGGGCTCTCACCCGGGCAAAGCCTTCCTTTGCAGCGAACTCATCGACGATCTGCAGGATGGACTCGACAAGCGACAGTTCATGCATGGGTCTTCTCCGGCCGGATGCCATGGCGGGCAAGTTCCCTCATCAACAGCTCCTCCATGAGGGGGAACTTCTCCCGCATCAGCGGGCTCATCACCATGTCCATGTCGTGGATATTCTCCGGGATGATGCAGAGAAAGACCACCTCGGGGGCCTGGTCGAGCATCTCCGCCTTGCACAGCACATCGAGAAACTGCACCTCGTGGGCCGAAGTGGGCGGCGGGAGCTTCGGCTCGATCTCGGCGAGGGTGAATCGGTAGATGGCGCCCGGCTCGTCATTCGTCTTGAGAACATCGATGACGATGAGATGCTCGCTGCTGCAGACGGGCCCGAGGAGCGAATAGGCCATCACGCCCCCCTCAATCAGCTCAACCGTCCCGGGGAGGCGCCAGCGATTCTCGATCCATCGAACGAAGTGGACACCGAATCCCTCGTCCTTCATCAGGATGTTGCCAAGGCCTAATATGGTGATGAATTGTTTATCCGCCATGTTTCCAGATTCGTTTGACAGGAGCTGTAGCAAGCTTCTGATCAGCGAAGTTAGGCGCGTTTTAGCGAACCGCTCTTCGCGAAGCGAAACGTCCGCAGCGCAATCTGTTTGAGCCCGAAGGGCGAGTTGGTGCGCCTGCAGTGCAGCGAGCTCCTCGGCTGTTGAAAAACACCCATCTGCTTCGTTTCCCTTGTCCTTCGTCGCTCGACGTACGCGCTTAGTACGCCTCACTCCTCAGGACT
>DASRZY010000110.1:0-4296 GCA_035685905.1 Syntrophales bacterium
TTTTCCTCTGCCTCCTAAATGGGCGGGGAAGGGACAAGAAACCGATCGAGGTCTGTTTTCATGAGCAGGCAGGTTGATGAGAGGCTCCGCCGTTACGAGCTGCTGATGGCCCACAGCCGGGATGTCATCCTATTCGTGCGACGCGGTGACGGGCGCATCCTGGAAGCCAACGCCGCCGCCGCGAACGCCTACGGATACAGCCGGAAGGAACTGCTGGCGCTGACAATCCACGACCTGCGTGCGGCCGATACGAAAAAACTCACCCACGGTCAACTGGCTCAGGCCGATGCCCGGGGCATCCTCTTCGAGACCGTCCACCAGCGGCGGGACGGCACGACATTTCCCGTAGAGGTCAGCTCCCAGGGCGCAACGATTGACGGGACGCGCACCCTCATCAGCATCATTCGCGACATCACCGAGCGCCGCAACGCCGAAGCCAGGATTCTCAGCCTCGCCCGATACCCCGAGGAGAACCCCAACCCTGTCCTGAGCGCCAGTGACGAGGGGGCCCTGATTTACGCCAACCTGCCTGCACGTGCGATGATGGCGCCGATGGGCTGGGAGGAAGGGATGCCCCTCCCCGAATCATTGCTCATCCTCGTCCGGGACGTCCTGCAGGCGGGCCGCCACCGGGAGCTCGAGCTGACCTGCCCGAGCGGAAAGGTCTGGTCCCTCACCCTGTTGCCCAATGTCAGCGAGAGGCTCGTTACTCTCTATGCACTCGACGTCACAGCGCAAAAGCAGGCCGAGAGGGCGCTGCGCGAAGGCGAGGAGCGATTCCGGCAACTGGCCGACGCCATGCCCCAACTGGTGTGGACGGCCACCCCGGAGGGCAGGGTGGATTACTTCAACCGTCGCCTCACAGAATTGACACGCCGCGGTGAAATGACTCCCGTGATCCACCCGGAGGATTTGCCGCGGACCCTGAAGGCCTGGCAGCGCGGCATCCAGTCCGGAAAGGACTACGAGATCGAGCATCGCCTGCAGCGGGCGGACGGCAGCTTCCGCTGGTTCCTCAGCCGCGCCGTGCCGGTACTCGACGAGGCGGGCCGCGTGATCAAGTGGTTCGGCACCTCGACCGACGTGGACGACCGCAAGCAGGCCGAGCAGACCCTGCGGCGATCGAGGGACGAGCTCGAGGAAAAGGTCCGGGAGCGCACGACGGAGTTGCTGCTGCTCATGGGGGATCTCGAGAAGAGCCGCGACGACCTGCGCAAGCTGGCCTCGGAGCTGGTCCTGGCGGAAGAACGGGAACGCAAGAGCATAGCCATAACCCTTCACGACGAGGTCGCCCAGACGCTGGCAGCGGCCCGGATGAAGATGGACCAGCTCAAGGGCCTGGCCGGCGGCAGGGAGTTCCTGGAAGTCATCGGGCAGGCCCAGGAGCTCATCTCCCATTGCATCCGGCAGACACGGGCCCTCATGACGGACATCAGCAACCCGGTGCTCTACGACATGGGGCTTCGCTCCGCCGTGGAGGCCCTGGCCGAGCGGACAAAAGACCTTCATGGCATCCAGGTGAAGTGCTCGTTCGGAGGACGGCTCGGCTCCCTCGGCCAGGACCTGAATGTGATGATCTTCCAGGTCGTGAAGGAGCTTCTGCAAAACGTCGTCAAACACAGCGGCGCCCGGGGCGCGAGTATCCGGATCAGTGAGGATGGAGATTCCGTGCGGACGATCGTTTCGGACGATGGATCGGGTTTCGACGTCAAAGACGGCAACTCCGCCGACTATGTCGAAGGGGGTTTTGGCCTGTTCAGCATCCGCGAGAGGGTGAACTTGTTCAAGGGAAGCATCCGGATCAAATCGCTGCCGGGCATCGGCTCGGAAGTGATGGTCATGGTGCCGAAGGCAGCGGCAGGCATCCCGGCTTCACGCAAAACACAAAACAAAAAAGGTAATCATAAACCCGGATCCGGTGATAAGAATTTGTCATCGCGAACGAAGTGAAGCGATCTCGCAGTTTCGATCGAGATTGCCGCGCGCCCTGCGGGCGCTCGCAATGACCTTTCTGCCAGGCCGCTGAAGGTCTCATTGCTGGATTCACGATAAAGATAAGGAATGTACAGCGCAGGCGCCGCTTACGCGCTCGGGGTACCGGCCGCACTGCGGATGGCGGCTGACAATTCCTCGGAGTCGCAGCCTTTCAGGATGTATCCCAGGGCGCCGGCGCGCATCATGCCCGCCATGAATTCGTCGTCGGCATAGATGGAAAGCGCCAGGATTTTCATGCCGGGCATTTCGGCAAGGATCCGGCTCGTGGCTTCGGCCCCGTCCATGACGGGCATTTTCACATCCATGAGGATGACATCCGGGAGAAGCCGGCGTGTCAAGGCGATCGCCTTCTCGCCATCTTCGGCCTCCCCGATCACTTCCATGTCGGGCTGGTGGTTGATCACCGCCTTGAGGCCGCCGCGAAACACCCCGTGGTCGTCAACGATCAGGACCCTTGTCTTCATCATGCTTCCCTCCCTCCCGTTTCGGGGTGCCTTGCGGTCAGTCCAATGCCGCAGGCAGGATGGCCGTCACCACCGTGCCCGTTCCCGGTGCGGATTCGATCCTGAGGCTTCCGCCGATGGCGAGCAGCCGCTCCCGGATGCTGTAGAGCCCGAACCCGCCCTCCACGGTGGGCGCCCCGAGCATCTGCGGGTCGAACCCGGCGCCGTCGTCGGTGACCTTCATGCTGAACTGTCCGTTGTCCATGTCGATCGTGACATGGGCATTCCGGGCCCCGCTGTGCTTCACGACGTTGTTCAGCAGCTCGCGGATCACCTGGAACAGGATGGTTTTCACATCGGGGTTCAGGTGCTTGTACGCATCCAGGATGTCGCAGCGGATCCGGACGGCGTGTCTGTCCATCAGCCGCTTGGCGAGCGATTCACAGGCGGCCTTGAGCCCCATGTCGAAGAGAAGGGGGTTGCCGATGTCGGTCATCAGCGTGCGCGTCTCCTGGATCGACTGCTGAAGAAGCGCCTTGGCCTCTTTCAGGGTTGCCTGCTGATCCGATGGAAGACCCTCGAGGATGTCGAGCCTCATGCGCACCGTTGCCAGGATCTGGGCGATATCGTCGTGCAGCACCCCCGCGATGCGCTTGCGCTCCCTCTCCTCGGCCATGACAAGCTCCGAGGCCAGCTTGCGCAGTTCGTTGCGGCTGTTCTCCAGCTGCTCCGTGAGACTCATAAGATGATCACGATGCCTGACCAGTTCCGCTTCAGCCTTCCTGTGCGCGGTGATGTCAAGGTCCATCTCCAGGATGAGGGGGGAGCCGTCTGTGTCGGTGAACGGATAGTCGTAGGCGGCGATGACGCTGCCATCCGAAGTTCTGACCTCCCATTGATGGGGCTGCCCGGTTTTGAGAACTCTGTAACTTTCACAAAAATCACAGGGTTCCGTTTTCCCGTAGCAATAGTCATAGCAGTGACGGCCCTGCGACTCGCCGAACCTGTCGCGGAAGCTCTTGTTTGCAAAGGCCACATGGTAGTCCGGCGTCAGAAGGCAGATCATGGCCGGCAGTGTTTCGAGCACGTCAAAGAGCCTGCGCCGCTCAGCCTTCACGGCCTCCTCGGCCCTTTTACGGAGGGTGATGTCCCGGGCAGCTGCAAAGACGCCCATGGCTTCCCCGGCCTCATCCCGGTACAGAGTGGCGTTGTACAGCACTGGAGTCACGTGTCCGTCCCGATGCTTGATGTCCAGCGGGTAGTCCCGCACAAAGCCCTGCCGGAAGACCTCCTCGTAGCCGGCCCGCGCCTTTTCCGGCTCCGTAAAATAGTCCGAAAAATCGTTCCCGATGAGCTGCTCCCGGGAAACACCGGTCGCTTCTTCGGACGCACGGTTGACATCCGTGATTTTGCCGTCGACGTTGATTGTGACCAGCGGATCCAGGCTCGCCTCGATCAGGCTGCGGGCATAAACGGATTCTGCATACAGCTCGTATGTCCGCTCCTTGACCCTCTCCTCCAGTTCAGCCTTTGCCATCCGCAGCGCCTCCTCGGCCTGTTTGAGCTCGGTGATGTCGACGTGAATCCAGAGCCGGCCGCACGACTCTCCGCGGACGCTCAGGGGGACAAAATCGCGCATCGCCATTCGTCCGCCCCGCATGGCGAATTCTTCGCCCCTGACAGGCTCTCCGCGCTGAATAATCTCCGCGATGCGCGCCGCGGCCTCGTCAGGATGCAGGAACGCAGGCCGGATCCTCTCGAGCAGGTCGCGCGAGGCCAGCCCCGCCAGGTCCGCGGGCGCTTCCTTCAGGCCGTAGAAGTCACAGAAGGCCTGGTTGACAAATTCAATCTTCCCCTC
>DASRZY010000111.1:0-5243 GCA_035685905.1 Syntrophales bacterium
CCAGGACGACTGCCAGCTTCTTCATAATCGGCACCTCTTCATTTTCAATGATCTTCCATGCTTCGCAAGATTTGGGCCATCTGACGCAATTTCTTGATTCCCCTTATTTCACTTCCAGTTCTGATGCAACCTTTTTCAACGGGTCGGGCCCTGCCTGTTTTCTTGTCATTTTTCTTCATTTTCTTGTGGCAATATCCGCGCTTTCTCATTTAAAGTGACCCCATTGTGTATGAGAGCGGCCCGGATCGCGGTTCGATCCCGGCCTGCTCATCCCTTTTTGTGTCATAGAGTGAGAACCTGAAATATGAAAGTTGTGATTGTCGGGGCGGGGTGGGCAGGATGCGCAGCCGCGCTGTCCGCCGCCAAACAGGGCGCTGAAGTCACCCTGGTCGAACGGGCGGACATGATCCTCGGTACGGGGCTTGTCGGCGGGATCATGCGCAACAACGGCCGCTTCACCGCTGCCGAGGAGATGCTGGCCATGTCCGGCGGGGAACTCTTCGAGCTGGCGGATGCCAACTCCCTTCACCGCAACATTGAATTCCCGGGGCACCCCCACGCTTCGCTCTACAACGTGGCCACCATGGAGCCCATCGTCAAATCCTGCCTCCTGGCAAGAGGCATCGACATCCGACTCGGAACCCGGGTCAATGACGCGGAAATGGGGGAAGGCCGGATCACCGCCATCCACGGGATCGCGGGAGAGGAAACGGTCAGCTTCACTGCCGATGCCTACATCGACACGACGGGCACTGCGGGCCCCCCGCGCCATTGCACGAAGTACGGGAACGGCTGCGTGATGTGTATCCTGCGCTGCCCCACCTTCGGCGGCAGGGTGAGCCTGACGGCGCTGTGCGGGGTCACGGAGATGGTGGGGGTGAAAGGCAGCCAGACAGGCGCCATGAGCGGCTCCTGCAAGCTTCTCAAGGAGTCCCTTTCCCGGGAAATCGTCGAAAGGCTGGACAAGACCGGGGTGGTCGTCGTCCCTGTTCCCCCGCCCCTGCTCAAGGAGATGAAGACATCCATCAAGGCCTGCCAGCAGTACGCCATCCCGGAGTTTCAAACAAACCTCGTGCTCCTCGACACGGGGCACGCAAAGCTGATGGTCCCTTTCTTCCCGCTCGCGCCGCTGCGCAAAGTCCCGGGGTTCGAGAATGCCCGCTACGAGGACCCCTATGCCGGGGGGCTGGGGAATTCCATCCGTTACATAGGCATGTCCCCGCGCGATGATGCGCTGAAGGTGAAGGGCGTGGAGAACCTCTTTTGCGCAGGCGAAAAGGCAGGCCTTCTGGTGGGGCACACGGAAGCCATCGTCACGGGCACCCTTGCCGGCTTCAATGCCGTCCGTTCCATCAGAAATGAGAATCCGCTGATCCTCCCGGCGAGCCTTGCCGCAGGGGACGCCATCGCTCACGTGAGAGAGCAGATGGAAACCGGGGAAGGCCTGGGCCAGAAATTCACGTTCTCCGGATCGGTCTACTTCGAGCGGATGAAGCAGAAGGGCCTCTATACCATCGACCCCCGGGAAATCGCCAAACGGGTCGATCAAGCCGGGATGACGGGCATCTTTTCCTGACGGGAAGGTCCCTGAAAAATAGAGAAGGAGGGGTTTGTCATGGTGGAGCTCACCGCTGCGCACTGGGTTTATGCGTTCTTCGTCATCGTGATCCTGGTCACGATGACCCTTCGAAAGGATACGCCTCTGGTCTGCATCGTCGCGACACTCGTCCTGGCCTGGGTCGTGACCGGGGACATCGTGAAGGCCGTCCAGGCCGTATTCAATGCAATCAATGTCGCCTTCAACGACCTGCTGGGGATCGTCGTGATCATCTCGCTGATCGTGGCCATGGCCAAGATGCTGGAAGAGACGGGCATGGCGGACATGATGTTCAAGCCCATTCAGCGGATGATGGTTTCCCCGGAAATAGCCTTCTGGGTCATGGGCGTCGTCATCATGATTGTGGCCTGGATCATCTGGCCCTCGCCGGCCATCGCGCTGGTGGGCGCACTCCTGCTGCCTGCCGCAATCAAGGCCGGGCTCTCCCCCATCAACGCGGCCATGGCCATCAGCATGTTCGGCTACGGCTGCGCCCTGACCACCGACTTCATCATCCAGGGTGCGCCCGGCATCACGTCCAAGGCCGCCGGCGTCACCGTCGATGCGATCATGTGGAAAACCTTCCCCATGCTCCTCGTGTTTGCTGCAATCGCCCTGCCCCTCTCATTCCTGTCTGCCCGGAAGGACATCAAGGCCAATGCCGGCAAACCCATCGAGTGGGCGCCCTTCGAGACGTCGCCCAACGCCCTGGCCGAACGGGAGAAATGGACGAAGGCCGCCCCCGAATTCAAGAAGATCGCTCTTCCTGTCATTGCCATCCTTTTCATTCTCGACGTTGTCGGAATGATCGTGTTCAAGCTCCGCGGCGGCGATGCAACGGCCCTGCTCGGCGGGACAGTCTGTATCGTCATGGTGCTTGTGGGAATCGGGGCCTACGGCGGTGAAGGGTTCGAGAAAGTGACCGACCACACCCGCGCCGGGTTCATGTTCGGGGTGCGTATCTTCGCCCCCGTTTTCCTGATCGCCGCTTTCTTCTTCATGGGCGCCCCCGGCACGGCCAAGGCCGTCTTCGGAGAAGGGGCCCGGGGCCTGCTCTTTGACCTGGGCCAGGCCCTTGCGAACACCGTCCCGTTGAGCCCCATCCCGGTTGCCATCGTCGAGGCCGTGGTCGCGGGCCTCACGGGACTGGACGGCTCGGGCTTTGCCGGGCTGCCGCTGGCGGGGTCGCTGGCTCAGGCCCTCGGCGGGCCCACGCACATCGACATCGCAACCCTGGGCGCACTCGGGCAATTCTTTGCCGTCTGCGTCGGGGGAGGCACGATCATCCCCTGGGCGGTGATTCCGGCTGCGGCCATCACCGGGACGGACCCGGTGGAGATCGCCCGGCGCAACCTCTGGCCCACCATGGCGGGTTTTGCCGGGGTCATCATCGTCGCAATCTTCATGCTCTGATGATTGAAAGGAGGAGCCCATGGTACCATACAGAAATGTGCTCTTTTGCACCGATTTCTCCGCGAACGCGCAGGCGGCCCTGCCCTATGCCATCGATCTCGCGAAAAAATACGGAGCCGCCCTGCACCTCGTTCACGTCTACCAGGAACCGGAACACGTGGCTGAACTCGAAATGTCCCCCAGCGTCAAATCGGACTGGGTTCGTGTGGCGCACCTGCTCGGAACGGAGAAGGACAAAAAACTCAAAGAGACCTGTGAAGAAATCACGAAGGAAACAGGGTCGTGTCTGCCCAAAATGCTTCGGGGAGGCAAGCCGCACAGCGAAATCCTGCGATACGCCAGGGAATCCGGCATCGATCTGATCGTCATGGGCAGCCACGGACTGAGCGGCCTGGAGCATGTTCTGTTCGGGAGCACGGCAGACCGGGTGATGCGGGAGAGCGCCTGCGATGTATTGATCATCAAGAAGAAGGGCTGACAGACGCAGCCAGCCTGTCGACCCTTCGAGACATATGTTCCCGATATGGTTTGCAGCAAAGCCCCACCTCCCCAGGGAGTTGGGGCTTTGCTGTTTACGGCTTTCATGATTGTGAAGCTCCCCGCCCACAGGGCGGGGCTTGCGGGACGCGCCCCCGGTCACGAATCTGTCCCTCGCAGGATTCCCCCGTCGAAGTGACGCGTTTTTTGCATATCAGGTCGTCATCAATCTTTGCGGAGGAAAGATCACATGGTATCGAGTCGTCTTTGGGAAAGATTCGCTATTGTTTTCGTGGCCATGCTGCTGCTTGCCGGAGGTTTTTCAACATCCGCTCATGCAGTCGGCCAGATTGTGGGAACGTATAAGATGTCTCTGGAAGTGTCGACGCCGAAGGACAACGCGACATTCAAGATGGGTGAAAACGTTCATCTCACCTTCAGCACCAGCGGATTCACCGGCGTGAAGGTCACCGTGAAGGACGCGGCGACGGGCAGGGAGGAGGAGTTGAAGGCATCGGTGGTGAAAAGCGAGGGGTCGACCCCCTCGGCGCCAAAGACATGGGGTGCCCTCTGGTCAACGGCAGGAAAGAAGCCCGGCACGTACCTCTTCGCCGTCAGGGGCGTCTCCGGCAGCACAGTGGCACCAACGACGAAGACCGTCACTATTTCTGTTGTCCAGCCTTCGGGGCCGGCGAAGATCACCTTCTCTGAGCCGTCAGGGAGCCGACAGATCAAGGCCGGCGAGTCGGTGAACATCGTCGTGAAGGCATCGGGTGTCAGCAAAGTGGATTTCCACATCAAGAACCTTCAGACGGGGACGGAAAAAGTGCGCTCGTCCGCCCGTGTCGGCTCGGACGACTACGCGACCTCCTGGTCCACCGAGGGGCTCGAGAAAGGCAGCTACCAGATCATTGCCCGCGGTTTCGGGGCGGACGGGAAGAACCTGGCCGAGGAGTCCGTCACCATGACCGTCACCAGCGCGACGCCGACGCCCCCGCCTGCCAGCGCGGCAAAGACCGTTGTGGTGCCTGACGTCGTTGGCATGATGGAGTACGAAGCCGTCGTGGCGTTGGACAAGGCCGGGTTGAAGATCAACCCGACAAAGTATGTCTTCACCCCCAGGCAGGACACCTGGGGAAAGGTCATCGGGCAGTCGATGCGGGCGGGCACGAATGCGACAGAGCCGATCTCCCTCACCGTAGGCCAGAGATAGGAGGTACCATGGATTTAACACAGGTGATCAAGGAAATCGGGACGACCGTGCCGGGACAATTCGAAGCGCAGAAGGACGGCTCGGCCAGGATGGAGGCCGTCATCGCCGAGCGAAAGGCCTTCCTGTCGAAAAAGAAGCTCACCTACATCTGCCGGTTCCGCGTGGATGAGCCCGCAAGGGAAGTGCGGTTCTTCGAAATGCTCAAGGAATCGGGCTTCGGCCTCACCGGCGGCGGAGGCAACGATGAGATGAGCACCGGCTTCGGCTTCAAGAAGGAGACTTACAACACCTTCGGGAAGGAGCGCCAGGGGACGATCGAGGAGCAGTCCAATCTCTTCGGCAAGGACTACTCCTACAAGTTCGATTTTGGGGCCTTCCGGGGAGCTGTGCGGAAGGCGGCCGAGAGCGCCGGATACCGTTTCGAGGTCAAGCTGATGGAGAAATCGGTGTAACCCGGATTGCGAAGTGATGGCAGAAAAAAACGGGGCGCCTGATGGTCGGGCGCCCCGTTTCGCATATCTGCATAAAGAAAGACTACTGCAG
>DASRZY010000112.1:0-3219 GCA_035685905.1 Syntrophales bacterium
AATCTCCGGGAGATCATTTCCCCTTTCTCCCAGCAGCTATCGGCCCAGTCTGCCAGCCTGACACAGACGGAAATCCAGATCGCCAACTGCATCATGCAAGGCATGCGCTCCAAGGAAATCGCCGCCATGCTCAAGCTATCCAAGGGCACTATCGATTTTTACCGAAACAACATCCGGAAGAAGCTGGGCATCCGCAATCAGAAAGCCAATTTGCAGTCCTACCTCCTGGCTCACTTCAAGGTGTAGGCGCCGTCTCACTTCCCCTTGCCGAGGTCCTTCGCATCCTCGTGCGTCCTCTCGCGGACATCCTTACGCCAGGGGTTGTTGAAAGAAACACAACCCTCTCCAGACCGGAGCTCCCGCCTCACAAAATCGGCCATGTCTCCCGAGTGGATCATGAGGCGGCAGACATACCGATGCCCCGTCCACACCAGTTCCGGGCACAGCCCGCTCTGCGCCTCCGGATGCCTCGCGACCCCGAAGGTGCATCGCTGCTGAACACAGCAGAAGCCGCAGCCGACGCAATGCCACACTTTCCGGTCTTCGATCAGCATGGCCTCTCCTGCCCGCCAGGGACCCTTACAAGGCGGAGGATCCGATTGATGCACGTGGGAATCTCTTCCTCGTAGTGGCTCACGTAGATGATCCGGGTGCCTGTGGAGGATCCGATGCGGTCAATGAGCTTCAGCATGTTGCGCCGGTTGGCGCGGTCCAGACCCTGGCAAGGCTCGTCGAGAATCAGCAGCAGGGGGGACTTCACCATCGCCCGGGCAATGAGTGTCATCCTGCGCTCTCCGTAGGAAAGCCCATCGAAGGGCCGCTCCGCCATGGGCAGGATACCGAGGAGGTCCATCCAGTCCTCCACCATCCGGCGTTGCCGCGCGCCCAGACGCCGAAAAAGACCGACGGAGTCGAAAAGCCCCGAGGCCACCACGTCGCGGACCTGAATTCCCCTGCGGTATCTGACCTGCAGCTCCGAGGAGACCACCCCGATTTTCTCCCGGATATCCCAGAGCGTCTCTCCGGAGCCCTTCGGCACCCCGAACAGAGAAATCTCGTTGGCGTAGCCCTGGAGGTTGTCCCCGGTGATCAGGTTGAGCAGGGTCGTCTTGCCCGCACCGTTGGGTCCCACGACAGCCCAGTTTTCTCCGCGCCTCACGGTCCAGTCGAGGCCGTCGAGAATGGTGACATCGCCAAACTTTACGGTGACCCCCTTCATCTCCACGAGAATCTCCGGCGCATCGTGTTCCCGCTCATCTTGCCGGGGCAACGAGTGGACCGGCGGGTCATCCCCGGCGTTTATCCGCATCCATTCGGTAAGGACTCCCTCGCGCCTGCCCTGAAGCACAACGCGTCCGTCCTTCACGCACAGGACATGGTGGATGCCCGATGGAATCTCGTCGGCGCGGTGGCTCACCAGGACCAGATGGACACCCTCCTGCATCAGCTCATCGAACAGGGCAGCCAGTTCATCACGCGAGGCGGCGTCGATCCCGCCAAAGGGCTCATCGAGGACGAGGAGCCGCGGGGCCTTCACCAGGGCCCGGACGATGAGGACCTTGCGCAGCTCGCCCGTGGAGAGGCTGCGCATGGGACGATCCTGGAGGTATTCGATCCCCAACCGTTTGATCAGCTTGCTGTAAAGGCGCTTGGCGCCTTTGCCCGCGGGAAGCCACGAGAGGATAGTTTCACGGGCCGTTTCGGGGGTCCCGTCCCTGCCAGCGCAACCGCCTTCCTCGACCCGGTCTTCCTCCAGACCGAGGAGCCATTCCTGTAGCTCGGGCGAAACCCAGCCGATCCGATCCCGGGCCGCGTCGGGGTGGTGACGGACCACCCTGCCCGTCGTCGTCGGAATGTCGTCCATCAGCACCCGGGCAAGCGATGTCTTGCCCGCGCCGTTCGGCCCCAGGATGGCCCAGCTCTCCCCCGCGCGGATCTCCCAGGTCGTACCGGGCAGGATGAACCGGTCTCTCACGCGCACGGTCACGCTCTCGATCGTTATGAGAGGGTCTCCCGGGGCGGGCCGGCGCTCATTGCCGGCCCCACCCGAAAACCCGGACGGGATCTTCATCGATTTCTTTCAACAACCTTTCGAAATCCGGTCTCGGCCTCAGGTGGTAACCGTGCCACTTCGAATCGACATCGGCATAGTAGAGGCTCCACGTCTTCGTCCGACGATCGAAGCGGAAGCGGGCCATGTACAGGCGGACCCGCCTGTCGGGATCCAGCAGGCCAGGGCGCTCCTCGAATAGCGTCACGCAGTCACCCTCGATGGCATAACCCAGCCGCACATGGTGGCGTTGCGCCTCGCGCACCCGCTCGGCACAGCACTCGCCGAGTTTTCTTTCCACGAGCTTGCGGGTAAATTCCGGCAGCGCCATGATCCCGTTTCCCCTTGATTTTTTATACCACAAATCGCCCCGGGACGAAACGGCAGCCCCGGGGGCAGAATTTTCTTGTCAAAAAGGTCGAGAATTGTTTAACATCTCAAAGATTTAAACGAAAGGGTCGGCCCATGGAAAACAACTCCAGGAACATCTCAGACTACACGCAATTTATCGTCGATCTGCGCCGCCACATGTGGATGGCGGGCATTGAAATGGACCTGAGGCGTCTCATCTGGCAGATCGCCATCACGGGAAAGTACATCTCGGCGAAGATCCACGAATCGAACCGCAAGTTCGCAGGCCTGCGCAACATCCACGGCGACGAACAACTAGCGCTCGATAAGAGCGCCGACATCATCCTCCAGAATCAGCTCCAGTATTCTGGCTTCGTGAAAGCCTACTGCTCCGAGGAACTGGATCACATCGTCGCGTTCGAAGCGCCTTCCAGCAAGTATTACGTTACGGCCGATCCCCTCGACGGCTCGTCGCTTGTCGACACCAACCTGGCCATCGGGACCATCATCGGCATCCACAGGGAGTCCCCGCTTTCCGCCGAGGGCCGCAAGACCATGGTGGGCGCCATGTACATCACCTACGGGCCTCTTATCACGATGGTTTATTCGGCAGGTAAGGGTGCCCACGAATTCGTCCTCAACCGCGAGGGTGAATATGTCCTGTCCGAGGAGAACATCACCTTTGACGAAAAGGGCTCCATTTACAGCCTCGGCGGCCTCAGGAAAGAATGGCTCCCAGGGCATTTGAAGTTCGTCGAAACCCTCGAGGGCGAGGGCTACAAGCTTCGCTACAGCGGCGGATTTGTCCCCGACATCAA
>DASRZY010000113.1:0-15082 GCA_035685905.1 Syntrophales bacterium
CAACCCCGCCTCACGCACGACGGAGCTCCTGAAAAAGGTCTTCGCGAAATAACCGCACATCGGACGATGAATACGAGAGAGGGCAGGCCCCGACGGGTCCTGCCCTCTTTTGTTGGGTGTTCTTTAAACTACTTGGACTGCAACACGCGGCCGATCGTCATGATCTCCGCTTCCTTCGTCCCCTCGTAGAGCTCGAGGATCTTGGCGTCGCGGTAGTACTTCTGGACGACGTACTCGTCGATGTAACCGTAGCCCCCGTGGAGCTCGACGGCGTAGTTGGCGCAGAAGACGGCCGTCTGCCCGCCCAGGAACTTCGCCATGGCCGACAGGGTGTAGTCGGGCTTGCCGATGTCGAAGGTCCAGGCTGCCCGGTAGGTCAGGGTCCGCAGGGCCTCGATCTGGATTGCCATCTCGGCGAGCTTCTTCTGCGTGAGCTGATAGGATCCCAGGGGCGCACCGAAGGCCGTGCGCTCCTTGCAATACTTGACGCTCGCATCGAGGCAGGCGACCGAGAGGCCCAGGGCCTGCGCGGCGATCATGGAGCGCGTCGTGTCGAAGAAGTGCATGAGCTGGTAGAAGCCGCGGCCTTCCTTGCCCAGGAGGTTTGCCTGCGGGACCCGGACGTCCTCGAAGGCGATCTCGGCCGTGTCGCTCGATCGGATTCCCATCTTGCCCTTGATCTTGTTGCGGGTGATGCCCTTGGCCTTGGCATCCACGATGATCATGCTGAAGCTGTTGTGCTTCTTCTCCTCGGGCTTGGTGATGGCCTGTACGACCATGAAGTCGCAGACGGTGCCGTTGGTGATGAACATCTTGTTGCCGTTGATGACGAAGTCACTTCCGTCGCGCACCGCGCGCGTCTTGTATCCCGCCACGTCGGTGCCCGCGTTGGGTTCCGTATAGGCCCCGGCGGCGACCCAGTCGCCCTTGCAGACGGGCGGCAGGTACTTCTGCTTCTGCTCCTCGGTGCCGTTCTGGAAGATGGCCTCGCAGCCGAAGGGGGCGGCAATCACGTTGAGACCGATCCCCATGTCCACCCGCGAGAGCTCCTCGGTGATGATGGCGTTTCCCAGGAAGCCCGCGCCGGAGCCGCCGTACTGCTCGGGGATCCAAGCCCCCACGAGGCCGTTTTCAGCAGCCTTCTTGCGGATCTCGGGGGTGTACTTCTCGTGCTCGTCGCACTCCCGGATGTGGGGGGTGAACTCCGCCACGGCAAACTTGTAGGTCATCTCTCTCAGCATCTTGAGTTCTTCGGACAGTTCAAAATCCATCTCTTTGCTCCTTTCTGACAGGCCGGGCGGGAAGGTCGTTTTGTTGCTTCCCGACGGCCCCGTGTTTGGTCTTCGCAGTTATCCGCGCTTGTTGCTGTTTCGCCAGATGCCCTGGGCCTCTGCCGCCTTGATGAGCTCCTCCCGGGTGTCGGGGTGGGCGATGTTGATGAGCCCCTCGGCCCGCCGCCAGGTATCCCACCCCTTCAGGTTGAACTTCCCGTACTCGGTGACGATGATGTGGGCGATCGAACGGGTGGACGTCACGATCCCGCCGGGCGGCAGGTAGGGCACGATCCTCGAGCGGATCTTGCCTTCCTTGTCCTTGTAGCTCGAGGGCAGGCAGAGGATGGCCTTGCCGCCCTTGGACTCGTAGCCCGCCAGCAGGAAGTCGAGCTGGCCGCCCGTCCCCGTGATCTGCCGGAAGCCGGAGGACTCGGAGCAGATCTGCCCGTAGAGGTCCACCTCGATGGCGTTGTTGATCGTGATCAGGTTGTCGTTCATGGATGCGATCTTGGGGGTGTTCGTGTAGTTCACGGGGTACGTGGCGCACCGGGGGTTGTCGTCGATGAAGTCGTAAAGGATCTGGGTCCCCAGGGCGAAGGTGTAGACGAGCTTGCCGGGGTCGAGCTGTTTCTTCTTGCCCGTGAGTTTGCCGGCATTGAACATGTAGACGTAGGCATCGACGAGCATCTCCGTGTGGCAGCCCAGGTCCTTGAGGTCCGACTCGGCGAGCATCATGCCCACGGCATTGGGCATGCCGCCGATGCCCAGCTGGACGCAACTGCCGTCCTTCATCTCCTCGACGATGAACCAGGCCACCTTCCTGTCCACTTCCGTGGTCGGGGGTGCAGGGATCTGGGTGAGCGGCGGGTTTTCGCCCTCGACGATGTAATCGACCTCGCTCACGTGGATGCATTCCTCATAGCCGCCGAGGCAGCGAGGCTGATTCTTGTTGACCTCCACGATGACGATTTTCGCCCGATCGCAGAGCGCCTGGGACATGGAGCACTGCGGGCCGAAGTTGAAGTAGCCGTTCTTATCCATCGGAGTCACCTGGAGCATGAAGACGTCGATGTCGGGCCCCTCGGAGCGGGCGTAACGGGGGACCTCGCTGTATTTGATGGGTGTGTAGTACATGGGGACGCCCTTGTCGGCGAACTTCCGGTCGGCCCCCGAGAAGTGCCAGCTCAACCAGGTGAAGGTTTCGCCCTTGGGGTCGGCCAGCAGGACTTCCGGCACGTAGGCCGTGACGCAACTGCGGACGATGACATCCTTGAGCTCGTCCTTTCGCGAGGCCAGGGCCTTGTCGCAGGCGCGGACCATCCCCAGGAAGGAGCCGTACTCCACGAAGTCGCCCGATTTGACGACGCGGGCAGCTTGTTCCGCCGTTACCAGTTTCTTCTTGTACATGTCCATTAAGCTCATATGGTCCCTCCAAGTGTAATATGAGTTTACGTGCAGCACAGCTAGAGCGTGAGGGCATCTTTCTTTCCGCGGTACGAAGACCGGATCTGCGCAAGCGAAGCGGAATCCGTTTCGGCGGCGAGCAGGATGCTCCTGTTTCTCTTGCCTACATCATCTCCAGTGCCGTTGCCATGGACACGCCGCCTCCCCCGCAGAGGGTGGCAAGTCCCAGAGTCTTGCCACGCTTCTTCATCGCGTGGATGAGCGTCACCATGATCCGGCAGCCCGTCGCCCCCACCGGGTGGCCCAGGCCGCAGCCGGAGCCGTTCACGTTGGTGATCTCCCGGTTGAGGCCCAGCTCCTTCTCGCAGCCCGCATACTGGGCCGCAAAGGCCTCGTTGACCTCGACAAGCTGGAAGTCGGCAATCTTGTAGCCCGAGCGGCTCATCAGGCTGCGCACGGCCGGCACCGGGCTCAACCCCATGATCGAGGGGTGGCAGCCGCCGTAGCCCACGGCCTTGAATTACGCTATGCGCTTCAGCCCCAGTTCCTTGGCTTTTTCTGCCGACATGATGATCATGGCGGCGGCACCGTCGTTGATGCCCGAGGAGTTGCCAGCCGTCACCTTGCCGATTTTGGGCAGGAAGGCCGGTGGCAGGGCCGCAAGCTTCTCCATCGTGAGCCCCGGCATGAAGTGCTCATCCTTGTCGAAGATGACCGGCGGTTTGCCCTTCTTCTGGGGGATCTCGATGGGTACGATCTCCTCCTTGAAGTCGCCTTCCTTCGTGGCGCGCTCGGCGTTGTTGTGGCTCCGCAGGGCCACGGCATCCATCTCCTCGCGGGAGATGTTGTACTTCTGGGCGATGAGCTCCGCCGTGTGGCCCATGATGTAGGGCTTGCCCTTCATGGCCTCGATCACGGGGCCTTCCTTGACGGGCCCCTGCTCCAGGCCCGGCTGAAGGCGGGAACCGCAGTAGAGCGCTTCGATCATGGCGTCGTCGAAGCTCTGGTTTTGCAGACGGCAGCCCCAGCGGGCGGCCGGCACCGCGTAGGCCACACCCGACATGTGCTCGACGCCGCCGGCGAGCACCACGTCGACGAGCCCCGCCTGGATCATGGCCATGCCGGAGATGACGGCCTCCATCCCGGAGATGCAGACGCGGTTGATGGTGACCGCGGTCGAGCTCTCGGGCGGGATCCCCGCGTCGATGGCCGCGACACGGGCCACGTTAAGCGCGTTGTAGGGCTCGAGGCAGGAGCCGAAACGCACATCGTTGATGAGGGCCGGGTCGATGCCCGCCCGCTTCACTGCTTCCGTCATTGCCGCGCTCGCGATCTTGTATGCGTGGACATCTCTCAATGAGCCGCCGAAGGACCCGATGGCTGTCCGGCAGGCGGATACGATAACAACGTCTTTCATGATTTCTCCCTCCATTGTTGAGGAGCGAGGATCGAGGCTCGAGGATCGAGGTTTCTTTCTGTCCTCGGTCCTCGTTCCTCGGACCTCGAACCTTTATTTCTTGGTGTAATCAAACACGCCCTTGCCGCTCTTGCGGCCGAAGCGCCCCGCGCGCACGAGCTTCACCAGCAGCGGTGCCGGACGGTACTTGTCGCCCAGCTCTGCGTGAAGGTTGTTCACCACGTGCAGGAGCGTGTCGAGCCCCACAAGATCCGAAAGGGCCAGCGGGCCGATCGGGTGGTTGCAGCCCAGCACCATCCCCTTGTCAATGTCCTCGGCCGAGGCCACGCCCTCGCCCAGCACGAAGAAAGCCTCGTTGAGCATCGGGCAAAGGATCCGGTTGACGGCGAAGGCCGGCGCTTCGTTGACGATGATCGTCTCCTTGCCGAGGCTCTTCCCCCACTCCAGGGCGATCTTGAGAGTTTCCTCCGAGGTCTCATAGCCCTTGATGACCTCAAGGAGCTTCATCACCGGCACGGGGTTGAAGAAGTGGGTGCCGATGAACTTGTCGGGCCGCTTGGTGACGGCGGCCATGGCCGTGATGCTGACCCCCGAGGTATTGCTGAAGAAGAGGCACTCGGGCTTCACGATCGTCTCGAGCTCCTGGAATACTTTCTTCTTGACCTCCAGCAACTCGATGATGACTTCGACAACCACGTCGGCATCCGCTGCCGCTTCCTTCAAGTCCACCGTGGGTTTGATCCGGCCGAGCAGCGCGTCCATGTCGGCCTGGGTTCGCTTGCCCTTCTCCACCTCACGGGCGAGGTTCTTCTTGATGATGTTCATGCCGCCGTCGACGAAGCGCTGCTCGATGTCGCGCATGGCCACCTGGTAGCCCGCCTGGGCGGAGACCTGCACGATCCCGCTGCCCATTAGTCCCGCTCCCAACACGCATATCTTCTTGATTGCCATAAACCTGTCCCTCCTGATTTCGTTTGTTTCGTTCAACCCGTTTATTTCGTTCTTTTTCCCTTCTTTACATGCAGGTCTGCAGTGTTCGCCGCCGTATAAAACACCTCTGCAGCAGGGGGTACGGCAGATTCCTGCCTACTGTCTTTTCTCTGGCTTCCTGTCTGAATATGCACGCGAAGCACGCGTTCTTGACGATGCGGTTGAGGAGGCGGGACCGGGTGGCGTTATCCCGGCCCCTGTCAGTAGACAACAGTGGAGGTCCCCCTTTTCAGGCTGTTGACCGGGGGCGCGTCCCGAAAGGAGGCGCAACCGTGTCTGGCTTCTACCTTGCCGAGAAGCACCGCAGGTGCTTCAAAAACGCCCGTCTGCGGCGTTGCCCTTGTTCCTCGTCCTGTGAAGATCCTTTCCTCTGTTCTCCTCCCTTGGTGGGAGGAGGAAGTGGAGGAGGGGGTGCAGTCCACCCCTCACCTCAATCGTCTCCCACGGAGGGGAGAGGAAGATTAAGGTCCAGGGTTGTTACAGGCCTCGATCCTCGGAATGTCGGGCGCCTTGCATCCAGACATTTTTGAACAACCTGGATACGGACATTAGCAAACGCCTTATCTGCCCTGACGTCACTGCATCGAAACTGGTGTGGAAGGGCCGGGTTGCCTACTCCCCCATGGGATCCCCCCTGGCAACCCGGCCGCTGAATCAGCACGAAAAATCAGAGGCTCATTGCGCTTTATGGTGAAACGGGTAAAAAAGCAATATTAGAAGAATATTACATGAATAACACATAAAATGTAATATGTCAGGCAAGCTGCGAGAGATAGGTCTGAAGGTTGATCTTGCGGTTGTTGAGGCCCAGCTTGTGGCGGATACGATGGCGGCAGATATTGACGGCGCTCTGCGACACGTTGAGGAAAGCGGCGATCTCCTTGGTCACCTTGCCTTCCTTGATCAGGCTGGCAACCTGGAGCTCCCTCGGTGTCAGGTTCATGTGAAGGGTGGAAAGCTTGTTGGAAAAGGGGGCGATGATGTCCCGGAGGTTCGACTCGAGGATCAGAATGCTCGTTCGTGTCATGGCGTCGGGACGGCCCTTCTTGAGTTTCTCGATGTAGGGCAGGACGAGCTTCTTGACGTTCGTCAGGACCTTTTCTTCCAGCTCGTTGCGGTCCTCTTCGCGTCGTTTCAGCAGGACCCTCAGCGCCGCATTGAGCTCCTCGAGCTCGAGCGTCTTGTTCTCCAGCTCCCGTCCCCGGATCTTGAGCGTCTCGTCGGCCCGCCTGAGATCGGTGATGTCGACCATCGAGGCGATGCTCTTTCGCGTCCCCGGGATGAGGTCCACCGTGAGAAACACATTTCGGGCCTCCCCCCCCTTGTGAATAAACCGGAACTCGTAATTCTTCGGCGGCCCTTTGGGGTCGATCCGCCGCAGTCGGTGATACTCCTTCATCCGGTCCACGTCCTCGGGGGCGATGAACTCCGTCCAGCTCTTGCGGTTTTCCGTCTCCTCCCGGGTGTAGCCGAACTGCTTGACGAACTCCAGGTTCACGAGCGAGATCGTCGTGTCTTCCTCGAGGATCATCGTTGCTGCACCCGTGGTCTCGAAGAGCGTGCGGTACCAGGTCTCGGACTCGCGGAGCTGTTCCTGCGCACGCTTCTCCTCGGTGATGTCCATCGAATTTCCCAGGATGGCCGGCCGCCCGCCAAAGGTGATGGACGCAACCGTCTCCAGGATCCAGCGAACCTTGCCCTGCTTGGTGATGAGCCGAAACTCGTGAGGCGACGACCGTGCGCCCCGAAGCATGCTGCGGGCATTGAGCTTCACGGCCTGCCGGTCTTCGGCGTGAACCATGAAGTCCGATTTTTTCCCGATGAGTTCCTCCGCGGAATAGCCGGCGTAAGAGGCCGCATTGTCGTTCACGAAGCAAAACCGCCCGTCCTGGACGACGTAGATGCCCGCAACGGACTTCTCCGTGAGCGTTCGGAACAGGTGCTCGTTTTCCAGGGCCGCATCGGCAACCCGGCTGGGCCCTCGTTTTCCTTCCGCGATCATCGCGGCTGCCCGGAAGCTCATCTGGGGGGTCTTCGTTCGAGGCAAGCCTTCTCTCCTCGTGGTGCTGTTGAGCGTTCTCTACTACAAAGCGAAGAGAAGATAAAGACGGAAAAGAGCCGTGAAACTGAGGCATTCCCTCCCGCTGAGGAATGGGTTAAAATAAGCGTCTGAGAATGCAGCCCCGAAGGTCCCGGGCGGGGCGGGGAGGTGGCATCATCCGGTGAAAAAACACGAACCGAAAAAGGTCATCCGTCACAAGCTCGACGAGATCTATGACTCCCTGGAGTCGGAGAATGTAAGGGTCGAAGCAGACGAAGAGCCCGCGGAGCCCGAGAGCCGCGAGGCGCCGTTGCGGGAAGAGGCCCCCCTGGACCCGATTCAGCAGTACCTGCGCGAGATCGGCAAGGTGCGCCTGCTGACGCCCAAGGAGGAGATCGAGCTTGCTCGGCGCATCGAGAAGGGTGACAAGGCTGCCAGGGAAAAGATGATCCAGTCCAACCTGCGCCTCGTCGTCTACATCGCAAAGCACTATGCGAGCCGCAGCTACGGGCTGTCGCTTCTGGACCTCATACAGGAAGGGAACCTGGGGCTCTTCAAGGCCGTGGAGAGGTACAACTGGCGCCGCGGTGTCCGTTTCCCCACCTACGCCCGATGGTGGATCCGGCAGGCCGTCACCCAGGCCATACGGCATCAGGCCCCCGATGTCAGTCCGGTGATCTCCCGCTACACTCACACCCGGGATAAGCTCATACGGGAGCTGGGCCGCGAGCCCGCTCCGGAGGAGGTTGCCGACTCGCTCGACGTCGACATCGACGACGTCCAGCTGATGGCCGAGCTCCTGGAGCAAAGCGAGGAGAACCCCGTCCAGGAGGAAACCTACGAGGACGGGGGCCTCATGCCGCTTCTGCCCATGGACCGCCGGTCCCTGACGGGGCATCTCACGGAGATTCTCCACGAGCTCTCGCCCCGGGAACAGGAGATCCTGAGCCTCCGTTTCGGCCTGACCGACGATGAGCCGCATACCCTCGAAGAGATCGGCAGAAAGTTCGGCCTGACCCGCGAACGCGTCCGGCAGATCGAGAACCGGGCCCTCGAAAAGATCCGCAAACTAGAGAAAGCCAAGATCCTGGAGGAATTTTAACCGACCCCCCCATTTCCCGCGTACGATTAAAGTTACAACCTCGGGATATCTTTTTGGAACGATGGTGCGAAAATTGCTGTGAGTAACCCGAGTTACGATATCTCGGAATCCGGAGGTGCGCGATGGCGTTCAATTTGTTTGAGGGGAAGGAGCCCTACGGCGAATTTTACTCGCGGTGGTCCAAGGAATCCTTCGGCATGATGTCCGGGGGTCTGGACATGTTCAACAGGATGAACCGGGCCTGGCTCGAGATGGCGGAAAACCCATACTCTGTGCCGCCGACAACACCGGATGCATTCCTGAACTTCTCGAAAGGGTGGCTCGAGGGGTACACCCGGATGTATCGGACCTGGATGGAAAGCGTGCAGAAAATCGGTGAAACCTGCAAGTCCGGGGTCCGGCAGCAGGGACAGCCCGAACAGATCCTGAAGGCCTGCGGCGAGATCTCACAGCAATTCGCCAACGATTGGCTGTCTTTCGTGTCGGATCAGTCGCGGTCGTTTATGAATCTCCGGGAGGCCTGCTCGTCGGCGGAGGGGAAAAAGGGCGGGACTCAGGGCTGAGCGATCGGCTGACGGGGATGGATTCATTCCCGCATTTCCGCTTGAGTTCATGACCGGGAGTTATGGAAAGCTGATGAACTCCGCTCAACACCAGGGCGGACGCGCAATTCTGGAATAGAACCGCAAGGCAGGGAAAAAACCCTGCCTTTTTTCATCTTGCACCATCGATTTCAATGGCCCACCCCTTTGTGCGGAAGCTCTCTCCTTTCCCTGAAGGCAACTAAGGCATTTCGAAACCCGCTTTCAGGGCAACGACGATGGACTGTTTCTCGAGGCTGCTCTAGGATGGTGAAAAAGGTTTCACCGGAGCGGACAATGAAATTGCTGGTTGTGGATGATCATCCGGGCATCGTGAAGATCCTTTCCTCCGTCGTGACGTGTATCGGCCACCAGGCAGACGAAGCGGGAGGCGGATTCGAAGCGATGGAGAGGCTGAAGAGCAATCGATACGATGTCGTGCTGACCGATGCCGAAATGCCCGGAGGGGACGGCATCGGACTCTGCAAGTACATAAAGTTCCGCTTTCCGGATGTTTACGTCGTCGGCATGAGCGGCAATCCGTATGCCCTGCAGAACCTCAGGGACGCGGGAGCCGACGTCTGTCTGCTCAAGCCGTTTGGACTGGACGAGTTGAACGAGGCAATCGAGAAGCGAACACATTCCTCACTGTCCGACCTGACCTCACTGCGATCCGTCGCGTAGCCGGGATCGATCTCTGAGCTCCTCACTCCAATCTCCCCTCTTCTCCTTCTGTCTTCCGCCCTTCTTTGATCGGAACAGGAAATGACACTGCGCTCCCGGGGAAGGCTGCCGGGAGCGATTTGCAGTGCTTGACCACAATCCCGTGCCGGGAAGAACGGGGAACGGCGATGATTCCGGAGTCGCCGCAATCCCCTGATATATAGAAAGGCAGGGCGAGTAGGCCCCTGCCTTTTGTTTTTTGCGGGAAACGGCTCGCTAGGCGGGCTCATTGCCGGGCTCTCAGGTTCCCATTGACACGAGTGGACGATCATTCTATATCAATGCTGCGAAAGAAATTCCTTTGGCAATACAGGAGGTTTTCAAAAAGGAGTCCCATGAAAGTCAGAACGCGGTTTGCGCCGAGCCCCACGGGCTACATGCACGTGGGCAACCTTCGAACGGCGCTTTATGCCTATCTCTGGGCGAAGAAAAACAAAGGCACCTTCATCCTCCGGATCGAGGATACGGACCAGGAGCGGATCGTGGAAGGCGCCGTGGAGCTGATCTACCACACCCTCGAGGAGACGGGGCTTATCTGGGACGAGGGACCGGACAAGGGCGGGGCTTACGGGCCCTACATCCAGCACGAGCGCAAGCCGATCTACGGGAAATACGCCGACCAGCTGATCGAAAAGGGGGTGGCCTACCGCTGCTTCTGCGACAAGGAGCGCCTCGAGGAGCTTCGCATAAGCCTGCAGCTCCGGAAGCTGCCCTTCCGGTACGACGGGCGCTGCAAGAAACTTTCGAAAGGCGAGATCGAGCAGAAGCTTGCCGCCGGCGAGCCCCACGTGATCCGGCAGAGCATCCCCACCATGGGCGCCACGACATTCGAGGACGAGGTCTTCGGCGCCATCACCGTCGAGAACGCGACGCTCGACGACCAGGTGCTCGTCAAATCCGACGGCATGCCGACGTACAACTTCGCCAACGTGGTGGACGATCACCTGATGGAGATCACCCACGTGATCCGGGGCAACGAGTACCTGAGCTCGACACCCAAGTACAACCTCCTATACGCGGCCTTCGGTTGGGAGGTCCCCCACTACGTCCATTGCTCCCAGGTGATGCGCGATGCGCAGCACAAGCTCTCCAAGCGTGACGGGGATGCCTCCTACGCCGATTTCATCGAGAAGGGCTACCTCAAGGAAGCCATCATCAACTACATCGCCCTGCTCGGGTGGAACCCGGGCACGGAGCGGGAGAAATTCACTCTCGAGGAGCTCGTCGAGGCCTTCGATCTTGGCGGGATCAGCCGCTCGCCCGCCATCTTCGACGTCCACAAGCTGACCTGGCTCAACGGCCAGTTCATCCGGGAGATGCCGCTCGAGAAATTCCACGAGTGTGCGCTGCCCTGGATCCGCAGGGCCGTGAAGCGCGAGGATATCGACCTCACCAAGATCAGCCGGGTGCTGCACGACAGGACGGAGAAGTTCTCCGACATCCCCGGCCAGATCGATTTCATCGACACGCTGCCCGACTATTCGCCTGCGCTCTATGTCAGCAAGAAGATGAAAACCGACGAGAAGGTCTCGCTGGAGAGCCTGAGGGCGATCCTGTCCCTCCTGGAATCCATCACCCGCTGGGATCACGAAACGCTGCACCGGGAGATCTTCGCCCTGATCGAAAAGAAGGGGGTGAAGAGCGGGGTGATCCTGTGGCCGCTGCGTACCGCGCTGTCGGGAAAGCAGTTCACGCCGGGCGGCGGCGTCGAACTGGCCGATGTGCTCGGCAGGGAAGAGTCGCTGCGGCGCATCCGGGTCGGCATCGGGATGCTCGAGAACGCGGTTGCCGGCTGACGGTAGCGCGGCGCGTTTGCCGGGCAAATGCCCCGGCGGGGCCTCCTGCCGGTCATGCACGAAGGCATGGATCTCCATCCACTCAGTTCTCAAAATCCCCAGCCGCACGGTTGGGGATTTTTTCTCAATGGATACGAGCCTCAGAGTACCCGGCAGGTCGCGGGTCAAGTTAGATATCGTCATTCATGATCTCAGAGGGAAAAGGGGTAAACAATGCCTGCTGTGACAGCGAATGGAATTCAGATTGAGTACGATACGTTTGGTGACCGTTTTTTCCCCGCATTATTATTCATTGCAGGAAATGGCGCTCAGATGATCGTGTGGGATGTCGAGTTCTGCGAATTACTGGCAAAAACAGGTCACTTTGTCATTCGTTTTGACAACCGGGATGCCGGTCTGTCGACGAAATTTGATGAAGCGGGAATTCCCGACATGATGGCCACAATCAAGGCTGTCATGGAAGGCAAGACTGTGGAATCAGCGTATTCTCTCGGCGATATGGCAGATGATTCCGTCGGTTTACTCGATGCCCTGGGCATTGAGAAGGCGCATATCTGCGGCGCTTCCATGGGAGGCATGATCGCCCAGGTGATCGCCTGTCGACATCCAAAACGTGTGCTGAGTCTGACCTCGATCATGTCGACCACGGGAAATCCTGATCTTCCGCAGGGGAAACCGGATGCCATTGCTGCTGTCGTCGCGCCTGCACCAAAGGAACGTGAAGCCTATGTTGAACACTATGTGAACACATGGCGGAGGATTTGGAGTCCCGGATTTCCCTTTGAGGAGAAACGGGTTCGAACGTTCATGGAGAAGAGCTATGATCGTTCCTATTACCCGCAGGGAATGGCGCGCCAAAACACAGCCATTCTTGCCAGCGGCGATCGAAGACCGTCGCTTTCATCGATTCGGATCCCGACACTTGTCATTCATGGGGCTGATGATCCGCTGATACCCGTCGAGGGAGGAAAAGACACGGCTCGGGTGATACCGGAAGCCGGTTTATTGATCATCAATGGAATGGGGCATGACATGCCAAAGGGGGTTTGGGCGGAAATAGGAACCGCCATTTCTCGGCATACAAAGCAAGCCGACGTCTGAACCTTCACAGGCGAAAGAGTTGATCAAGACGTGACCGGATATCGACACCCATTCAATCCCTTTTCGTAACGGCTCGACCTCAGCCCCGACGCTGCATGTTGGAACCCGCCATGAACATCGGCCCGGCACTTCCGGCTGCCGGTTCCGGTACAACCACCGCATCCATAAGCGCAGGGCGGCTTCCATTCCCTGAACGCCTCTCAGGTATTTCGAATCCCGCTATCGGGGATGCGACGATATAACGGGCCTCCCCCTTCCTCTATACTGAAACCAGAAGAGAACTTTCTGTTGGCCAATCCGCCGTTGCTGCTAAATACATCCCCCTGCCCGACCGCGGTATCCGGCACCGGATCCGATTTGCCCGGTTGGTCGCCTTGGTGCAGATACCGGGAAAAGAGACGTCTAAAGTCTTTTCCCTTTCCATATACGGAGCAGGCAGAGCGAAATGACCCTGCCTGCCCCTCTCGTGAAGCGACGCGACCCGTCCTGTCGAAACGGTCAGCTCAACGTTCCCAACTGCAAGGATGCTCTCGTGAAAGAATACGATGTCATCGTCATCGGCGCCGGTGAGGGTGTGGGGATTGCCTTCAAGGCATTGGCAACCGGTCAGAGAGTCGCGCTGGTCGACAAGGGGCACGTCGGGGGAACCTGCATGAATGTCGGCTGTGTCCCCTCCAAGATGCTTATCCACCCGGCGGATCGGATCCGGGATATCGAGGGTGCAAGCAAGCTGGGGATTTCCGCCAGGATTTCCCGCATCGATTTTGCCTCCCTGATGATGCGTGTGAGGGATACCCGCAAGAAAAACCGGCGGGGTCTTCTCGAGGAGATCAGGAGCTCGGAAAACCTGGATTTCTATCACGAGTCGGCCCGGTTCATCGGCGATTACACCCTGCAGACGAAGACGGAAACGATCCGAGGGCGAAAAATTTTCATCGTCTCCGGCTCGCGTCCCGCCATCCCCCCGATCGCGGGCCTCGACGGGATCGACTACCTGACAAATGAAAACATACCCGACATCACGAAAAGACCGAAGAGCCTGATCGTCATCGGCGGCGGGTACATCGGCGTCGAATACGGTCACTTCTTTTCGGCCATGGGCGCGAAGGTGACGATCGTCCAGAGCAGGGACCGGCTTCTTCCCAACGAAGAGCCGGAGATATCAGGCTTGCTGGGAACGGTCATGGCGAGACGGATGGCCGTCATCACAAATGCAGAAGCGCTGGAGGTCACGAAAAAGGGGAAGGAATGCACGGTTTCTGTAAGGAACACGATCTCCGGCCGGTCAAAAAGGCTGAAGGCCGAAACGATCCTTGTCGCAGCGGGCAGAAGGTCCAACGCCGATCTGCTGAGCGTGGAGAAGACCGGTGTGGAATTGGACGGGACAGGATACATCAGGGTGGATGACACGCTCCAGACGAGCAGAGAGAACATCTGGGCCTTCGGGGATGCGATCGGGAAGGCCATGTTCACCCATGCAGGCGACCTGGAGCAGCGCATCGTCTGGCAGAATGCAACGGGGCCGGAGAAGATCAAGATGGATTTCTCCGCCGTTCCCCATGCCGTGTACACCCATCCCCAGATTGCCTCTGTCGGCCTGACGGAGGAGAGGGCGAGGAAAAGCCACGAGATCCTCGTGGGCCGCGCGAACTATTCCGATGTGGTCCAGGGCGATGCCATGATGGAAACGGACGGCTTTGCAAAGGCCATCGTGGAAAAGGGGACGGAGAGGATCCTGGGCTTTCATGTGATCGGCCCCATGGCTTCGGTTTTGATCCAGGAAGTGGTCAACGCCGTGGCTGCCGGGGGGGACGTCAAGTCCATCACGGAGAAGATTCACATTTTCCCGGCCATGTCGGAACTGATACCGGAGACGTTGAGGAGCGTGAAATAGGCACGCGGACCGGATCATAAAAAAATGAATGATCGGGAAGAGGTGCGAGATGAATTCGATCAGGCGACGCTGGGTCATCGCGATGCTCCTTGTCTTATTTTCGTTGGGGGCAAGCGCGGCGGAGAGGAAGGAGTACCATGCCACCGTTGACCCCGACGGGGTGCAGCGGATCGAAGTCCTCGGAGGATCCTATTTCTTCGATCCGAACTACATCGTTGTCAAAGTGAATGTGCCGGTGGAGCTGAAAATCAGGAAAGAATCGGGCATGACCCCCCACAACGTTGTGCTGCACGCCCCCGACGCTGGAATGGACATCCGGTTGGACTTGACGACAGACCCCCAGGTCATCCGCTTCACACCCACTCGAGCCGGGGAGTACGAGTTTTACTGCGACAAGACATTCCTTTTTTTTGAGAGTCACAGGGAAAAGGGGATGGTCGGGATGCTGGTGGTGAGCCCATGATGATCAGTTCCGAGTGGCTGGATGACCTGAGGATCGCCCACGGCTCTTACAATGCAATCCTATTCGTCTGCCTGCTCTACCAGGGCTGGCTCGGAGTCACGATCCGGAGGCGAAGGAAGTCGGGCGGTGAAAGAATTTCGGTTGTGCGCAGGCATCGCGCCAACGGGCCGGTCCTTGCAATCCTGGGCGTCCTGGGATACCTGAGCGGAACGTCCCTGATCTGGATCGACCGGGGGCGGTTTTTTGTATTCTCCTACCATGCGGCAACGGGGTTGTGCATCGCCATCTGCCTGGTC
>DASRZY010000114.1:0-8364 GCA_035685905.1 Syntrophales bacterium
AGGATTTTGAAGAAAGTGGCCGCAAACGAAATCGGCGACATTGGCGACACGACGACGCTGGCCGATCCGTCCGTGGTCGACGACATCGTGAAGAACAGGCTGTAAGAAAGAGGCAAAAGGCTGCAGGCAAAAGACCCGAGGCGCAGGGGGAGAGAGGAATTCGTCAGTCCTGCACCGGGGTACCGGAGCCCTTGGCCGAAAGCATATCAACAAATGTGGGCTCGTGAACCGTCGGGCTGTCGCAGGGCAGCCCGGCGGTTTGCGTCCGAAGAAAGGAGGCAGCTGTGAACATTATTGCATGTGTGAAGCAGGTTCCGGACACGGAAACCCTGATCAAGGTGAAACCCGACGGATCAGGAATCGTAGAGGACGGGATCAAGTGGGTCATGAACCCCTACGACGAGTACGGCGTGGAAGAGGCACTGAAGCTGAAGGAAAAGCTCGGCGGCGATGTGACCATCGTCTCCGTCGGTCCCGCAAGGACCATGGAAACGATCCGCACGGCATTGGCCATGGGGGCCGAGAAGGGTGTCCACATCGACGACCCGTCCCTCAACGGCGCCGATGCCTACACGACGGCCTCGGCACTGGCCGCCGTCATCAAGACACTTCCCCACGACATCATCTTCTGCGGCCAGCGGGCCATTGACGGCGATGCGGGCCAGGTCGGCTCGGTTCTCGCCGATCTGCTGGGGATCCCCTCGGTCACGTTCGTGACAAAGCTCGAGATCGCCGGCACGGCCGTAAAGGCCCAGAATGCCATCGAGGGCGCCACGGTGACGATCGAGACGAGCCTGCCCTGTGTCATCACGGCGCAGAAGGGGCTCAACGAGCCGCGCTATGCGTCACTGCCCGGCATCATGAAGGCCAAGAAGAAGCCTGTTGACGTGAAGAATGCGGCGGCCATCGGCATGACCGCCGCTGCCAAGGCAAAGGTTGCCAAGACCGTACCGCCTCCGGCAAGACCTCCCGGAAAGATCCTCCAGGGCGATGATCCGGCACTGAAGGCTCAGGAGCTTGTGAAGCTGCTGCGGGAAGAGGCGAAAGTGATCTAAGGAAAGGAGGAGGTTACGAACCATGGCAAAAGGTGTTTGGATCGTTGCGGAAGTGAGAGACGGAGCTTACCGCAAGGTGAGCTTTGAGATAGCCAGCGCGGCCCGAAAACTGGCCGATGAGCTGGGTGACGAGGTTTGCGCCGTCCTGTGCGGCTCCGGCATCGAAGGCAAGGCTGCCGAGCTGGGCAAGTACGGTGTCGACAAGGTTTACGTGGCCGACAATGCCGCCCTGGAGCCCTACACGACGGACGCTCACGCGATGGCGGTGGCCAAGATCGTAAAGGAGAAGGGTCCCGCAATCCTGCTGCTGGCCGCCTCGGTCCAGGGCAAGGACCTCGCGGCAAGGCTTGTGGGCAAACTGGCCACAGGGCTGGCCACGGACTGCACCGGCCTCAAGATCGAGGGCGGCAAGCTTGTCGCAATGCGGCCCATGTACGCAGGCAAGTGCTTCGGCGAAGTGGCCTTCGAGGCCGCCCCCGCCATGGCGTCGCTGCGCCCCAACGTGTTCCCCATCGCGGAGAATGCCAAGGCCGGCGCCGTCGAGAAATTTGACCCGGCACTCGATGCGGGCCAGATCAAGACCAAGGTTGCCGAGATTGCCAAGGACACGAGCGGCAAGATCGAGCTCACCGAGGCCAACATCATCGTTTCCGGCGGCCGCGGCATGAAGGGCCCCGAGAACTACAACATTCTCGAGGATCTTGCAAAGGTCCTCGGCGCCGCCGTCGGTGCATCGCGTGCGGCCGTGGATGCGGGCTGGCGCCCCGCCACAGACCAGGTCGGCCAGACGGGCAAGACCGTTTCGCCGAACCTCTACATTGCCTGCGGTATTTCCGGTGCCATTCAGCACCTGGCGGGCATGAGCTCCTCGAAGTACATCGTCGCCATCAACAAGGACCCCGAAGCCCCCATCTTCCAGAGAGCGGACTACGGGATCATCGACGATCTCTTCAAGGTCGTTCCGGAAGTGACGGCAGCGGCCAAGAAGCTCCTTGCTTAAGTTTGAAAGGCGGGGCCGGCCTCCTTGCGGGGCCGGCTCCGATCCATTACCCGGTTAACAGAAGATCATTCCTGCCCGGCCGCATAGAACCGGGCGCCTCCGTTTGCGCGGATTCTCTTCCTGCGCAAAACAAAGCCATCTCCACCGGATGCACCCGACGGAAGCGCCCCGTAAACAATCATCTCCCTTCATGTGCAGCAAGCGAAAGGGGGCGGATCATGGCTGCGGCAGCTGCAAAGAAACATCGTTGAATGAAATCCGCGACCGTGCCTGATGACACGGAACGGACTGAGGGGAGAGAGGGAGAGGTAGAGAACCGGCACGGGGCTGAGGCCCTGAACGCGCACGACGGTGCGCACTCCTGTCCGGCTCCTTCCTGACCGGGAAGCCCACTTGTGCAGGGGGCTTCGCAACCAGAACAGTGGAATGGAGGACGTGACATATGGAAAACTTGGTATTCGGTCCCGGCAACGAGGGGAGGGAGGTATTCTGGAATACCACCAATTATCAGATCCCCCTTGATGTCTTCGCGTTCATTGCCCTGGCCATCATGGGCTGGGGCCTCTATAAGCGTCTCGATCTCTGGAAGGCCATGGGGAAGGCCGAGCTCAGGAATGACAACAGAGGGGAGCGCATCAAGAATCTATTCAAAAACGGCATCCTGCAGCTTTCCGTCTGGCGGGACGCCTATCCCGGCGTGATTCACGGCCTCATCTTCTTTGCATTTTTCGTCCTGATCTGGGGCGCTGCCATCGACGCCACATCGTTCTACACGCACATGCACCTGCCCGGCAAAGGGTATCTGGCCTTTTCCTTCATCATGGATCTTTTCGGCCTCTTTGCCGTCGTGGGCTGCATCCTGGCAATCGACCGGCGCTACATCAAGAAGCCCGACAGGCTGGGCTACAAGGGCGTCCCGGACAACCGGCCCGATGATGCCATCGTGCTGATCCTGATCCTCTCCATCATGGTGACGGGCTACATCATCGAGGGCCTGCGCATCGCGGCAACGGGCAACCCCGACTTCGAGAAGTGGTCCTTCGTGGGCTACATCGTGGGCCAGTTCTTCGTTGGAATCAGCATGGACACGCTGAAGACGACTCACAAGCTCATGTGGTGGATCCACGCCTTCCTGGCCTTCGGCTTCATTGCCTACATCCCCTTCTCGCGGCTGCTGCACATCGTGACCTCGCCGGCCAACCAGTTCATGGCCACCCTGAAGCCCGTGGGCCAGATCGAGCCCATCCGCGACTTCGAGAACGCCGAGAGCTTCGGCGTGGGCAAGCTCGAGGAGTTCACCTGGAAGCAGATCTTCGACTCTGACGCCTGCACGCGCTGCGGCCGCTGCCAGAACGGATGCCCGGCCTATCTGACAGGCAAGGAGCTCTCCCCCAAGAAACTCGTCCAGGACATCAAGGATCACTGGCTCGAGCGCGCACCGCTCTACGCCGCCGCCGCAAAGGCCGCCACGACGGCCGGTCCCGATGCCGCGGCTCCAGCAGTTCCCGACAGCGAGAAGAACCTCATCAACGACGCCGTGGGCGTCAACCCCGTCTGGGACTGCACGAACTGCATGCACTGCATGGAGCACTGCCCCGTGATGATCGAGCACGTTCCCAAGATCATCGACATGCGGCGCTACAAGGTCCTCACGGAGGCCGATTTCGCCCCCGAGCTCCAGCTCACCTACCGCAACATGGAGAACAACTCCAACCCCTGGGGCATCGGCGCCCACATGCGCGGCGACTGGGCAAAAGAGCTGGGCGTCAAGACCATGGCCGAAGACCCCACAGCGGAGTACCTCTGGTACGTGGGCTGCGCCGGATCCATGGAAGACCGGGGCAAGAAGGTCTCCGCGGCCTTTGCGAAGATCCTGCAGGCAGCGGGCGTGAGCTTTGCCATCCTCGGCACCGAGGAGAGCTGCTGCGGAGATTCGGCGATGAGAGGCGGAAACGAGTACCTCTACCAGGCGCTTGCCCAGGCCAACATCGAAGTGATGAACGGCTACGGGGTGAAGAAAGTCATCACGACCTGCCCCCACGGCTACAACCTGATCAAGAAGGACTACCCCCAGCTCGGCGGCAACTACGAGGTCTATCACCACACCGAGATCATTGCCGATCTCATCGCCAAGGGGAAGATCAAGCCGACGAAGGCCTCCGAGGGCCTTTTCACCTACCACGACTCCTGCTTCCTCGGCCGGTACAACAAGGTTTATGACCAGCCGAGAAAGATCCTCGAGGCCGTCCCCGGAATGAAGCTTGTGGAGATGGAGAAGAACCGCGACCACGGCTTCTGCTGCGGAGCAGGCGGCGGCCGCATGTGGATGGAGGAGCACCACGGCGAGCGGATCAACAACACCCGCACCGACATGGCGCTGAAAGTGAACGCCACGGCCATCGCCACGGCCTGCCCCTTCTGCAACACCATGGTGATGGACGGCCTCAAGGCCCGCAACGCCGAGGAGAAGGTCGTTGCCAAGGACATCGCCGAGATCGTCTGGGAGGCCATGGAGATAAAGGAAGAGCCGAAGGCGTAAGGCCTGATCGGCAACTGCCCGATCGGGACGGGGTGACCGCCGGTCAGTGAAATTGCTGGAATGAAGTCCCTGCCTGCATCTGCGGGCAGGGACTTTTTTTTATAAATTTCATTGACATGGAAAGACAGATATGTCTAAAAAACCCCAAGAGGAGAGCGCCCGTCGGGCGTTTCATGCAGTACTAAGTTCTTTGATTTCAGGAGGGGGTATTATGTCTAGGAGGAGGCTTGTCTATTCGTTTCTAAGCGTCGTTTTTGTTCTATTCCTTTCATCACCTGTTTTCGGCGCGGGCTATTCCCTCTATGAGGGGAGCGCCCGCGGCAACGTCATCGGTGGCGGGCTCGTGGCCTCGGCCGATGACGCCTCGGCTCTGTTCTTCAACCCCGCCGGGATCACCCAGCTCAAGGGCATCCAGACCCAGATCGGTGTCACGGCGATCACGCCCTCGTACACCGTCGACGTATCGACTGGAACTGCACCCGGGAGTTACGGTTCCCAGACCAACTGGTTTTTCCCGCCCCACGCCTACCTGACCTACCAGATCAACGACAGCTGGTATACGGGGCTGGGAATATTCTCGCGCTACGGCCTCGGGACGGAGTTCCAGAACGGCTGGCCGGGACGCTACAACAGCTACCATGCTTCGATCGTGGAAGTGGAGATCAACCCGAACATCGCCTACAAGGTGAACGACAAGTTCTCGATCGCGGCCGGCGTGGTTGCCTCGTACTTCAACGTGACGCTGCAGAGAGCACTTCCCGCCACAGGCGGTGACATTGATTTCAAGGTGTCCGGCGACTCCTGGGGCTGGGGCTGGGACCTTGCCCTGCAGTACAAGCCCACGGAATGGATGCAGTTCGGGATCACCTACCGCAGCAAGATCGAGCAGAACGTGAAAGGCAATGTCGCCGTCAGCCGAACTGTTTCTACCACTGCCGGGTTGGGAGCCAATATCGCAAACATGAGCGGCGGCGCTGATATCACGCTGCCCGACACGATCTACACGGGTGTCAATTTCAACGTCACCAAGACCTGGTCGGTGGGCGGCGGCGTCTACTGGACGGGCTGGCAGTACTACGACAAGCTCCAGCTGAACTTCGGGGCCCCCTTTGGCGGAAACGCCGTTACATCGGGGCCGTCAACGACTGCGGTAAGCCCGAAGAACTGGGCCAACGTGGCGCGCTACCTGATCGGCACGGAGTGGAAGGTCACGCCAAACTGGGACCTCCGCCTCGGCTATGCCTATGATACGGCCCCCGAACCGCTCAACACGCTCGACTACATCCTGCCTGACAACGACAGGCACATGCTCAGCATTGGCGCGGGGTACCACCAGAATGCCTGGTCGGTTGACCTGTCCTACACATACATGATTATCGTTGATAACAGCTATATCGGTAACCCCACAGGCTCCGCAGCTGTGGCGGCGGCTCCCGCCACCTATCCGGGAAAACTTACGAGCGGCTCGGCTCACCTGATCGGGCTGACCTTCGGCTACAAGTTCTAAACACCGTCCCGAAAAAAAGCCCGGATTCGATCCGGGCTTTTTTTTCGGGGCGGGGGGATCGCTCTCAGGCATCGGCAGCGGTCGTCAGGCGCAGATCAGGGATCGCAACTTCCCTGTTCGCGTCCTGCGCGCAACTGCTTCTGACCAATCAAACATTTCAAGGGTGACCGATATGGCATACGAAGACTCCGTCTATTTCAAGAGACCCTGGCTCAAGTCCTACGAGCCCGGGGTGCCGGCCAGGATCAACTATGAAGAGATCACCATGCCCGACATCCTGGACCGGACGGCAGCCAGGTACCCGGAAAAGGCGGCCCTCATCTTCCAGGGCTATTCGATTACGTACCGCCAGATGAAGGACATGGTGGACCGCTTTGCCATGTGCCTCACCGATTTCGGCGTGAAGCAGGGCGACGCCGTGGCGATCCTGCTCCCCAACACGATCCCGCAGGTGATCTCCTACTACGCGACGCTTCGCATCGGGGCCATCACGGTACTCAACAACCCGCTGTACTCCGACCGCGAACTGGAGCACCAGTTCAACGACTCGGGCTCCAAGGTTCTCATCACGCTCGATCTGCTGGGAAACCGCATGATCGCCCTGCGGCCGAAAACCAAGGTCAGGCAGATCGTTTACACCTCCATTGGCGACTACCTGCCGTTCCCGAAGAACCTGCTCTTCCCGCTGGTGGCCAAGAAGAAAAAGATGGCCGCCGACGTGAATCCGGCGCCCGATGTATACACGTGGAAGGACTGCATCGCCAAATACAGCCCCAGCCCGCCGCGGCCCAAGATCGGCTTCGAGGATGTGGCCATGTACCAGTACACGGGAGGCACGACGGGCGTCTCCAAGGGCTGCATGCTCACACATGCAAACCTGAGCAAACAGATCCAGCAGGCCGAGGCCTGGTTCCAGCGGTTCAAGAAGGGAGACGAGATCTGCCTCGGCGCCCTCCCCATCTTCCATGTCTTCGGCATGACGGGCGCCATGAACATCTCCGTTCACATGGGCTGGACGGATGTCCTCATCCCGAGGCCCCAGCCCCCGCAGCTGCTGGAGGCCATCCGGAAGTTCCGGCCCACCTTCGCTGCGCTGGTGCCCACCATGTACATCGGGATGATCAACCACCCGGACATAAAGAAGACCGACATGTCCTGCATCAAGGGGGCCTTCTCGGGCAGCGCCCCCCTTCCCGTGGAGGTCATCCACGAGTTCGAACGCCTCACGGGAGCCGTCATCGTCGAGGGATTCGGGATGACGGAAACGACGCCGGTCGTCCACGTGAACCCCTTTGGGGGAGGTGTCCGCAAGGTGGGAAGCGTGGGTGTGCCCATCAGCGACACGGAGGCGAGGATCGTGGATCTCGAGACGGGCCTCATCGACATGCCCGTGGGCAAGCCCGGCGAACTCATCGTCCGGGGCCCCCAGGTCATGAAGGGCTACCTGCACATGCCCGAGGAGACAGCCTACACGCTGCGCGACGGCTGGTGCTTCACGGGGGATATTGCCGTCATGGACGAGGATGGTTACTTCTTCATCGTGGACCGCAAGAAGGACATGATCATCTCGGGGGGCTTCAACATCTACCCGAGGGACGTGGACGAAGTTTTCTACGAGCACCCCAAGGTCCAGGAAGCCTGCACCATCGGCATCCCCGACGCCAAACGCGGCGAGAACGTGAAGCTCTTCGTCGTCCTCAAGGAAGGCGAGACGGCGACGCAGGAAGAGCTTCTCGAATACGCCAAGACGAAGCTTGCCACCTACAAGCTCCCCTCGGAGATCGAATTTCGTGCGGAACTCCCGAAGAGCACCGTCGGAAAGGTCCTGCGCAAGGAGCTCAAGGCCGAGGAGATGGCGAAGAGGAAGAAGTCGTAAAACCGGCACGCATCGAAAAAAGAGAACGGCCATCGCGCCGTTCTCTTTCTTTTTCGCAAGGGACCGAACGCATAAACCCCGTCGCCTCATCTGCGGCCGCTTCGGGCTGTAACCGTTCTTTCCACATTACATCCGATCTTCCTTCGAAGGGACAAGCGACACGCTGCGTTGCGCTTGCTGACGGTTGTTGCGAAAAACGAGAAGTTTCCCGCCAGCGACGACCCCGACGGCAGAAAAGGCCTCCAGCAGGTGCAGGAAGGCCGAGGAGGGCTGAAAGGACTGCGCGATTATCGGATCCGCGAAAATCATCTCGGCACCGACTTTTCCAAGGATGGCGGCCCCGAGATAGACGATGACGGGATACCGGTCCATGATTTGCGTCAGCAG
>DASRZY010000115.1:0-5990 GCA_035685905.1 Syntrophales bacterium
CTGCCGTTCGATTGGGCGTAGCTCACCTGGAAGCATTTCCCGTCGGGCAGGCAGATCATCCCCGAACCCTGGATGTGAAGGAAGAAGATATCCACGGGGTCTGGGAACCAGGCAATCTCCAGCCCCTTGTTCTCGAGCACGCCGGCGCCGTCGATCTCCCCGCGCGTAAAATAAGGAAGCAGCTCGCCGTTCTCAACCCGGCCGACCAGACGCTCATTGCGATATTTCTCGCGGAATTTGCCCAGTTGGACAACGACCGAGTCGTCGGGCCTGCGGTAGATTGGAAATCGGTAGCGATCGGTCTTTTCGAGAGACCCCTGCAGGAGCGGCTCGTAATACCCGGTGAAAAGAACCCTGCCCGACGGGGCGCTGCCGGACGCCTTGTAGACGTCGAAGGTTTGCCGGACCTTTTTTTCAATTGCGGAGGGGGAATCGCCGCTCTCGACGATCTCCAGGAACGCCTCCAGGGATTCCTTCATGTCACGCACCGTGAAACGCTGATCGCCCATCCGGTAGGTTGTGCGCTCCGGGAGCCTGGCATAGTACTCCAGGCTCTTTCGAAGGGCTCTTTCCAGGGATTCCCGGTCCATGTCGTCCCGAAAAGAAGGAAGATCATTCCCGGTGACGGCAACAAGCGGCGGGCCTTCCTTCGTCGGTGGCGGTGTCGCAACAGGCGGCTTTTTAATGAGTGTGCAACCGCCGACGAGCAAGAGCACGCAGCCGAAAATGATCAGTCTCGCTTTCTTCATGAGCTCCCAACGTAAATCCCCCTTGCATCCCCCAATCAGCTGCTACGCAGCAGCAACCGGTGATTGGTTGATTAGGGAGAAAGGGGTTGGCGGCAGTCTTCTGTTCTTCCCCAATTAACGAATTACCCATTCAACCAATTCCTGCAGCGAAGCTGCCCCGGGGGGAACAAGGGGGGATTTCCTTCACGTAACGCTTAACGGGCTGTTGCCCAAAGCATTTTCATCAAGAATGCGCTCGAGCAGGATTCTGGATAGCGAAGTTTGGCGCGTTTTCGGTAACCGCTCTTCGCGAAGCGGAACGTCCGCAGCGCAAACTGTCTGAGCCCGCAGGGCGAGTTTTTGCGTCTGCAGTGCAGCGAGCGTTAGAGCGGTCGATAACCGCCAATTCGCAGATAGAATCCTGCTCGAGCGTATTTGGGCAACAGCCCGTTAACACGTGAAACTTAACACTGCGGCGCGAGCCGCTATAGCTCTATGATCATTGCATGCTCGTCGCAGAAGTCCGGATACTTCCAGCATTTGAAACAGTCGGACCAGATCTTCTCCGGCAATTCTGTTCGCTGGACTTCGCGGAACCCCATCCTTTCGAATATTTCCTTCTGGTAGGTGAGCGCAAAGATCCGGTAGATCTCCAGGGTGATCGCTTCCGAGATGCAGGCCTCGACCAGTTTCTTGCCGATGCCCTTGTGACGGTATTCATCGGCCACATAGAGAGAGCGGATCTCGGCGAGATTTTCCCAGAACAGGTGCATGGCGACGATCCCGACGATGGGCCCCTTGTCCTCTTCCAGGTAGATATAAAAGTCTCTCAGGCTGTTGTAGAGATCCACGAGTGACCGGGGCAGCATCTCGCCCTTGGCCGCCGAGAGGTTGATCATGCGGTGGATCAATTTGACATCGCCGGTTTTTGCTTTTCTCAACATTTGTCTTCCTCGTTCCTCGAACCTCGATCCTCGAGCCTACTCTTTTCGTCTGGCTGCCTTCAGCATCTCTTTTGCGGCTGCACGGGTCTTGTCCGATATTTCCACGCCCCCGAGCATGCGCGTGATCTCCTCGAGACGCTCGTCCTCGGTCAGCGTTTTCACCTCCGTCCTCGTGCGCCCGTCGGATACACGCTTGATCACCTGGTAGTGAGTCGAGCCGAAGGAAGCGATCTGCGGGAGGTGCGTGATGCAGATGACCTGGTGGCTCCGCGAGATGTCCCGCAGTTTCCGCCCGACGATCTCCGCCGTGGCCCCGCCGATACCGCTGTCCACCTCATCGAAGATGACCGTCCCCACGGAGCCCGCCCGGGCAAGGACCTTTTTCATGGCCAGCACGATTCGCGAGAGCTCCCCTCCCGAGGCGATCCGGTTGAGGGGCTTGAGCTGTTCGCCCACGTTTGTCGAAAGGTAAAACTCCAGCTGGTCGACTCCCTTCGAGTGTAAGAGAGCAGACCCGTCATCGTCGAGCGCGGGCTCGATGAAGACAACGGTGAAGCGGGCCTTTTCCATCATCAGATCGTGAATTTCCCCTTCGATGGCTTTTTCCATCGCCGAGGCCACACGTCTGCGCTCGGAGGAAAGCTTGTCCGCCCTCTCGAGAAGATCCGCTTTCTTCTTCCCCAGTTCCTCCTCCAGGAGCTTGATGTCCCCTGCCACGCTTGAGAGCCCCTCCAGTTCGGCCTTCAGGGTCTCGCCCGTCTTCAGCACGCTCTCGATGGAGGCGCCATATTTCTTTTTCAGTCTCCCGATCGTCTCGAGCCGATCGTCGATCTCCTCGAGCCGCGCCGGGTTGGAGGGAATTTTGCCGAGGTAATCCCGCAGGCCTCTCGCCGCGTCCTCGAGCTGGATGGACAGCGATTTCATCTCTTCGTCCGAGACGTTGAAATTCGGGTCGATGCGGCGGATGTCCCGGATATGGCCGGTAACGCGGTTCAACTGGCCCAGGACCGGTTCTTCCTGCCCGTAGAGGATTTCGTAGGACTCCGTTACGAGCTCCGTCAGCTTCGCGGCGTTCAAGAGTATTTTTTTCTCTTCCTGAAGCGAGGCGTCTTCGCCGGGCTTGAGGTCCGCCTTCTCGATCTCGCCCACCTGGAACCGGAGGAATTCTTCCCTGTCGGCACGGTTGCGGTTTTTTGCCGCCAGATCATCCCGCTTGGCCTTCAGTCGCTGAAACTCATCGTAGAGTGCGGTGTAAGCGCTTCGCTGCTTCCCCAGATTCCCGAACTCGTCGAGAATGTCGATGTGGCTGTCCGGATTGAGAAGGACCTGGTGTTCGTGCTGGCTGCAGATGTTGACGAGCGCCTCGCTGATCTCGCCGAGCATGGTTACGGTGGCCAGGTTTCCGTCGACGTAGACCCGGTTCTTGCCCGAACGGGACACGACCCGCTTGACGACAAGCTCCCGCCCCGGGCGGAATCCCATCTCCTGCAGTCTTGCTTTGAGGTTTTTGAATGCCCCGATGTCGAAAACAGCTTCCACGACAGCCGCGTCCTCATCGGATCGGATCAAGTCCGACGAGGCCCTCTCCCCGAGCAGAAGCCCGATGGCCCCGATGAGGATCGACTTGCCCGCCCCTGTCTCGCCGGAGATGACATTGAGGCCGTCATGGAGGGCCAGGTTGAGCCTGTCGATGATGGCAAAATTGGTAATGCCCAGTTCCTTCAGCATGTGAATCTCCCGCCCCTACCCTCTCCTCCAGCAGGATGAAGGGATCTGTCACCCTCACCCTGGCCCTCTCCCCTCAAGGGAGAGGGAACCTATACGGTATGGTTCCCCGTGGGGAGAGGGAGATCCGGGTAGTGATTTTCCCGAGGCGCCCCGGTCACTTGCGGTTCGTTGCCGTGGGGGAGCCGCCCCATCCGAGCTTGGATCTGAGAATCTGCAGGTAATCCCTCCTGGGGGAAACGATCAGGTTGGCTGCATAATCCGACCTGCGGACGGATATGGCATCGCCGGTTTTCAGGTTATAGGTGACCTGCCCGTCGCAGCTCATGATGGCCCCCGCTTCCCGTGTCCAAAGCATGACCTTCAGTACCGCATCCTCAGGCAGGATGACCGGCCGGTTCGTCAACGTATGAGGACAGATGGGATTCAGGATGATCGTGTTCAGCACGGGGAAAACAATGGGGCCTCCCGCCGAAAGCGAGTAGGCCGTGGAACCCGTCGGCGTCGAGATGATGAGGCCGTCAGCCCGATAGGTGGTCAGGTACCGGCCGTCGACGATCGTCTCCAGGTCCACCATGCGCGAATAGTTGCCCCGGTTGATGACCACATCGTTCAGCACGGAGCACTCGAAGCTCTCGCCCCCTTCGTCCTGCACGGCGACGTCGAGCATCATGCGCTTCTCCGTCCGGTAATCGCCCGCCAGGACTGCCTCCAGGGCATCGAACATCTCGTTGAGATTGATGACGGTCAGGTAGCCGAAGGTCCCCATGTTGACGCCGAGAATGGGGACATCCGATTTCCGCATGAGCCTCGCCGCCTGGAGAAGCGTCCCGTCCCCGCCCATCGTGACCACGAGATCGACCTGGCTGCCGAGCTCGCCGCCGTGATAGCCATCGGTGCCGAGTTTCACGGCCAATTCTTTTTCCAGCAGGACGTTGAGGCCTTTGCCCTTCGCCCACTCGGAGAGCCTGGCGATGTTTTCCACCACCTGGCCCTTGTTTGCGTTGCCGACAACACCGATTCTCTTGATGCCCATCTGCGGGAACCCCTCAAAATTTCTGGAGAAAAGTAACACAAATCGGACGTGCTGTCTATCATGATGTGACCGCTCGAACCTCTCGGCTTTGTGGAGTCCTGCCTGTGTCAGCGGGCACAGTTCGAGGTCCGGGGACCGGGGATGAAATACAGGAACGAGGTTCGAGGAACGAGGACCGAGGTGCAAGAAAAACCTCGATCCTGGATCCTTTATCCTCGAACCTCGCGCCTCGATCCTCGATCCTGCGCTGCCTGAAGCCGGATCGAACCTCAATCACCCTTCACTGCATTTGAAGATTGACAAGAAGGCACCCCGTACGCTACCGTGCCTGACTTCAGGAGGATTGCACATGGGATTGATGAAAGGCTCGCTGACCTTTTCGAGATATCGTGTCAAGGGGGATCTCCCCGAGGAATTGCGCCCCTTCTTCGATCGGCAGATCAAGAAGTATGCCTTCCAGGACCTGACGGCCTCTGCGGAGGATCAGGCATTCGGCTGGACCTGCCTGGAGAATCCCCTCGACTCCGGCTTCGAGGGAGCCCGCTACGGTGCGGGGGATTTCTTTTATTTCGACCTGCGTATTGACAAGAAATCCATCCCGCCGGCGCTGCTGCGCATCAAGTGTATGGAAGAAGAACGAAAATCTCTCAAGGCAAGCGGGAAGAAACGCCTCTTCCGGGAACAGACCAAGGAGATCAAGGAACGGGTGTTTCTTCATCTGCTGACGAGGGCATACCCCATACCGTCTTTTTACGATGTCCTCTGGTCGCCTTCGGGCGGCTGGCTTCTTCTCGGCTCCCATGCAGACAAGGTAACGGAGATCTTCGAGGATCTGTTCAAGGTTTCCTTCAACATGCGGATTGCTTCCTGCCTTCCCTGGGATCCCGAGCAGCTCGACAAAAAAACAGCAGCAGCGGTCGCAGCACTGGAAGGAGGATCCTTCCTGGATCCCGGACGGGGTGCGGGCGAAAAAGCCGACGCTGCGTTTCTGGCCCGCGAGTTCATGACCTGGCTCTGGTTCAAATCGGAGGAGCGCGACGGTACGATTTCCATCCCCGGCCAGACGGATGTGGGACTCTCCTTCGAGAAACGGGTCGTCCTGGAATCCGGCGAGGGGGAGTACTCGGAGACCGTGGCCTGCCAGGGCCTTCATGCCGACCTTCGGGAAGGCAGGGCTGCGATCCGCGAGGGCAAGAAGGTGCGGGAAGCCCGGCTTCGCCTGGAGAAGGACAGCGACCGTTGGGAATTCACCCTGAAGGCCGACCGTTTCCAGTTCCAGTCGATGAAACTCCCTGCCGTGGGCGGCTTCGAGGCGGAGGAAGAGGAAAAAGAAGGCGGCATCCTCGAAAGAATCTATCTCGTGGAGACGGCCCTGAAGACCATGGATGATCTCTTCGCCTCTTTCTTGAAGCGCCGCCTCTCTCCCCAGTGGATCTCCGAAGAGATCCCCCGCATCAAGACGTGGCTGAAAGCCTGAGAAAAGGCGCAAGCCGCGAGCCTCAAGCCACGAGACAAGAAAATCCCCCTTTGCCGCCCCGCGGAGCGAATCAGGGCGGC
>DASRZY010000116.1:0-5374 GCA_035685905.1 Syntrophales bacterium
TTCCAGCGGGGTCTATACCAATGTCGTCGACGCCGGGAACAGAACGGATTACACTGTCACCGGGCTCGATGCGGGGGCCACCTATTACTTCGCAGCAAAGGCATACACCGCAACCGGGAGCGAGAGTGCGTTGTCCAACGAGGCATCGTACACAATCCCGGGGTCCTCGCCAGCCCCAACTCCGACTCCACCCAGTGATTCTTCCAGCGGAGGCGGCAGCGGCGGTGGATGTTTCATTGCCACAGCAGCATTCGGAAGCGGGCTGTCGCCGGAAGTGACAGTGCTGCGGGATTTCAGGGACCGGCACCTGATGACGAATTACCCGGGGCAGGTTTTTGTCAACTGGTATTATGCCGTCTCGCCGCCTGTGGCGGCTTATATCGCGGAGCACGAATCTCTGAGAACCGTCGTGCGCGCTGGATTAACGCCCGTCGTCTATGGCGTGAAATACCCCGCAGCCGCGCTCGTGCTGATTCTCGTGATCCCGGCAAGCATCGTCGTTAGGAAAAGGCTAAAGGATAAAGGATAAAGGAGGAAGAAGTTGCCGGATGTTTGAACCTTTAACCTGACCATCACTTGTCGATCCTCTGCATGGTGGAGGGGTTGCGGAGGGCTTTCCATGGCCGGCTATCGGTTCCACGGGTGAAAGTGCCCTCGATCGTATTGCGCCGGATGCGGCCTGCGAACTCCACCGGTGTTGCCTTTCCTGCGGGGCCTTGCTCCAGTGTGAAACGAATCCTGTCTCCCTTGATCTTACCGTTACGGACGGCGTATTGGGTCCCGTCCCGGGTGACATGCCCCGAGATTTCCTGAAACTCTTGTTTCAGCACCAAGTCCCACTGTGTTTTTGTCCGGCCCTTGATTGCCTCCCAAGTCCATTTTCCCGAGAAATTCGCGGGGACGACCCAGAAATAGGCATCCTCCCTGCCGAAACTCGAGATGTCGTCATGCTTCCAATCCCCCATATCGAAGTTGTACGTGGCGATCCGGGTGCCGGGTCTGAGTTCGCGAAGAAGTTTCGGGCGGAGCCTGACATTCACATCACCCGACATGTAGATGGTCACTACGGTTGCTTCGCTCACATCCTCCTTGAATATGTCTGCCACGACGAATCGGACGCGGTCCGTGACGCCGGCCCGGAGTGCATTCTGGCGGCTGTCATCGACAAGTTCCGAATCGATCTCGATCCCGACGGAGCGGCACCCCGTCTTCAGAGCTGCCTGGATGACGATGCGCCCGTCGCCGGACCCGAGATCGTAGAGGATGTCATCCTTCCCGACGCCTGCCTTGGACAGGATCTCTGCGATCACGTAGTCGGGCGTTCGCACGAAGGGGGCGTCGAGTTTCACTCTGCGTTCCGAGTCCATGTAGGCGAGAGCATCCATCCGGGCCGCAAGCGGGCATAAATCCAGCAGCAAAGCGAAAAGAAGAATTGCCTGCAGGATTATCGGGCTTCGGGTGGTCGCTGCTGTCACGTCTATAACCTCGGATTTCGTCATGTCAGATTGACTGCATATTTATACAGGTTCAGGGGTCCTGGGATTCACCGGCTCCGCGGCAGGATGATTCAAGCAAGATTGCCGCGCCTTCGGCTTGCAATGATCTTCTTTTTTCTTATTCTCTGCGCTGGCTGCCTGCTGTTTGCTGTCTGCTTCTTCACTGGTCACCGGTCACTTCTTCCCCGCGGGGCATTATGACCGAAACTGATGTGTGATTAAAGTTAAATTCCATTCTGCCGATAAAAAGAGCGTACAGAACCCTGAAAAAGGCAACCCACACCGAAAGGGTGGGGCGCAAAGCCACTGGCCTACGTCCCGGGAATGCACCGGAATAGGGCGGCAGGGCTGCCAGGGCGACAGCAGCACTTCCCGTGCTCGGATTCGCCCATACAGGGATAATCAGATTACGGAGGTGTTGCCTTGCCTGTGGCACATCCAATTATCTTCTCTTCAAAGAAAGACGCGTTCTTCAGCCTCGTCGTCACAGGGTTATTGATCCTGCTGATCTTCATCTTATGCCTGCTCGCGCCTGCAGCCCATGCGGGCGAGGTGACGGTGGCATGGGACCCCAACCCCGAGCCCGACGTGGCCGGGTACAAGATATATTACGGAACCAGTCCGGGCAGTTACTCCTCGTTCGTGAATGCAGGCAACATAACAAGCATTGTCATCTCAGGACTGGCCGCCGGGGCGACGTATTACTTTGCCGCAGTGGCCTACGACGGTTCGGGCAATGAGAGCGGCTTCTCCAATGAGATCGCCTATGCCGTGCCGGGAGCTGCTACTGCCGACTCGTCGTCATCGGGGGGTGGAGGGGCCTGCTTCATCGCGACGGCCGCCTTCGGCAACTACCGGGCGCCGGAAGTGATCCTCCTGCGGCAGTTCCGTGACCGATTTCTCCTGACAAACGCGCCGGGACGTCTTTTTGTCGACGTCTACTACCGGCTTTCCCCCTCGCTTGCCGATTTCATCAGCCAGTACGATTCCCTGAGAAGTGCCACACGCCTGGCCCTGAAACCGTTGATATTCACCATTCAGCACCGCCTGGGGGTCTACGCCGGAGTGCTTATCCTCATGCTGGCAATAACGGCGATCCTCTATGCGGAGCAGAGAAGGATCTGGTGGCAGGTGCAGCAAATCAGAGGGTGATTCTTTGCGGAGTTGCCTCGTTGGCCGGGAAGAGGTTGAAGAGGCACAAGCATCCATCAGACAAGAGGGACAGGGGCCGCTGAACAGCCCCTTCCTCGTCACTTATCGACCATTCGACAAACCGACTCTTTGCCAACTCGAAGCGGATACAGTCATGAATCCGTCATCTTATTGGTCGTATATTGTCCCCTTTTCCAGCACTGCTTTTGACGAAAAAGCTAACATCCTATATTTATACAGAGAAATTTCCGGGAATACCTTGCGTATGCTTTTTGCATAAATGAATATTATCATGAACTGGCTGGCAAAGAGAAAAAACAAGGCCCTTGTTGTCGACGATGACCCGAGCGTGCTCGCGGTGCTGGGCGGTTACATGAAGGCCTTCGATTTCGAGGTGGAAACGACGGAAAATCCCCGCACGGCCCTCGAGTTGTGCCGTCGGAACCGATACGACATCATAATGTCTGACCTCGTTATGCCCCAGATGAACGGCCTGGAGTTTCTCCAGGAGGTCCGCCAGGCAGACAGCGACGCTGCCTTCATCATGATCACGGGTTACCCTTCCATCGAGTCAGCCGTCGAGGCGATCCGGCGGGGCGCCCACGACTACATCACCAAGCCCTTCAGAATCGAGGAGGTCAAGGTCAAGATCGACAGGGCCCTCCTGGAGAAAAACCTGAAGACGAGGCTCCGTCACCTCCAGGGGATCACTTGGGCGCTCATCATCTCGATACCGCTGTGGCTCGTCCTGGGCATCGTGCTGGCAAGATCCATGAGATAGCGCTGCTTCGCCGCAGTGAACAGTGGCCGGTGCCAGTGACCAGTGAGCAGTGAAAGAAAATCCCCCTCATCTCTTCCAGCTTCGATCAGTTGATCACATCCGGGGTCTCGGGCTGTCTTTTTGCTTTTTTTGAGATCGCTTGCGGGCATTCCTGTCTCTTGATTTACCACCTGTCGCCCGCAGCCTCTCACCGTCGAATCCCAGTAGCTCTTTTGCAGGGGTATGGCGTCTGGAAATTTCAGGGAGAATCAGTCTGTATCCTTAATCTCGACTCCCATCTGTGCTGCGAGCTTTTGGAGGAGGTCCCGGGGGATGCTCTCCTGGAGGTCTTCGACGTCGATTTGCATGACCTCGCAGAAGGCGTGAACAAAAGACTCGTAAATGAGGATCAGATTGTTGACGCCGCAGTCTTCGGCGCCCGCGCGAAGCCCGTCTTCGATTGTCATCACGATGAAATCGTCCTCGGCAAGGCCGAGGGAGGACTTCTTGATCTGCTCGAGGTATTTTTCGGGCTGAATGGCTTCGTTCGACAGCATCCAGTTGAGCTGCAGGCAGATCAGGTAGCAGTATTCCGCCCGGTCGCAGACCTCTTTCTCCGTGAGCATGGATCCCTCCTTTACAGGGTGTTGTAAAGACGGTCGCCCTTGCGGGTCCTGTCAAAACAGTAGGCATCCGTGCCGGGGATAATCACCCTCACCGTGGGTATGCCCGTTTCCGGCCTCGTGAGGTCCACCGCGATGACCTTGCCCAGATTGCGCCCACGGAGCCTGTCGAAGCAGGCCTTCAGGTCCTCGGCGATGTCATTGCTGTACCCGATTTCCATGTCGGAAAGACTCTTGCTGCTTCGGATATTGAAGCGAGGGTCGTCCCACGACTCGTCGTGTGTGAGGTAGAGCGGGCTCGGGTCGTGAAGCCCGCCGGGCCCGTTCTTCACGAGATAGAACGCCCGGGTCGTCGCCATCTCCATGAGAGCCCTTCCCATTGCCACTTTCGGGTCCGTGTGAGCGCCGAACCCTTCGATCGGCTGTGTGTCGCCATGGCTCAAATCCCTCGAAAAGGCAGCCACTGCCGGGATGCCGATGTCCGAGGTGATGTCGCGGGCAACGATGTCGAGCCCCGCCTCTTCGAATTTCCGGGCGATGTCGATCAGGAACCGGTATTCGGGCTTGTCCTCGATGAACACGGGATCGCCGTAGTCATGGTTGTACTTGGCGATACTCCATGCGTCACGCTCGACGATCTCAGTGAGGGCGTGGAAGACCGCCTCCTCGATGGTGTTGCCGGATGCGAGCCCGTTTGTGTGGGAACCGTAGAGAATATTTTCGTCGCGGTGGAACGGGTGGTAAACCTCTCGCGCGGGGACAAGGATTTCTTCGTCGTTTGCGATATCGTGCCCCGCGACCCAGTGCAGTTCCGTGTCCGGACTGTATTCGCTGAACTGCGAGAGGATCAGCGCCGCGGGGTCGAGGGTGTTGTGCTTCTTGCGCAGCGAGTTGAAACTCCCGACGATGAGCCTGTCAGCCCATCCCTCGTGGAATTCTGAGGAGTAGCGCTCGATGGATTCCATGGTGATGGAGACCTGGGCCTGGATCGCCGAGGCGCCTTTTCCGGTGTGAAAGGTTTTGGATTGGTCAGGCCGCAGGCGCCAGCAGGTGAAGACAGGGATGCCGAGGCGGTCCAGGCCGGTAGCCTCGCGAAAGTCTTTCATCCCGAGCAGGTTCCGCATGCCCTCGACGAATTTGAGGGTGTCGCCGGGTTGTTTCGATCGGTGTGTCTCGTGAATGTATACCTTCGGGCAGCTTTTCAACGTGATGCGAGCCATGAATCCTCCTGCCGTCTGAAACAGGTGTAATGAACGATATTTCAGGAGGGAAAGTCAACCAAAAAGACAGGGACCAGGGACGAGGGGGTAGGGACAAGTGCCGCAGAGCGGCAGAGGTACATA
>DASRZY010000117.1:0-6801 GCA_035685905.1 Syntrophales bacterium
GCTCTTTTTGCAGTGCCGCGTAGAATTCCGCCGCATTGCGGATCACGGTTTCATCGGCATCGAAGGTTGAGTTGTGGTGCCCGCCGTGAGTCGGCGTCCCGAACAGGGCAAAAAGTGCCTTGCCGCCCTTTTGATGCACCCGCTCGATCATCAGCGTAACGTCTTCGGAGGCATTGAAGGCGGCACTCGGAACGACCTGCGTAACGGAGGGGAGAGGAAGATTAAGGTAAAGGGTTTTCACAGGAGATTGCTTCGTCACTCCGTTCCTCGCAATGACCAGTCGCTCTTTCTTGACGGAGCAGACGGAACAGACGGAATAGACCGAATAGACCATCTTGGACAGACCGAATAGACGGAATAGACCATATTGATAGGAGGGGTATTTTTTATGTCTCTTGGCAAGCCTCTGACAGACGCGGACAAGGCAAAATTCAAAACCCTGAACAAGGAAACCGTCGAGTACCTGATGACCCGTTACAACAGCGTGAACCGCTGGGTCATCGCCGACATGATCCGCCGCAGCGCCTACCACTATCCCGACAAGACGGCCATGATCTTCGGAGACAGGAAGATGACCTACGCCGAGATGGAGGGCGAGTGCAACCGCGTGGCCAACGCGCTCATCGACCTGGGCATCAAGAAGTACGACCGGGTGGCAATACTTGCGCACAACACGATCGATCACGTGCTCACCTGGTTCGGCTGCTGCAAGGCGGGCGCCGTGTACCTCGCCATCAACTACCTGCTGCGGGGCAAGGACATCGCCTACTGCATCAACCACTCCGAGAGCAAGCTCTTCATCGTCGAGGATTCCCTCTACGATCTCGTCAAGGACGTCCTGGACGAGATGCCGACGGTGAAGACCTGGATCTGGTCCAGGCAGGGCGCGGGCAAACCCCCCGTCAGCGAAAAGTTCAAGGACTTCGAGCCCTGGTACAAGGCCTATCCGGCAACGGAGCCCGATACGATCCTGAGGATCGAAGACCCCGTCCAGATGACCTACACGAGCGGCACCGAGTCGCTTCCCAAGGGCGTCATCATCTCGAACCAGGCCCTCATGGCCCAGTACATGGGAGCCATTGTCGACGGCCAGTACGACGAGGACGACGTCCAGGTCAACGCGCTCCCGATCTACCACTGCGCCCAGCGCGACGTATTCATGAACCCTGTCTTCTGGGTGGGCGGGACGAATATCCTCATCGCCCCCGACATGGTGCAGATCCTGAAAAACATCGCCGAATACAAGGCGACCATGTTCTTTGCGCCGCCCACGGTCTGGATCGGCCTGCTAAGGCACCCGGACTTCGCGAAGTACGATCTCAAGAGCCTGAAGAAATGCTATTACGGCGCATCCATCATGCCCGTGGAGATCCTCAAGGAGGTCATGGAGAAATTTCCGGGATCGGGGATCTGGAACTATTACGGCCAGACGGAGCTGGCGCCCTATCATACGGTCCTCAAGGCCAAGGATGCCATGCGCAAACTGGGCTCCGCCGGCCTGGGCGGTCTCAACATGGAGACCCGGCTCGAGGACGACGCCTTCAACCCCGTCTGCCAGTCAGGCATTGCCGGCGAGATCTGCGGCAAGGGGCCCCACGCCCTGATGATGTACTTCAAGGATCCCGACAAGACCGAGGAGGCCATGAAGGGCGGCTGGTTCCACTCGGGCGATGTCGGCATCATGGACGAGGAACGATACATCACGGTTGCCGACCGCAAGAAGGACATGATCAAGACGGGCGGCGAGAACGTGCCCACGCGCGAGGTCGAGGAGGCCATCTACAAGGATCCGCGCGTACAGGAGGTGGCCGTCATCGGCATACCGCACCCGAAATGGGTCGAGGCGGTCACGGCCGTGATCGTGCCGAAGGCGGGCCAGACGATCACCGAGAAGGAGATCATCGAGCTGTGCCGCAAGGAACTGGCCGGCTTCAAGGTCCCGAAGGGGATCGTCTTCGTGCAGGCCCTGCCCAAGACGCCCACGGGCAAGATCCTCAAGCGAGACATGCGCGTCACCTATAAGAGCATGTTTGACAAGGAGAAGTGAAAAAGTGTCTGAGTGTTTAAGTGCCTGAGTGAAGATAAAAATAGAAGAATGTCATTGCGAGCCGAGCCTTGCGAGGCGTGGCAATCTTCGTTTGAGATATTTTAGATTGCTTCGTCACTTCGTTCCTCGCAATGACCGAATTGATCAAGGCAAGAAAATCCCCCTCAATCCCCCTTTGTTAAAGGGGGAGGCCATAAATCCCCCCCTTTCGTAAAGGGGGGTAGGGGGGACTTGAACGAAACAAACGAAACAAACGAAAAGAACGAAATAGACGCATTCGTGAATGTGCTTCTCGTCAATCCCGTCTTCACGGGGAAGTCGGAGCTGCCGCCGCTGGGGCTTCTGAGCCTGGCGGCCGTTCTGTTGCAGGATGGCCTGTCCGTGGAGGTGCTCGATCTGGATATCGACCCGTCGCCGGACCCCATGGACAAGCTCGATGAGACGCTGCAGCGTTTAGATCCGGCGGTTGTGGGCCTCACGGCCATGTCCGACAGCTGCGCGTCCGCCCTGGAAGCCTGCAGCCGCGTGAAAGCCCGGGATCGGGCAACGCTCACAGTCCTGGGCGGCGTGCACGCAACGGTGACTGACAAGCGGACACTTGAATCCTGCCCGGACGTGGACATCGTTGCCCGGGGCGAAGGGGAGGCAACGTTCCGTGAGGTGATCCTGGCGCACGGCTCCGGCCTGTCGATGTCGGGGATCGACGGGATCACGCACCGGGTCCGGGGAAGGGTGGTTCGGAACAGGCGGAGGGAAATCCCGCAGGCCCTCGATGGCTATCCGATCCCGGCTCACCACCTGCTCCGGGGAGAGGGCTACCGGGCGCGGGGGATTTCGTCGAGCCGGGGCTGCAGCCACAGGTGCACCTTCTGCTCGATCCGCAACCTCTATGGCGGCACCGTCCGTTTCAGGGACATCGGCTCTCTGATGGATGAGATCGACCTGCTGGCCGATCTGGGGACGGAACGCATTTTCTTCAGTGACGACAACTTCACCGACGACGCGGCCAGGGCGGAATCCCTTTGCCGCGAGATCGGGAGGCAGGGGTTTCACAGGCGGATGCGTTTTTTTGCGGAGGGGCGCATCGACGACATGTGCCGCAACCCCATGCTGCCCGGCATCCTGTCGGGGGCGGGGTTCGGGGCCGTCTACTTCGGGGCGGAGTCGGGCTGCGCGGAGATACTCGATTATTACAGGAAGGGGATCACGCCGGCAGACATCGAGCGATGCGTGGCGCTCTGCGTGGAGCAGAACCTCACACCCGTCGTGAGCTATATTCTCTTCGGCCCTCGGGACACCGTGTCGACCGTTCGCGAGACCCTGGCGCATGCAAGGCGGCTTTTTGAAATGGGGGCCGAGATCGCCTACACGGAAATGCTCATCCCCTATCCCGGCACGCCGATCCAGGCAAGCCTGGCGAGGGATGGGAAGTTCAGGCAGTCGGGTGAGGCATACTATTTCGAGTCCTGCGATGGCCTGGATGCTGAAAGCATCCTGGAGCTCCTCGCGGCATCCAGGCGGGCAGCGGGGCTTGCGCACCGCGGCGAGCCCTTTGCACAGCAGCGAAGAGTCTATCGCGAGTTCGGGGTCCTGGACGAGATGCTGGCGGGACGCGGAGCGTCAGTGACCGGTGACCAGTGACCAGTGAAGCAGAAAGAGGGACCAGGGACGAGGGTGTCGGGACGAGGCAGAGGGAACTCGGAGTTCCTGCGGCCTGTAGCCTGAATCCTGAAGCCCGCGCGAAGCGCAAGTCTGAGTGAAGATAAAAAAATAGTCATTGCGAGCCGAGCCTCGCGAGGCGTGGCAATCTTCGTTTGAGATGTCTTTTCCGAGATTGCTTCGTCACTCCGTTCCTCGCAATGACAAAACCAACGAAATAAACGAACCAACGAAACAAACGAACTAGACGGAATAGACGGAATAGACCATCTTTGATAGACGGAACCGACGAGGAGGAAGGAGGAAGAATGATCCGGGAGATCGTTATAGACGGGACGGCCATTGCGTGCTGGGTCAACGACGGCGGATTCGCCGAGGGAAGGAAGAGCATCGTGTTTGTCCATGGCTCGGGCGGCGATCACACCCTCTGGGAAGGCCAATACAAGGCATTGCAGGGCGAATTCAACGTGGCATCCGTGAATCTTCCGGGCCACGGCCTCTCCGGCGGCAAGAGCGAGCGCGAGGTGATGCGCTACGTGGAGTGGGTGAAGAAAACGATAGGCGCCCTGGGCCTGAGGGGGCCCGTGCTGGTGGGACATTCTCTCGGGGCGGCAATCAGCATGAACTTCGCCATCCACGAGGGTTTCCTGCTTTCGGCCATCGTACCCGTCGGCGGGGGGTGCGAAATGCCCGTCAATCCTTCGATCCTCGGCAAGATCCACACCGATCTGCCTTCCGTGATCTCCATGGTCGTGAAGTTTGCCATCTCCAAGGCGAACCGGGATGCCGTCGGGCCTTACCTGCAGCGCGGGCTCGAGAAGGGGGATCCCGATGCCTTTTACAACGATCTCTATGCCTGCGACAGGATGTCTATAGAAGCGGAGATCGGGAAGATCGCCATTCCCGCGCTCGTCGTCTGTGGTGATGACGACAAGATGACGCCGCCGGATCTGTCGCGGTTCATCGCGGATGCCATCCCCGGTGCAAAGCTCGCCCTCATCGAGGGGGCCGGCCACTACGTGATGAGGGAGAAGCCCGAGGCGTTCAACAGCGTCCTGTCGGCATTTGTGCGGGGCTTGCCATAAGAAGGCGCGAGGTCCGAGGAACGAGGACCGAGGCAAAAGAGCCGCAAGCCTCAAGCCACAAGCCCCAAGGCAAGAAAATCCCCCTTTGTTGAAGGGGGAGGCCAAACAGAACCCCACTTTGTAAAAGGGGGGCAGGGGGGATTTGACGGAATAGACCGAATAGACGGAATAGACGGAACAGACCAGAAAGGCGGAGCGAAGCGATGACTTTCGAAAACATCATTCTCGAGCAAAAGGGCGGTGTGGGGACGATCCGGCTGAACCGGCCGAAGAATTTCAACGCCATCGATTTTGGTCTCGGCAACGACCTGGCGAAGGCACTGGAAATCTGCCACGATGACGATGACACGCGTGTCGTCGTTCTGACGGGCGAGGGGAAGGCCTTCTGCTCGGGGGGCGACCTGAGAGTCTTCCGCGAGAACATGCTGCCCCACCCCCAGGACATCGTCCGCCAGCTCATCAAGGTGTTCAACATCATCATCATGGCGCTCAGGCAGATGCCCAAGCCCGTCGTGGCCGTCATCAACGGGCCCGTGGGCGGAGGCGGGTTCAGTCTCGCCGCGGCCTGCGATATCCGGATTGCCGCACGGTCGGCGATTTTCCGGCAGGCCTACACGAGCATCAGCCTCGTGCCCGACGGCGCCTGGACACTCGTGGTCCCCATGCTGATCGGGTTCGGCAAGGCCACGGAGCTCGTGCTGCTCGACCCGGTGCTCTCCGCTCAGCAGGCTCATGACTGGGGCCTGGTGAACCGCGTGGTCGACGATGCCGATCTCTGGAAGGAAGCAAACGGGATTGTCGAAAAACTGGCCGGCGGTCCGACACGGGCCTTCGCCATCGCAAAGGAAAACCTCAACCACGCCATGCTGGGGCTCCTGTACCGGCAACTGGAGCTGGAGCGCTCAGGGATGATCCAGGCGGCCAAGTCCGCCGACTACCGCGAGGGGCTCACGGCGTTCTTCGACAAACGCATCGCCAGTTTCACGGGAAAGTGACAGATGAAGAGAAGGGACCAGGGACGAGGGGGTAGGGACTAGGAAGAAGTGCCTGGGTGAAGAAAAATCAGGATTCAGGCTACAGGCCACAGGAACTCCGAGTTCCCTCTGCCTCGTCCCGACACCCTCGTCCCTGGTCCCTATTTCTACTCCACCGGTCACTAGACACTACACACTGCCGCGTAGCGGCAAGCCGGAGGCGCCCATGGACTTCAAGACCGTGCAGGCCAGAGAAATTGCGGGGAAGATCGGCATCCTCACCCTGAACCGCCCGGAACGCAGAAACGCCATATCCATCGAAATGCGGCGCGAGATCCTCGAGTGCATGCACCTGTGGAGGGAGTCGCCGAAGATCGGGGTGATGATCATCACCGGATCGGGAGATGCCTTCAGTGCGGGGTTCGATCTCACGGAATTCAATCACCCCGAGCGCTTCAGCGAGATTTTCGAGACCTCCTCGAGGTATCACCGCGAACTCTGGTATTTCCCGAAGCCAACGATCGCGGCCGTCAATGGCCCCGCGCTGGCCGGCGGGTTTGACCTGGCCAAACTGTGCGACATCCGGATCTGCTCTCCGCAAGCCGCATTCGGCCACCCCGAGATCAAGTTCGGCATCCCGCCGCTGGTCACGCCCCTGCGCTGGATCATCGGGGAAGGGCTGGCCAGGCACCTGTGCCTGACGGGCAGGCGGGTCGACGCCATTGAGGCCTGCCGCACCGGGCTGGTCAGCGAGGTGGTCGAGGGGGAGAAACTGCTCGAGCGGGCCGTGAAGATCGCCACGGAAATCCTGGAAACACCTCTCGACGCGCTTCGACTGACCAAGCAGCTCATGTTCGAATGCGCGGGTTGCGGTTTCGAGGAGTCCTTCAGCAAGGAGCACGACCGGGTCTTCCAGGAGTATCTGCTGAAGAGAGCCTCGGAGAGCATGAAGGGAAAATAGGCACAAGGGACCAGTGAAGAAAAGAGGGACCAGGGACGAGGGGGTAGGGACGAGTAGAAAGAGCTGCAAGGCAAG
>DASRZY010000118.1:0-27998 GCA_035685905.1 Syntrophales bacterium
CTTCATAGGAGGGGTCTGCCTGCTGCCATAGGAACATAATTTAGTTGATCAAGGCCGTGGGGACCCCGAAGGTGCTCCACGGCTTTTTTGTTTTACAGCATACGATAAAAAGAGGCCGTGTCAGAAAGCACGGCCTCTTTCTTATTGGAGTGATTATGTTCAAGCCTTCTTTTGAAGAATTCAAGGAACTTTCGCAACGCGGAAATCTCATCCCCGTCTACCGGGAAATCCTTGCCGACGAAGAGACGCCGGTGACGGCCCTCCTGAAGATCCGGAAGCGCCCTTACGCGTTCCTGCTGGAGAGCGTCGAGGGCGGCGAGAAATGGGGCCGTTACACCTTCCTGGGCGCCGACCCGCTGGCCGTGGTCCGCGTGAAGCCCGAGGAGGTGGAGGTGCGCAGCAACGGGCAAATCATGCAGATCCGCCACGGGGGCGATCCTCTGGCGGTCCTGAAGGATCTCCTCGCCAGGTATCGGCCCGTCACAGTGAAAGGGCTGCCGCGCTTCAGCGGCGGGGCCGTGGGTTTTTTCTCCTATGACATGGTCCGCTACTTCGAGAAACGGCTGGCAAAGAGCCCCCATGAGGCCTCCGGTCTCGACGACGCCGTGTTCATGGTGACGGACACGCTGATCATCTTCGACAACGTCCGTCACACGATCAAGGTAGTGGCCTCGGCACACTGCGGCGAGGGGTCAAGCTGCCTCGAGGGGGCCTACGCCGAGGCAACGGCAAAGATCGACAGGATGATTGCGCTGCTCCAGGAGCCCATCAAGCCACTGCTGCTGAGAAGCGGGGATTTCCGCAGGGATATCGATTTCGAGTCCAACATGACTTCCGAGGGCTTCAGGGAAATGGTCAGCCGGTCGAAAGAATATATCCGGGCGGGCGACATCATCCAGGTGGTGCTCTCGCATCGCCTTTCGGCGAAAAACACCCTCGACCCGGTGGATCTCTACCGGGCGCTTCGCTTCGTCAACCCCTCGCCCTACCTCTTCTTCCTGAAGATGGAGGATGTGCACCTCATCGGCTCGTCGCCGGAAGTCATGGTCCGCGTCGAGGACGGCTTTGCCGAACTGCGGCCCATCGCGGGTACGCGACGGCGGGGCAAGACGGAACAGGAGGACCGGATGCTGGCCGACGAGCTCCTCGAGGACCCCAAGGAGAGGGCCGAGCATGTCATGCTCGTCGACCTGGGGAGAAATGACCTCGGGCGGATCGCGGCCATCGGCAGCGTCCAGGTCAACCAGTACATGATCGTCGAGCGCTACTCCCATGTGATGCACCTCGTGTCGAACGTCCGCGCCCAGCTTGCCGAGGGAAAGGACTGCTTCGACGTAATGCGGGCCTCCTTCCCGGCAGGCACGCTGTCGGGTGCGCCCAAGGTGCGCGCGATGGAGATCATCGACGAGCTGGAACCCACGCGGCGCGGCCCTTACGGGGGCGCCGTGGGATATCTCAGCTTTACGGGGAACATGGACTTCTGCATCACGATACGGACGATGATCCTGAAGGGCGAAGTGCTCACCATCCAGGCCGGCGCAGGGATCGTGGCCGACTCGGATCCCGAGACCGAGTACGCAGAGACGCTCAACAAGGCCGCCGCGATGATGAAAGCCGTGCGGTTGGCAGCAAGCGGATTTGCAATAGAGACGGAATGAACAGCAGGCGGAAGAACAGCAAAGACATTTCTTCCTGTTGGAGGACAAGATGATACTGATGATCGACAACTACGATTCCTTCACCTACAACCTGGTCCAGTACCTGGGACAGCTGGGCTGCGACGTGGCCGTGCACCGCAACGACGAGATCACCATCGAGCAGATCGAGGCCATGGCGCCCGAGGCGATCTTTCTCTCGCCGGGCCCCTGCACGCCGAGGGAGGCGGGGGTCACCGTCGAGGTGATCCGGCGATTTCACGAGCGCATCCCCATCATGGGCATCTGCCTGGGGCACCAGGCCATCGGCTACGCCTTCGGCGCCGAAGTGATCCGCGCAGACAGGCTCATGCACGGCAAGACCTCGCCCGTGTTCAACGACGGCCGGACCATTTTCAAGGGCCTGCCCAACCCGCTCACGGCGGGGCGATACCACTCGCTTCTCGTGCAACGGGACACGCTCCCGCCCTTCCTCGAAGTGAGCGCCGAGACGGAGGAGGGCGAGGTCATGGGGCTTCGACACCGCCACTACCCCCTGGAAGGGGTGCAATTTCACCCCGAGTCGGTCCTCACGCCGAACGGGAAACGAATTCTGAGAAACTTCCTGGAGATGGTCTCCGGGAACGGGAAAGGAGAATAGCATCATGATCCGAGAAGCACTGGCGAAGGTCGTCCAGGGAATCGATCTGCAGGAAACGGAAATGACGGAGACCATGACGGAGATCATGGAGGGGAAGGCAACGCCCGCCCAGATCGGGGCATTCATCACGGCCCTGCGCATGAAGGGCGAAACCATCGCCGAGGTCACAGGCGCCGCCCGGGTCATGCGCCTCAAGGCCACACGCATCGACGCCCGCTCGCCCGTCATCGTCGACACCTGCGGCACCGGGGGCGACGGCCGCAACACCTTCAATATCTCCACCACGGCGGCCTTCGTCGTCGCGGCGGCGGGTCTCACGGTGGCCAAGCACGGAAACCGCGCCGTCTCCAGCGGCTGCGGGAGCGCCGACGTGCTGGAGGCCATCGGGGTCAACATCGATGCGCCTCCCGAGATCGTCGAGGAGTGCGTCCAGCAGGTGGGCATCGGTTTTCTCTTCGCGCCGAAACTCCACGGGGCCATGAAGTACGCCATCGGGCCTCGCCGCGAGATCGGGCTGCGGACCATTTTCAACATGCTGGGGCCGCTGACCAACCCCGCCTCGGCCACGGCCCAGCTCATCGGCGTCTACGACCCGAAGCTCACGGAGATGTTCGCCGGCGTGCTGAAGAACCTCGGCACGAAACAGGCCTTCATCGTCCACGGGGCCGACGGCCTCGACGAGGCCACGGTGACGGCACAGACAAGGGTCTCGGAACTCAAGGACGGCGTCATCACGACGTACAACATCAACCCCGTCGACTACTTCGGCAAGACGTACAGCGGCGAAGCTCTCCTTGGCGGCGATGCCTCGAGAAACGCCGAGATCACCAAGGCTGTGCTATCCGGCGATGACGGGGCGCGACGCAAGGTTGTCGTCCTAAACGCAGCCCTGGCCATTGTTGCCGGCGGGAAGGCAAAGACGATCCCCGAGGGGATCAAGGTGGCCGAGGAGTGCATCGACAGCGGCGCGGCGATCAAAAAACTCCAGGCCCTCATCGAGATGAGCCGGAGCTGATGCATCGCAGGGTCCAGGGTAAAGGGTACAAGGTACATGGAAATCCCCCTGTCATCCCCCTTTATAAAAGGGGGAAAGAGGGGGATTTGGACCGGAAAGACCAAATAGACGGGACAGACGGGACAAACGGGACAAACCAACATGATCCTGCAGAAAATCATTGCCAACAAGCGCGAAGAACTGGCGAGGCAGAAGGAGATTCTGCCCCTCGCAGAGTTGAGACAGATGCTTGCCGACAGCCCCCCGGCCCGTGATTTCGAAGGGGCGCTCCGGTCCCCGGGATGTGCGGTGATTGCGGAGGTCAAGCGCAGCTCGCCGTCGAAGGGCAGGATCCGGGAAGATTTCGATCCCATCGGGATCGCCGGTATCTATGAGGATCACGGGGCATCGGCCATTTCGATTCTGACGGAGCGGAAGTTCTTCGAGGGCAGCGCCGCTTATGTGCCTCAGATCAGAAAAACGGTCCATCTGCCGCTGCTGAGAAAGGATTTCATCATCGACCCCTACCAGATCACCGAGACCCGGGTCCTCGGCGCAGATGCGCTTCTTCTCATCGCGAGGCTCCTGGAGGCGGGTGAGCTGCGGGATTTCATCGGGCTTTCGTCGGAACTGGGCCTCGCCGCCCTCGTGGAAGTCCATGACGAGGCCGATGTGGAAAAGGCCGTCTCCTCCGGGGTGAGGATCGTGGGGATCAACAACCGCGACCTTGCGACCTTCCGGACGGACCTCGGCGTCAGCATCCGACTTGCCAATCGGATCCCGAAGGGCATCACGGCGGTGAGCGAAAGCGGGATCAACAGCCGCGGCGATGTCGAGAGGCTTATGAACGCAGGCATTCACGCCATTCTTGTCGGTGAGAGCCTGATGAGGGAAAAGGATATAGGGAAGAAACTGAGGGAATTGCTCGGGAAAGAAGAGGATAAAGGCTAAAGGACGAAGGCTAAAGGCCACAGGCGGCAGGCGACAGGCAAGAGACGACTGAATAGACGGGATAGACGAGAGATGGTTCAAATCAAGATCTGCGGGATTACGAATATCGAGGACGGGCTGGCGGCGGCCTCGGCGGGGGCGGATGTCCTCGGGTTTGTCTTTCATCCCGCAAGCCCGCGCCATGTGACGCCTGAGCGGGCGAGGGAAATCATCGGGACGCTTCCGCCGGCCCTGTGCACGGTGGGAGTCTTCGTAAACGTGCCCGCCGTCGAGGTCTTGCAGACTGCAGAGTTCTGCGGGCTGGACTTCATCCAGCTCCACGGCAGCGAAACACGGGAGTACTGCCGCCGATTTCCCCGCGAAAGGCTGATCAAGGCCCTGTCCTTCAGAAGCGAAGAAGAGTTTTCCTCGATCGCCGATTACCCGGTGAAGGCCTTTCTCGTCGACGCCCACGACCCGGTCCGCTTCGGCGGCACGGGGAAGACCTGCGACTGGAACCTGGCGCGCAAAGTTGCGGCACTTCATCCCCTTATTCTCGCCGGTGGACTTGGCGAGGGGAACATCCTTGCGGCCCTCGAAACCGTGCACCCCCTGGCCGTGGATATCAGCAGCGGTGTTGAAGTGCATCCCGGGAAGAAAGATCATGAAAAGATCCGGGCGGTGGTTGCAGCCGTCAGGCATTTTGAGCGGAACGGCCCGGGCAATACGAACAAGAGGATTTTCAAGAAATCAAGGTAGGGGATCATTCACCCTCACCCCGACCCTCTCCCACTGGAGGAAAATGGGTGTCCCCCTCACCTCAATCCTCTCCCGCCAGGGGAGAGGAAGATCAAGGAAGGGTTTTTTCATGGGAGAGGGAGCCTATGCGGTGTCCAATGGAAAAGTTGAAAGGAGACACAGACGTGCACATGCCATCACGGCCCGATAGAAAAGGGCACTTCGGGATTTTTGGCGGACGATACGTCGCCGAGACGATCATGCCGGCACTCACGGAACTGGAAGCGGCCTACCGGAAAAGCATGAAGGACAGGGCCTTCCGGCAGGAGCTCCACTATTACCTCCGGCAGTACTCGGGGAGGGAAACGCCGCTGTACCTGGCAGAAAACCTCACGGAAAAGCTCGGAGGAGCGAGGATCTACCTGAAGCGCGAAGACCTCAACCACACGGGCTCCCACAAGATCAACAACACGCTCGGCCAGGCCCTGCTTGCAAAGCGGATGGGCAAGCGTCGCGTCATCGCCGAGACGGGCGCCGGCCAGCACGGGGTGGCCACGGCCACCGTGGCGGCGCTCTTCGGCATGGAGTGCCGGGTCTTCATGGGGGAAGAGGACATCCGCCGCCAGGCGCCCAACGTACTGAGAATGAAGATCCTCGGCACCGAGGTGGTCCCTGTCACCGCCGGGTCAGCTACCCTCAAGGACGCCATGAACGAGGCCATGCGCCACTGGGTCACCTACATCCGCGATACCTTTTACATCATCGGCTCCGTTGCGGGCCCTCACCCTTACCCGATGATGGTCCGGGACTTCCAGAGCGTCATCGGCCGCGAAACGAAGCGGCAGATCCTCAGGCAGCAAGGGCGCCTGCCCGATGTCATCATTGCCTGTGTCGGCGGCGGGAGCAATGCCATGGGGATTTTCTATCCCTTCCGCAACGACGTGAACGTCAAGCTCATCGGCGTCGAGGCGGCGGGATTCGGGATCGCCACGGGGATGCACTCGGCCTCCATTTCGGCCGGCAGCGTCGGTGTGCTCCACGGCAGCAAGTCCTACCTCCTGCAGGACGATGCAGGGCAGATCCGGGAGGCCCACTCGGTGGCGGCAGGGCTCGACTACCCCGGAGTGGGGCCCGAGCACAGCTACTTCAAACAGACGGGGCGGGCCGACTACGTCTCCGTCGAGGACACCGAGGCGCTGGAGGCCTTCCGCACCCTCTGCACCTGCGAGGGCATCATCCCCGCCATGGAGAGCGCTCACGCCATCGCCTACGCCATGAAGCTTGCGCCCACGCTCGCGCGCGACAAGGTCATCGTCATCAACCTCTCGGGGCGGGGGGACAAGGACGCAGGAATTATCGCCGATTCGACGGGAGGTGCTGCCCATGAGACGCATTGAAAAGACCTTCGCCAGGTTGAAAGAGAAGGGCGAAAAGGCCCTTGTGGCCTACATCACGGCAGGCTACCCCGACCTCGAGACCACGCGGACACTGATCCCTGCACTCGCGAGGGCGGGTGTCGACATCCTGGAGGTGGGCGTTCCCTTCTCGGACCCCACGGCCGACGGACCCGTCATCCAGGCGGCATCGCAGGCGGCGCTGAAAAGCGAGACAACGCTGCCCCGCGTGATCGATCTCGTGGGGGAGCTGCGAAGCGAGGTGGAGATCCCCCTGGTGCTCTTCAGCTACTACAACCCGATCTTTTCCATGAGCGGGGCCGCCTTTGCGAAGCGGGCCGCCGAGGCCGGTGTTGACGGCGTTCTCGTGGTGGACCTCCCCGCCGAGGAGGCAGGCGAGCTTCGCAACCAGACGGACCCCGCGGGCATCGATTTCATCTCGCTTGTTGCGCCCACGACGGGCGGCGACCGGATCAGGAAGATCGTGAAAGCGGCCTCGGGCTTTATCTATTACATATCCGTCACGGGGGTTACGGGCACGAGAGGTCCCGAACTGGACGAGACCTGCAAGAATGTGGACACGATCCGAACGCTGACAAAGCTTCCCGTCGTCGTCGGGTTCGGAGTTTCCACCCCCGAGCAGGCCCGCCAGATAGGCCTCATGGCCGACGGCGTCGTCGTCGGGAGCGCCTTCGTGAAGCTCATCGGCGAAAAGGCCGGCGACCCCGGTATGGCGGGCGCCGTGGAAGCCTATGCAGCCTCCCTCAAGGCGGCCCTGCGCTGAGTCCGCTGAAGAAGCTTCCCCGTGGATACAATAGTTTTCAGTTGACGAAGGAGGCGAACTGCCGTATAAACATCCGAAATAACAAGGAAAGGGAGTGACCTGAAAAACAGTGACTAGTGGTTTGTGACTAGTGACTTGTGAAAAAAAAGAAAAGACCGTTGTCTCTATTGAGGCGGTCAATGAAGCGCCTTCCGCCCTGATCGATGGTGAAGGCGTGTTTTTTTATACTCCCTTATGCAGAATAAATATCAACTGAAAACCACCCAGATCATCTCGAGAATCCTCTCGCCGGAGAGAATCTTCATCAACAGCTTTGCCGGCCTGATTCTCGCCGGCGCCGTCCTCCTCTGGCTTCCCTTCTCCTCAACCAAGGGACTCGGTTTCACTGATGCCCTTTTCACGGCAGCATCCGCCGTTTGCGTGACGGGTCTCGCGGTGATTGACATCGGCGAGGATCTCTCCGTCGCAGGGCAGGTGATCACCATCTTTCTTTTCCAGATCGGGGGTCTCGGGATCATTACCTTCTCTGCCTTTCTGTTCGGCATCATGGGAAGAGGCATTTCCTTCAAGGGCCGCGAGATCGTCCAGAGCACATTCCTGCACACACCCCGGCGGGACTTCTTCGTCATCCTGCGGTCGGTTCTCATCGCGACAGCAATCATTGAATCCATCGGGATCCTTATTCTGTTCAGCCGCTTCTCCCAGGACTTCCCCGCGGGAACGGCCCTCTTCCATGCCGTCTACAATGCCATCTCGGCCTTCAATAACTGCGGCTTCTCGCTGTTTTCGGACAAGCTCATCCGCTACCAGGGAGACATCGTCGTCAATCTCACCATTATGGGACTGATTGTGACGGGCGGGATCGGCTTCGTCGTCATCCACGAGGTATTCTACCGCCTCAGGGGGAACGAGAGAAAACTGTCCCTCCATACGAAGCTCGTGCTCATTGCCACGGGAATCCTGATCGTCGGCGGGGCCATCCTGTTTTTCATCTTCGAGCGCAATCACGCCATCAAGGACATGCCGTTCGTGACCCAGGTCCTGGTATCCTTTTTCCAGTCCATCACGCCGCGCACTGCAGGATTCTACACCGTAGACATAAGCCAGCTCACCAATGCCACGATCCTCATGATGATCGTCCTGATGTTCATCGGGGCCTCGCCCGGCTCCACGGGCGGCGGGATCAAGACGACAAGCGCAACGCTGCTTACGCTGTTGATCTGGAACAGATGGAAGGGCAACGAGGAGGTCAACATCTGGAACCGGACGATCCCGAAGGACCTGATCACACGGACCATTGCGATCATCTTCGCATCCGCCTTTTCCGTGTTTCTGATCACATCGGTACTGCTGCTCGCCGAGTCGGAAAACCTGCTGCCGCTCCAGAGCCGGCACGTCTTCGTGGAATACCTGTTTGAAACGATGTCGGCCTTCGGTACAGTGGGCCTCTCCATGGGCGTGACGCCCAAACTCAACGATCTGCAAAAACTGGCCATCATTCTGATCATGTTTGCGGGACGGGTCGGGCCACTGACATTGGCCTTCTCGCTCGCACGCAGAAGCGTGAAGAAAGGGATCACCTACGCGGAAGAATCCGTCATGGTGGGGTAAGGAGGCAGACGCATGAAACAGCGAGTCGTCGTCATCGGGCTCGGCATCTTCGGCATGAATCTCGTCAAGGAGCTCTGCAAAAGCGGCGTCGAGGTTATTGCCATCGACAAATCGAAGGAGGCTGTCCAGAAGGCCAAGGACTGCGCCACCAAGGCGATTGTCGCCGACGGCACCGACCAGGAAGTCATGGACGCCATCGGGGTTCGCGAGGACGATATCGTCGTCGTTTCCTTCGGGGAGGACCTGGCGGCGAGCACCCTGATCACGCTTCACCTGAAACAGATGAAAGTGAAGAACATCATCGTGAAGGCGCCCAACGAAGAGCACAAATTGATCCTGGAAAAAGTCGGGGCCACGGAGGTCATCATCCCTGAGAAGGAGATGGCCGACAAGATCGCAAAGAGCCTCGTGTCACCCAATGTTCTGGACTACATCCCGCTTGCCGACGATTATATGATCGGCGAAATCGCGCCTCCCGCCAGCTTCATCGGCAAGACCATCGGCGAGCTCCAGCTTCGCGGAAAGTATCACATTGACGTCATTGCGGCCCGAGACGTGCTGACGGAGAAGATCACCATGGTCCCTGCGGCGAACTTCGTCGTCAAGGACAGCGAGGTCCTCATCGTCGTCGGCAAGGAAGTGGACATCGACAAGATCAAATAAGAGTCTATCTAGTCTGTCTGGTCTGTCTCGTCCGTCCGGTCTGTTTTACGATCGCCGGTCCGGCAGGCTGCTTGCATATGACCCTGTTTTCCATATTGATCTCTGACCAGAAAGACCGAATAGACCAGAAAGACCAGACAGACCAGCATGGACTTCATCCTCAACTACATCGACTTCCTGATCCATTTCGACCGGCACCTGGGCGGGATTCTCCAGCAGTACGGGACCTACACCTACGCGATCCTGTTTCTCATCATCTTCTGTGAAACGGGTCTCGTTGTGACTCCCTTCCTTCCGGGCGATTCGCTCCTGTTTGTCGTGGGCACCTTCGCCGCGCGGGAAGACCTCGACCGCAACACGCTTCTCTTGCTCCTGCCGCTTGCAGCCATCGTCGGCGACAACGTGAACTACTGGGTGGGGCACTTCTTCGGCCCGAGGATGGCCGAGAAGCGAAAGAGCCGGTGGATCCGCCAGGAGTATCTCGACCGCACCCGGCATTTCTACGAGAAATACGGCGGGAAGACGGTATTCCTGGGGAAGTTCCTGCCGATCATCCGGACCTTTGCCCCCTTCGTGGCGGGCATCGGCAGCATGACCTACCCCCGTTTCCTGTTCTTTGACATCACGGGGGCCCTCTCCTGGATCTTTGTCTTTGTCCTGGGGGGCTATTTCTTCGGGAACCTCCCCTTCGTGAAATCGAATTTCACCATGGTCATCCTCGCCATCATTGTCCTTTCCGTCCTGCCCAGCGTTGTTGAACTCGTCCGGGCGCGGCGGGGGGCGAAACGTCGGACGTAAGGAAGTGCGCACATGGATCTGCTGACCGCAATCATCCTGGGTATCGTCGAGGGCGTCTCCGAGTTTCTGCCCATTTCATCCACGGGGCACATGATCCTGGCATCGCACCTCATGGGGCTCGAGCACACGGAGTTTCTCAAGAGCTTCGAGATCTCGATCCAGGTCGGGGCCATCCTGTCCGTCGTCGCTTTGTACTGGCGGCTCCTGCTGGTGAATATCGAGGTCATCAAGCGGGTGATCGTGGCCTTCATCCCGACGGGCGTGCTGGGCCTGACGGTCTATAAGCTTGTGAAGGGATATCTCATGGGGTCGGCCACCGTCGTCCTGTGCTCCCTTTTCATCGGCGGCGTTTTTCTCATCGTGTTCGAGCTGTGGCATCGGGAAGAGGACAGCGCCGTGGACGACCTGGCCAGGATCCCCTATAAAACGGCTGTGATCATCGGCCTTTTTCAATCCATTGCCATGATCCCCGGCGTGTCTCGCTCCGCTTCGACCATCGTCGGCGGGCTCATTCTCGGCCTGAAGAGGAAGACCATCGTCGAATTCTCCTTCCTGCTGGCCGTGCCGACGATGCTTGCGGCAACGGTTTACGACCTCTACAAGACGGGCGCACAGATGACGCTTCCCCAGCTGGATTTTCTCATCGCCGGCTTTGTGACCGCTTTCATCGTCGCTCTGCTCAGCATCAAGTTCCTGCTGCGATTCATCCAGACGCACACCTTCATTCCCTTCGGCATCTACCGGATCATCCTGGTCGGCGTCCTTTATCTCATGATGTACAAGGGGTAGCCGCATCGGGGTGTCTGCTGCAGTTCCGCCGGTGCACAAAAAACGCATGCTGCAAAAGGGACAGGCTCCAGGGGACAGCCCGGGTTTTCCCCTGAAACCTCGTCGCTGTGAGAAGAGTGAAAGAACACGGCAAAGGGTTTACTGTGGTTTCTCGGCTTCCAGAAATTGAATAACCGTTTCAACGCAGGGCATGCAGATCTTTTTGAGCAGACCGGTGGCCTTGAATTGCAGCAGCCCCGTGACCGTGGAAAGGTCGCAGTCCTTCAGCAGCTCCCTGCAGGAACACGTTCCGTGTTTTGCCGCAAAGAATTCCATCAATTCCCTTGTTTTGGTGTATGTTGAATCCTGGGCCGAGCGTTCCTCTTTGCTGCCCCGGCCGTGCCGCATTCCCAGAACCAATATGCCTCCTGTCACGGCGCCGCAAACTTCCTGTTTGCGCCCCATGCCTGCACCCAGGCCGCAGGCGACCTTCAGGGCCGTGTCTTCCGGAATGCCAAGTTCCTCGTGGAACACATAAAAAACGGCTTGAGCGCAGTTGTATCCACTCTTGAATTTTTCCATTGCCGCTTCGGATCGATTTGACATTTTACCCTCCTCTCGTAATCGCATTAGCGGTCGGCAGCAGATTGTCTTTTGCAGACGCACACGTTCATATCCTCCTGCCAGAGGGATAGTATGTGCGAAGGTCGGGTTCGTCAACTGAAAAAGCAAGGCAGGGTAGAGGGCAACGGGTATAGGAAAATTGCTCTGAACGACACATGACCGGGGGCGCGTCCCGGAGGCCCCGCCTTTGTAGGCGGGGTTAGGGCGCGCATCATGTTTGGTTCTTTTCTTGCCGGGAAGCCCCGCCCTGTGGGCGGGGAGCTTCACTTTACAATCAGCGTAAATTAAATCTCGACCACCTCTTTCACTCAATTCCTTGCCCTACTAAATCTCAGCGATTGATGATTTACGATTGAAATAGAGAATAAGGGCAGTCCATTTCTGACGCTGCCTTTCGAGCAACTTCCCCGGCGCGAATCCTTCTGGAGTCATCCCGAGTGAACCGGGAGGTCTCCGGGCTTTCTTGTCTCTGCCCCATTGACAGGCATGTATAGAATAGTTGACTACACGAAGCGACGCCGTATTTGTTTTTATCCCTATTGACAAGCATGTATATTAACAGAAGATAGAATGGAACAGTAAAGGTGGTGTAAGGTCATGAAACTGTGGGAAACCTACTTTAGGTTATGGCAGAGGTTAAGTGACTGTTCATCTGAAAGAACAACGAAGTCGCGGCTTATGGAAAAGTACGTGGAGAAGACCGAGCAAGTCAAATCGATCACGGAGCCGAAGACTTATTGGTGCGGTAAATGGTGTGACGAGGACTTCGGGATGCCACTAGGTTGAAAAATTTGTTAGAGAATGGGACTGGGCGGAGTTGAGAGGCTCCGCCTTTCGTTTCATAGCGTATCTGGGCTTTCTGTCATCCTTCCCCCTTGACAGGGTTGTACATTAAAAAATGTGATGAGGGTGAATAAACATAAAACTTTCATCAAAGATAAAAACAGTATTTGAAAATAATTTGATGTCATTTGAGAGAAGGTCGGTGCTGAAAAGGTTGCAGTCAATGATCATGGAAGATGGTAACACGTCGGAATGTGAAAATAGTGACTACGGTTACCTTTTGCAACAAGGGGTCGTGTCTCGAGAGTGATATCTAAAGGGGAATATGTAAGGAGATGTTGGTCATGAAGACTACAACTAAGAGTCTGATCCGTAAGAAGGGAACACGATTGCAGATTAAGAGAGACCTTTTGAGAAAGAAGATTCTCCAGGATATGAGACGTCAAAATGGTGAGCAATTCTGCGAGGGAATGTGCTTTGACTATGGATGCTGAGGTAATAAAAGATGATTGAACGCGCGACTGGACGGAGTCTATTGGCTCCGCTATCTGCGCAGGGGGAAGCCGCTTGACGATGGTTTATCTAAATAAATGGAATATGGGGGTGTATGACTATGAAACTCACATCCAAGGTTAAAACGTTATTCGGTGGATCGCAATCGCTGATCAAGAAGATGTCGGGGAAAGGCAAGTCGCTTCAGGAGATATACCGTATTAGAAGAGATCAATCCCTGCTGCAGAAGCTTGGCGGTTTTCGTTCAAGGTGACGTTTCAGTGAGAAAATGATTAAGAATACTAAGCGTGATTAGGCGGAGTCCATTGGCTCCGCTTTTGTTTTATGGATGACACCCCGCAGCGTCTCCAGCGTTTCTTTTACCTGGGAATTCTTAGACAGAAAAGCGGCAGGGGATTGTCCCCCTCATAAATGAAAATGAAGTATTCACCCTCACCTCGATCCTGTTCGACAGGCTCACGGCCCTGAGTCGATTCGACAAGCTCACGACCCTGAGCCAGCCGAAGGGCTTGTCGAAGGGCTCTCCCCTCAAGGGAGAGGAAGATCGAGGAAAGATTTTCCATAGGGCGAGGGAAATCAGGGAAAGGCTTTGCCGGTTTTTATATGGACTTGCGCCAGGCGAGCCTGCGCTCCAGCCAGCGCGACAGCTCGGTGAAGGCAAAGCAGATGATGAAGTAAATGACGGCAATGAACAGGAAGATCTCGGTGGGGTAGACCATGGTGCGGTTGTTGATCTGTGTCCCCACGTGGGTGAGTTCCGAGACGCCCACGATGAAGGCAAGGGAGGTGTCCTTGATGAGGGAGACAAACTGGTTCACGAAGGAAGGAATCATATTCCTCAGGGCCTGGGGCAAAACGATGTAGATCATGGCCGTGGTGTGCGGAAGGCCGGTAGACATGCCCGCCTCCATCTGCCCCCGCGGAATCCCTTCAATGCCTGCCTGGACGATCTGCGACATGTAGGCCGACGTGAAGAGCGTCAGAGCCACGATGACAGTCCAGCTCTCGGGGGTCGGCCGTCCCATGATCCAGGGGAGCAGGAAGAAGATCCAGAAGATGACCATGAGAAGGGGGATGCCCCGGATGGCATTCACCACGGTAAGCGTTACATAACGGACCACCCGGTTTCGGGAAACGCAGAGAAGTCCCATGATGAGGCCGCCGAAGAAGGAGAGGATACAGGAGACCACGGCCAGGTACATGGTCAGGGCAAAACCGCCGATCGGACCGCTCGGGTAGCGGCCGATCATGAAATGCGCCATGTTGTCCCAGATGACCTGGAAGTTCATTCCCGTTTCCATCGCTATTTCATCCCCATGGGGCTAAGCACTTTCTTGTCGTACCACGTGACCAGTGCCGTGATCACGATCGAAAGGATCAGATAAACCAGCGTTGCCGCCGTGAAGGCCTCGAATCCCTTGAAGGTGTAACTTTCCACCTGCCTCGCCTGGTAGGTGAGCTCCGCCACCCCGATCGTCATCGCGAGAGACGAGTTTTTTGTCAGGTTGAGAAACTGGCTGATGAGCGGCGGGATGGTAAGCCGCACCGCCTGGGGCAAGATAATGTACTGCATGGAGCGGACGTAGGAGAAGCCGGAACTTCGCGCGGCCTCCATCTGCTCTTTCGGGATGGAGCGCACCCCGGATCGGATGTCCTCGGCGATGAAGGCCGAGGTGTAGATCGTCAGCCCGATGACGGCGGCGGCAAACTCGTAGTTCTGCGAGTTCAACCAGTTGTTGACCGCCTCGGGAAGGATCTTGTAGGAACCGAAATACCAGAAGAAAAGCTGGATCAGCAGGGGCGTGTTCCGGAAGAACTCAAGATAGCCGACGGCGAACCAGCGGATCGGTGCAACCGTACTCATCCGCATCATGGCGATGATGAGGCCCAGCAGGAAGGACAGCGCAATCGAAACCAGCGAGAGCTGGATCGTGACGTAGAGGCCCGAAACGAGCCATTCATGGTACTGGCCCGTCAGGATGACGGACCAGTCAAACTGGTAGCTGCCCATTGCTGAATGCCTCTGGAAACACCCGAGGAAAAAACCCTGCCCCTGTTTTTCAGGGGCAGGGTTGTTGACGCTCCCGCTTGTGCCTGCCGCAAGGGCAGGCCTCTAAAAGTTATCGGTTCAGGCTCCCGTCCGTGAAACTTCGGGAATCCCTACTTGCCTGCCGTAATCTTGAAGTTCCTCTTCATGGGAACATCCGAAGTGGGGCCGAACCATTTCTCGAAAATTTTCTTGGCTTCGCCGTTCTTTTCCATTTCCAGGAGCGTGTCGTCGACGAATTTTACGAACTTGGGGCTTCCCTTCTTGATACCCAGTCCGTATGGCTCGTCAGAGATCGCGAAATCGGTCAGTTCGAACTGCTCCTTGTTGGGGGCCTTGGCAAGCAGGTTTGCCAGGATCGACTCGTCCGTCGTCACGGCCACGACCTTTCCCTGCTGCAGGGCCAGGAAGGCCTGGGGATAGTCGTCAAAGGACAGGACCGTTGCCTTCGGCAGGGCCTTGGTGGCGTTCTGCTCGGAGGTGGAACCCTTGGCCGTTCCGATCCTCTTGCCTTCGAGGTCGGCGAGGCTCTTCACGGTGCCCTTCTTCACGAGAAATTTTTGCCCCGTCAGGAAGTAGGTGTAGCTGAAGTCGATCTGCTTGGCCCGCTCGGCCGTGATCGTCATAGTGGCGGCGACAATGTCGACGTTGCCCGCCATGAGCTGAGGCATCCGGGTGGACGAGGTAACAGTCTTCATCTCGAATTTCACGCCCATCTTCTTGGCGATGTACTTCAGGAAGTCCACATCGTAGCCGACGATCTCGCGTGTCTTCGGGTCAATATAGCCGAAGCCGGGTGTCGAGTCCTTCACGCCGCCAATGAGAGTGCCTCTCTTCTTGACGATGTCGAAGGTGTCTTCCTGAGCCAGGGCGACCCCTACCAGGCCGATTACAAACGTCAGAGCGATTAACGTTGCCAGAAATTTCTTCATCGAAGTCCTCCTTATTAATGGTATCAGTGCATGGGCGACAGGATCTCTTTCAGGAACTGCTGCGCCCTCTCATGCTTCGGATTCTTGAAAAATTCCTCGGGGTGGGCCTCCTCGAGGATCTTGCCGTAATCCATGAACACGACCCGGTTGGCCACTTCCCGGGCAAATCCCATTTCATGGGTGACGACGACGAGAGTCATCCCTGTGTTGGCAAGACCCAGCATGACCTGGAGCACCTCGCCGATCATCTCGGGGTCCAGGGCCGAAGTGGGCTCGTCGAAGAGCATGATCTTCGGCTTCATGGCCAGGGCCCGGGCGATGGCCACGCGCTGTTGCTGGCCGCCGGAGAGCTGAGCCGGGAAAGAGTCTTTCTTCTCGGCCAGGCCCACGCGCTCGAGGAGCGACATGGCCAGTTCTTCGGCTTCCTTTGTATTCATCTTCCTCACCTTGGTGGGGGCAAGGGTGATGTTTTTCAGTGCCGACAGGTGGGGATAGAGGTTGAACTGCTGGAAGACGAAACCGATCTCGGCGCGAAGCTTTGTTATGTTCGTTTTGGGATTGGAGAGATCCAGCCCATCGACGATGAGCGTACCCTTCTGGATGGGCTCCAGTTTGTTGATGCAGCGGATGAGCGTCGATTTCCCGGAGCCCGAAGGGCCGCAGACAACGACCACCTCCCCCCTCTTGACATGGAAGTTGACCTCATTCAGAACATGAAGGTCCTTGAACCACTTGTGGACCTCGATAAACTTGATCATCGGGTGCTCTCCTTCAGCAGACCGACAGGCGGGCCCTCCTCCGTGACAGCGAGTACGGTCGGCATACGCCCCGGGCGGGCATCGGACTGAACGGTATCTTTTATTACCTCGACCTGGAAAAATCAAGGATATTTTTCCCGGACATTTTTACCTGCATGCCGGAAACATATCGAATTGTAAAGAGATTCCGAATTTCACTCTACCGGCCGGGCCAATGGGAAGGGCTTGACAAATGAAGGACAATAATCTAAGCATTTCCATCGGGTTAGATGCGATCAGGCCTCATGGGCAATGCCGCGGAGTGAGTTTCAGGTTATCCATCCACGGCCCGCCATTTCTTTTGAACGACCAAGCAGACCATAATTCATATCAAGGAGGGTTTTCGGATGAAGAAGAGAGCGTTCCTCGTCGTATCCATTGTGCTGGCGCTGACTCTCGTCCTTGCGGGGACGTCGATCGCCCAGCAGAAGAAGTTCTTCGTCATCTCAACCGGCGGCACGGGCGGCACCTACTATCCCCTGGGAGGAATCCTGGCCCAGGCCCTGACCGAGAGAGTGCCCAACCTGGTTGCAACCGCCCAGGCATCCGGCGCATCGGTCGCGAACTGCAACCTGATCAAGGATCACCAGGCGGAATCGGCTTTTGTCCAGAGCAACGTGGCCTACAATGCCTACTTCGGAAAATCGGGATTTGAGGGCAAAGCCGTCCAGAACCTGAGGGGCATTGCTTCCCTCTACCCGGAGACCATCCAGATCGTCGCCAGGGCCGACTCGGGAATCAAGACCCTGAAGGACGTCAAGGGCAAGAGGCTTGTCCCCGGTGACCGCGGCAGCGGAACCGAAATCGACGCGCAGAACGTGCTGTCCGTTTACGGGCTGTGGGACGGCAAGGCGGGGAAATACGTCGGTTTCAAGAGTGTGGACTGGCTCGGTTTCTCCGGGGCTGCCCAGAGGCTCCAGGACAAGCAGGCCGATGTGACCTTCACCACCGCCGGTTGGCCGACCTCTGCCATCCAGGAACTGGCCTTCGGCACGCCGATCATCCTGGTTCCCATCGAAGAGCCGATGATCAAAAAACTGACCACGGAATTCCCCTTCTACGCCAGGATCGTGATCCCCAAGGACGTCTACAAGACGGCGAAGGATGTCCCCACCATCACCACGATGGCCCAGTGGGTCGTGGATGCTTCTGTCCCCGAGGAAACGGTCTACCTGATGACCAAGGCCCTCTTTGAAGGCGCTTCCGGAAAACCGAGCGGCGCCGAATTGATGGCCAAAGCCCACGCACAGGGGAAAAACGTCCAGTTGAAGACGGCACTTCTTGGAATGGCGATCCCGCTGCACCCCGGTGCGGAGAAGTATTACAAGGAGAAGGGCCTGATCAAGGCGGAGCCCGCCCAGAAGGCAGCACCGAAAAAGAAATAGGCGTCCCTGTTTTGGAATGAGAGGAGAACCGGGCGCCCTCTCTTGGGCGCCCGGTTTTTATGAAAAAGGGCAAAATCCTGGTCATTGCGGCGGCTGCCCTGATTGCGGCCCTCGGTTTTTTCCCCGTGCATGTCCTGGAGATCGATGCACTGAGGGAGGGGAGCCCGGTCTTTGTCCGGATCGTCCACCCGGGAAGTGAATTTTCGCTGGGTTTCATCCATTCCGTCGAACTGTCCCCGGTGTGGGATTATTTCACGATTGACGATTCGTACCGGATTATTTTATACGAGACGGCAGTCCGGTCTTTCAACACGGGCTTGCCCAGCACATTGACGGGGGAGGAAAGGCTGCGAAGGGAGGGGGACGGGTTTCGCATATCCGGTGTGAACCGTGTGTTGCCTTCCATCGATCTCTGGGTCCACGAGAGGACCGACAATACCCTGAAAGTCAAGGACGACACTCTGAAGCTATATTCCCTGGCGGGGAATACGCTCTTGAGGATCAGCATCAGGAAGACCTGCCTGGGGGGATATCTCTATCTCAAGATGTGCACGAAGCGGGTTTCATAAATTTTCAGAAAGCAGTGTCGAGGGGTTATGGCAACAGAAGAGATCAAGGTCATTGAGGCGGAAATCAAGGAAGACGCGGAGGAGCTCGCAAAATACGACCCGGAAATGCGCTTCCGGAAGATTGCCGGCCTGACGGCGAAGCTCGTTTTCGCGATGACGATCACCCTCTCCATTTTCCATATCTACACAGCCGGCTTCGGCGTTCTCCAGGAGTTGAGGCACAGGGCCTTTCATCTTTCCTTCGTGCTTCCCCTGGTCTTTTTCGTCTATTCCATGAAGAAGGGCGAGTCGAAAGGCACAAAGCGCCTCATCTTTGACGTCATCTATTCGATGACCGGGAGCGCCTTTGCGACGGCCATTTTCAGGGAACTGCTCAGCCTTTCCTTTTATCCCGCGGCTGCCCTGGCAGCAGCATCCTTTGCCCTCATCTTCTATTTCAAGAGACGCGAGGAGCTTCCGGACCGGCTGGCCGCCTACGTCGACTTTCCCATATTCACCGCCATGCTCGCGGGGCTTTTCTACGTGGGCTATCGCGAGTTCAGCGATCTTCACTTTCTGAGCTGGTTTGAGGACCTGACCCCGACCCTTGTCTTCTGGGGGATCCTGCTGCTGGGCAACTTCGCAAGCATGGTCTTTCTTTTCGTCATCCAGTGGGTCTGCTCTCTTCTTGCCATCACCCGCGGGTCCGCCGTGGATTACAAGTCTGACGGCGTCCCCTACTTTGATGTCTTCTGCGCAGTCATTTCCTCGGCGATCTCCATCTATATCTTTCTCGAGTTCAATAACATCGGCGCACGGGCCGGCAGCCCCGCCTCGACCGATCTGCTCATGGGAGGGTTTGCCATCCTTCTCGTTCTCGAAGCGGCAAGACGCAGCATCGGCGCGCCGCTGCCGATCGTCGCCGTCCTGGTGCTGATCAACTGCTACCTGGGGCCTTATTTCCTTGACATCCCTGGCCTCGACATCTTCGCCCACCGGGGTTACTCCATCTCGAGGATCGTCGACTACATGTACCTCGGCACCGAGGGCCTCTTCGGAATACCCCTCGGCGTCGTGGCCACCTTCGTGTTCCACTTCGTCCTCTTCGGGCTCTTCATCTCCCGGACGGGACTGGGCCAGCTCTTCATCGACATCGCCATGGCGCTGGCCGGCTGGTCGGCGGGCGGACCGGCCAAGGTCGCCGTCATCAGCAGCGGGTTTTTCGGGTCGATCAGCGGCTCATCCGTCGCAAACGCCGTGACAGTGGGATCCTTCACCATCCCGCTCATGAAGCGGGTGGGGTACTCGCCGACATTTGCCGCCGGCGTCGAGGCGGCGGCCGGCACGGGCGGCCAGCTCATGCCGCCCGTCATGGGTGCCGCGGCGTTCATCATGGCCGAGTTCCTCGGTATTCCCTACGTGAAGATTGCGCTTTGCGCAGTGCTCCCGTCGTTCCTTCACTTTTTCGCCGTGGGGTTCATGGTCCATCTCGAGGCGAAGAAGAACGGGCTGCTGGGTCTTCCCAGGAAGATGCTCCCGAACCTCTGGCACGTCATCCGGGACAGATGGATGCTCCTGGGGCCGCTGGTTATCATCATCTATCTCCTCGTGACGGGCAGCAGCCCCTTCCTGGCCGCCTTCTGGGGGATCATCTATGCCACCGCCACGGGTGGGGTCCACAAGCGGACAACGCCGCTCCTGCTTCCGCTCATGCTCTCCATCCTTCCGGTCCTCATCGGCATGAACCCCTTCGAAACGATGGAGACGACGGTGGGATGGCTTGGCCTTTCCGCCGTGGCCCTCTACTACTTCTACCGGACCTCGGAGCTTCTGTCCTTTGGGCTGGGATTCGCGGGTGCGGCCCTGCTGACGGGGCTTCTCTATCTCAATGTTGAGCCGTCCTTTGCCGCCTTCTGGACCAACATGCTCATCATCTTCATCGGCCTTTTCTACCACGAGAGCAAAATGCGGTTGCACGACATCCTCACCTGCCTCCAGGAGGGGACAAAGAATGCAATCGCCATCGGCGCCGCCTGCGCCTGCGTGGGATTTATCGTCGGGGCAACGACGCTTACCGGCATCGGGCTCAAGTTCGCCGCGGCCGTCATCACCATCGCCCACGGAATCGCCGAGATCCTCAACCCGATCTTCCTGGGGCTTACCACCGTGAGCGACATCACGCTCTTCTTTACCCTTATCAACACGGCGCTCGCCTGTTTCGTCCTCGGCATGGGCATCCCCACGACGGCCCAGTACATTATCGCCGCCATGATCGCCGCGCCGGCGCTGCTGCAGTGGGGCATCCACCCCCTGCTGTCCCACATGTTCGTCTTCTTCTATGCCGTGCTCGCCGATGTGACGCCGCCTGTGGCGCTGGCGGCCTACGCGGCCGCAGGGGTCGCAGGGAGCGATCCCTTCAAGTCGGGATTCCGCGCCTTCAGCCTGTCGCTGGCGAAAACCTTCGTGCCCTTTGCCTTCATTTACGCGCCTATCGTGCTTCTCATGCCCTGGCTGCTCGACCCCAAAGTCGATTTCGACTGGCCATGGTTCATCCAGTGCGCCTTCACCCTGTGGCTCGGTGTCATGGCCATGGGTGCCACGGTGGTGGGCTACCTCGGGGGAAGCCGCCTGAACTACTTCGAGAGGTTCCTCCTGGCAGCGGCAACGATCCTTTTGATCATCCCGGGGACCACGTCGGATGTCATCGGCATGGTGATCCTGTCAGGTGTCTTTGTCAAACAGGTTCTCAAAAGCCGCAGGAACAAGAAGCCGGCCACGTAAAAACCGGTGACCAGGGACTGGGGACGAGGGTATAGGCAAAGTCAAATCTTCATTTGAAACAAGAATGCCCCCGGGGTGCTGGCACCCCGGGGGCATTCTCTTTCTTCTCTCGACTGGTCCCTACACCCTCGTCCCTGGTCCCAGTATTCTATTTAAAGAGTTTGTCGAAAAACTCCCGTTTCTCCTTCGGGTAGGAGAGGGTCCCCTCGTGGTCGATGACGAGGCGGCCGTCAAGGTGGTCGATCTCGTGCTGGACGATGCGCGCAAGAAAGCCCGTGTAGCGCTTGTTCACCTTGTTGCCGTCGATGTCGACGGCCTTCACCTTGATCTCCGTGGCCCGCGTGACCTCCACGCTGATATCGGGGCAGGAGAGGCAGCCCTCGCTCATCACTTCCGTCTCCCCGCGGAGCTGGGTGATGCGCGCATTGATCAGGACTTCGTAATCGTCCTTGCCGCTCACCCCCTTCTTGTCGAAGTCCTTCACCTTGAAGGCGATGATGCGCTTGCTGATCCCGATCTGAGGGGCCGCCAGCCCCAGGGCGTCGTTGCGTGCCAGAAAGGCCTCGACGAGGGTCTGGATGTCCTTTTTCGCTGCGGCATTGAAAGGGACGGGCAGGTCGGCGGCACGCTTCCTCAACAGTGTCGCTTCCTCTTCGATCGTTTTTCCGTCACGCCAGAGCTGCCATGTTTCGTGCTTCGTCATGGACTTTCCCCCTGACTGAGTATTCCTCACGGCGAATTTCTATAGCACCAATGCCCCTGCATTTCAAGGCTGCATAAGCCCTTGATAATTTGATGTTCGTCTGGTAACGTCGCCTGACCGCAAGGTAATTCCCTGCCAGGCAAACCGGGGTGAGGTTCCCGTGATCGACAAATTCATCGGGCATGTGGCGCGAAAGCAGTTCGCCCGGGCCATGAACTTCCGGGAGGGGGGGAACCCCTCGCTTCCGGCAGCCCGCCCCTCGAGCCCCTGCCTCCTCTATATCCATGTCCCCTTTTGCGAAAAGCTCTGCCCCTACTGCTCCTTCAACAGGGTGGCTTTCGAAGAGGCCCTCTGCCGCGAGTACTTCGCGGCCCTGCGCAAGGAGCTGTCCCTCTACAAGGAGCGGGGCTTCACCTTCGAGGGGATCTACGTCGGCGGCGGCACGCCAACGGTGCTTGTCGACGAGTTGTCCACAACGCTCAGCCACGCAAAAAGTCTCTACCCCATCCGCGAGATCTCCGTCGAGACAAACCCCAATCATCTGACCGACCCGAACCTCGACATCCTGAAAAAAGCCGGCGTGAACCGCCTGTCCGTGGGGATCCAGAGCTTCGACGACAAGCTGCTCAAGGCCATGGAGCGCTACGAGAAATACGGCAGCGGCGCCTCCATCGCGGTGAGACTCAAGGAGATCGGGGGCCTTTTCGACACGCTCAATGCCGACATGATTTTCAATTTCGCCAGGCAGACGCCCGAAAGCCTGAAAGCCGACATCGACCGGCTCGTGGAAATCGGTGTGGACCAGATCACCTACTATCCCCTCATGGTATCGACGAAGACGCGGGAGCTCGTTCACAGGACCCTCGGCCCCGTCTCGGAGGACCGGGAGAGGGAGTTCTACGGGATCATCACACAGCGGCTCGTCCCGCCCTACCGCTTTTCCTCGGCCTGGTGCTTCTCCCGCAAGGAAGCCATGATCGACGAGTACGTCGTCAACTACGACGATTACGCAGGCCTGGGAAGCGGCTCCATCGGCTATCTCTACGGGACCTGCTACGCCAACACCTTCAACATCCGCGGCTACATCGAACAGGTGAACCGCGGCGAGATTCCGCTTGCGGCCTCGAAGGAGTTCACCGTTGGAGAGCAGGTGCGCTACGATTTCCTGATGAAGCTCTTCGGCCTGCTTATGGATCTGCCGTCGATGCGGAATAAATACGGGAAGGAATTCGACTGGCACCTGGGGCGTATGATGCTGCCCTTCCGGCTCGTCGGGGCCATTCGCTACGACTACCGAAAGGACTGGCTCTGCCTCACCCCCCGGGGACGATACTACTGGGTGGTGATGATGAGGGAGTTCTTTACGGCCGTGAACAACTTCAGGGATTATTGTAGGGAATGAAAGATGGGAATATTGGAGTGTTGGAATAATGGAATATTGGGTATAATGTAAAAGAAATTCGTACTAAACCCATTATTCCATCACTCCAGCATTCCATTACTCCAGCCATTTGGAGCGAGGTCATCCATGGACGACAGGCAGAAATCCCTGTTGAAGAGCCTGCCCAAGATCGACGAGGTGCTCGTTGTCCTCGAGAAGCGGGGAACCCTCGAGAGGGCCCCCCGCGAAAAAGTCCTCGAGACAATCCGGGACGTCGTCGCCGCAACCCGCTCTTCGATCCTGGCGGGGGATGCTGCCGGTGTCCTCTCGGACGTGTCCGCCGCCGATGCCGTGGCAGCCCGGATCGAGCAGCTCCACGAGTACAATCTGCGTCGGGTGATCAACGCCACGGGCATCATCCTCCACACAAATCTCGGACGGGCGCCGCTGTGCAAAGAGGCCCTGGCGCGGATCGTGGAGGTGAGCCGGGGTTACTCCAACCTGGAATTCGACCTTTCCACGGGGAAGCGGGGGCTTCGCTATGACCACATCCGCGGCATCCTCTGCGAGCTCACGGGGGCCGAGGATGCCCTTGTCGTCAACAACAACGCCGCGGCAGTGCTGCTTGTCCTGAGCACCCTGGCAAGGGGCATGGAAGCCATCGTGTCGCGCGGGGAGCTCATCGAGATCGGCGGCGAGTTCCGGATTCCCGAGGTCATGGAGCGAAGCGGCGCCGTCTTGCGCGAAGTGGGGGCCACGAACCGGACCCACCTGTCCGACTACGAAAAGGCCGTCAACGAAAACACGGCCCTGATCATGAAGGTCCACACGAGCAACTTCCGGATTGTGGGCTTCACCGAGGAGGTCCCCGTGCCGGAACTTGTTGAACTGGGCAGGCGTCACGGGATCCCCGTGATGAACGACCTGGGGAGCGGCTGTTTTATCCGCCTGGACAAGTACGGCCTGCAGCACGAGCCGACGGTGGGGGATGCCGTGAAGGAGGGGGCCGACGTGATCACCTTCAGCGGCGACAAGCTCCTGGGCGGTCCCCAGGCGGGGATCATCGTGGGGAAGAAAGACCTCCTGGAGAGCATCAAGAAAAACCCCCTGAACCGGGCCCTGCGCATCGACAAGCTGACTCTTGCCGCCCTGGAGGCTACGGCGAAGCTGTACCTCAACGAGCAGGAGGCCGTGGCCGGGCTGCGCTCGCTCACGGCGCTCACGGAGCCCTTCGAGGCCGCCGGCCGCCGAGCAAAAAAACTTCTGCAGATCCTGAAAAAAGAAAACCTTCCCGGCGTGACGCTCGCCCTGAAAAGAGGATCTGCCATGTCCGGGGGCGGGTCGCTGCCGACGCAGCAGATCCCCACCCTGTTGCTCGCCCTACGCTCGGCGAAACTGTCGGCTGCGCGCATTGACGAGAAACTCAGGGCCCTGCCCGTTCCCGTTGTGGCCCGGATCGCCGAGGACGAGATCCTTTTCGACGCCCGCACCCTGGCCGCGGAGGAACTCCCGGAGGTTCGCAACGCCCTGAAGGCCGTCCTGGCTTTGAGTGAGAAGGGATGACAAGGCAAGAGGGGACGCAGTCTCGATACATCGTCGGAGAAAACGAGCAGGGCCTTCGGCTGGATGTCTTCCTGTCTCAGACAGACAAGGATCTCTCGCGCTCCCAGGCCAAGCGCCTCATCGAGGAAGGGGATGTCCTCGTAGAAGGAAAATCCGCCAGGGGAAGCCGCCTCCTGAAACTTGGGGAGACCGTTTCCCTGCACAAGCCGCCGCCTGTTTCTCCCGAGATCGTTCCCGAGGATATCCCCCTCGACATTCTCTACGAGGACGATTCGCTCATCGTCGTTGACAAGCCCCCCGGAATGGTCGTCCACCCCGCGGCGGGAAACTATGGCGGCACACTGGTCAACGCGCTTCAGTTTCACTGCCGGGACCTCTCGGGGATCGGCGGGGTGATGAGGCCGGGGATCGTCCATCGTCTCGACAAGGGGACATCGGGCCTGATGGTTGTGGCCAAGTCCGACGAGGCGCACCGGCATCTCTCGGAGCAGTTTAAAAACCGCCAGGTGTCCAAACAATACACCGCACTTGTACACGGCAATCTGCGCCAAGACGAGGGCGTCGTCGATGCGCCTGTCGGCCGTCACCCCGTGGAACGCAAGAAGATGTCCACAAAAAGCCGCCGGGGCAAGGAAGCAATCACCCGCTGGAGGGTCCTGGAGCGGTTCGGCGACTTCACCCTCGTGGAGGCAAAGATCGACACGGGGCGGACTCATCAGATCCGCGTCCACCTGAGTTCCCTGGGGCATCCCGTCGTCGGCGACAGCGTCTACGGCGGGTCGAAGCGAACCGTTGAGACGCCTGAGATGCGGGCAGTGGTGAAGAAGCTCACCCGCCAGGCCCTCCACGCCGGCCGCCTCTCATTCGCCCACCCCGTAACGGGTCAGGAGATGACGTTTGAATCGCCGCTGCCGGAAGACATGGACGAAGTGATCCGCTATTTGAGAAGCGCCTCCCGAAACAGCGGAGGGATGGAATGATGGAATGCTGGAATAATGGGTTGTGGAAGGAGATTGCTTTTATTAAAACCCATCATTCCATCATTCCATTACTCCATTATTCCGGAATTTGATCATGGTTAAACTCACCCGGCGCGGACCGATACAATATCTTGAATCTGAAGAATTTTTGCGAAATTCGTCAATTTTGCATGGGTTTTGCACGCGAGTCGGGGGAGTGAGCAGTGGCCCTTATTCCGCGCTCAACGTAAGCCCCCGGGAGGGAGACCCCCCGGAGCAAGTCCGCATGAACTGGCAGCGAATTGCCTCTGCCTTCGGAATACCCTGCGAGCAGTTTTTTGTCGTCAACCAGGTTCACGGTGAGAAGTTTTTGATCATCGAGGATGCGGTTTCCTGTCATTCACTCGAAAACAGGCAGTACGACGCAATTGTGACGGACAAACCCGGTGTGGCCATCGGGATCAAAACGGCTGATTGCGCGCCCGTGCTCCTCTTCGACGAAAGAAGGCAGGCAATCGCCGCCGTCCACGCCGGGTGGCGGGGAACGGCCCTGGGCATCGCGGGGAAGGCAGTGCGGGTGATGGGGGAGCGGTTCTCAACCCGCCCGGAGGACCTTTGTGCCGCCATCGGCCCTTCCATCGGGCCCTGCTGCTACGAGGTCGATGAACCTGTCTTTGAGGCCATGTCACGGAATGGCGACGCGGACCGGATCATGCGGCCGGGGCGCCGCGACAGGAGATGGATGTTGGACCTCCCGCTGGCGAACCGGGTTCAACTCGAGCGGGAAGGCGTTCCCCCGGGGCAGATATCCGATACCGGTCTGTGCACCTGCTGCCGCGAGGATCTTTTCTTTTCACACCGGCGGGATGGGGATAAGACGGGACGGCACCTGAATTTTGTCCTGCTTTTGCAGGGGAAATAGCTCTTGACAAGGTGGGAAGGCTTGTTGTACATACCGACAATCTCAAAAAGGCTTTCAAGTCCTTCCCTTGAGTAACCCAACTATTCGACGTACTACCCGTTGAATTAATCCCGAGATACGAAGAGTAACTCACCCACATTCATGCGCGCTGGTTCAAAGAGGAACGGATTTCCGTGTGCCTGCCGTCTTACGGCAACCATGGGTGAACCCGGCTCGCGAAGACATCAAGGAAGAGTATCATGAATATTGTCGAGATCAAGCGGAAGCCGATCAACGAGTTGACGGTCCTCGCCAAGGAACTCAATGTGCCGGGCGCAGGCGGCATGCGCCGTCAGGACCTCATCTTTTCCATCCTTCAGACCCAGGCCGAGAAGAACGGCGCCATTTACGGCGAAGGGGTGCTGGAGACTCTGCCCGACGGGTTCGGCTTCCTCCGAGCCGTCGATTACAACTACCTGCCCGGGCCCGATGACATCTACGTGTCGCCCTCGCAGATCCGCCGCTTCAGCCTGAGAACCGGGGACACCGTCTCGGGCGAGGTGAGGCCGCCCAAGGAAGGGGAGAAATACTTCGCCCTCCTCAAGGTGGACTCCGTCAACTTCGAAGGGGCCGAACTGGCCAAGGACAAGATCCTCTTTGACAACCTCACCCCGCTGTACCCCAACGAGAAACTGAAACTCGAGAGCGACACGGAAAACTTCTCCACGCGGGTCATGGATATCTTCGTCCCCATCGGCAAGGGACAGCGCGCCCTCGTCGTCTCCCCGCCCCGGGCCGGCAAGACGGTCCTGCTGAAGGACATCGCCCACAGCATCGCCGCGAACCACCCGGAGGTGACCCTCATGGTGCTGCTCATCGACGAGCGGCCCGAGGAAGTGACGGACATGGAGCGAAGCGTCAAGGGAGAGGTCATCTCCTCCACCTTCGACGAGCCGGCGACCCGCCACGTCCAGGTGGCCGAGATGGTCATCGAGAAGGCCAAGCGCCTCGTCGAGCACCGCAAGGACGTGGTCATCCTGCTGGACAGCATCACGCGCCTCGCCCGCGCCTACAACACCGTCGTCCCGCCGAGCGGCAAGGTCCTC